>JAFGXO010000172.1 GCA_016936595.1 Bacteroidales bacterium | reverse complement strand
TAACGAAAAATAATAGCCGTAGTTGCCGGATTTACAGCACTTTTGTATCAATGTAGCACTTCGGTTCGTAAAAAGCACCAAAGTTTCAAAATTGCACCAAAGCCGGCAATTATCGGCTATTATATGTTATGCTTATTTTTTATTCTTTATAATTTGTTAATGAACTATTTATCCTTGCTGTAACTTCACCAATATATTTTCTGCCTTCTGAATTGGAATACAAACTTGATGCAAGTCCACCGCCTAACGATAAAAATAAAAACACTGAAAAAACTGCACCTGTTTGGGCTGCAATTGCAATAATAATTCCTAAAATAATTCCACCAAAAATAATTCCTTTTGTAATTGCAGAATTATGAACCCAATTTATACTACCATTAACTCGGTAATTATAGTAGTGATTATTCTTTGCACCTTCTTGTAAAAAATAATCATTTAATAGAGAAACTTGAATACGACCTTTGTAAGTTCCCCAAAATGAAATGGTATTGTGTTTAAATGAAATATCAAAAGGGTTATCATACAGGGAATAACTACTGGAACTATGTGTAGAAGACCCTGTTCCAATAGTATTATAGTTGTCATCTCTAAAAGTAGAATTAGTTGTGCCAACAGAATAACCTGTTTTAATAGAAGCTTTGTTGTTTCTAATTCCGTTATTACCCAAATGACCTTTTAAGTGATTTACAAAACCACTTTCATTAAATTGTGATTTCTCAATTGTTTGTGTAAAATTTTCCATAATGTTAATATTAAAAATTTAATGATTTGCTTTAAAAAATTACATTAATTTAGCCATTGTAAGATACCATTTACCAGACAATTTGGTAAATTCCATAATAAAACCGCCATCTGAACTTGGGAAATATTCTTTTGTGACGACTTTATCAACATCTTTATCAATTTCAAAAATTGAACCTGACTGCGTATAATCCGTTTCTTTATAATACGGCAAAACTCTACCCCAGTCACTTTTTTCCCACTTTCTTTCATCATAAAATCCATCTTCATCAGTATCTATATCACTCATAGTAAAACCGTCAAGTGGAAATTTTATTCGTTCTAATTGAAAAGTCGTATTTCTACAAAATTTTTCATAAAAAGTATCAAAATCTTCAACTTTTACATTGTCTATTATTTCAATATTTTGCTCATTTGATAATTCATTTATTGTATCGTCTGTATCCTTTATAGAATTATTACGATAATAAAAAATTATTGTCACAATTATTGCAAGTAAGAATAATAAAATCCAAAAACCTTTTCGAATAAAAATAGTTTTACTCGAATTGTCATCGTTAAAATTTTGGGTTTGGAAATTATCATTTTTGAATGTTTGTTCGTATTTTTCTTTTTCTTTTCTTTTGGCTTCTTCAAATTCGTTTTTTAATCTTTCATTTTCTTCTTGAAATTTTCTTTCATAATTTTCCTTTTCTTTTCTTTTGTATTCTTCATATTCTCGTTTTAGTTTTTCTTCATATTCGTTTTTATCGTAATTGTTAAAATTATTTTTTGTGTAGTTTTTAAATTTATAGTCGTAATTATCTCTTTTAGTTTCGTTTGAAAGAGTTTCATACGCTTCTTGAATTTCTTTAAATCGTTCTTCCCAAAATTTATCATCGTCTCCGTGATTTGCGTCAGGATGAAATTTTTTTGATAATTTACGATATGCTTTTTTAATTTCGTCAATACTTGCGTTAAAATCAACGCCTAAAATGTAGTAGTAATTTTTCATAATCACATTTGTTCCAAAATTTTAATTCGTTTTTCTATTGATGGATGTGTGTTAAACAAACCAAAAAATGTAAACCCTTCTTTTTCAAATGGTTTTTCTATAAATAGCGGTGCAAAAGATTTGTTTTTCATTTGCTCGATAAATGGATTTCCTGAAATTTTTCGCAATGCTGATGCTAATGCTTTTGGATTTTTTGTTATTTCAACTGCATTTGCATCGGCTAAATATTCTCTTTTACGGGAAAGTAGAAAACTCATAATTTTAGTTATTAGAGTTGTTATTGCCAAAATTAGAAAAAAAGGCATTATAATTAATGCGACTATTCCTAAAAGTCCGGGTCTGTTTTCGTTGCCCAAGATTTTAACTTGTTCGTCAGATTTTGCAAAAAAAACGAAAACAACACCAACAGTCAAAGCAATATAATTGAAAAAACCTGCAAAAATTATTGAATACATAGAAAGATTTACATCTTTATTTTTAATGTGAGAAAGTTCGTGAGCCACAACCCCTTCAAGTTCTTCGGTATTTAAGTAATTAATAAGCCCTTCGGTAAGTGTTATTGTGTAAGTTTTGTTATCAATTCCCGAAGCAAAAGCATTGAATGTGTTTACTCTTATTATATTAACTTTTGGCATTAACATACCTGATGCAATACTTAAATTCTCAATTATGTTATAAACTCTCGGATTTTGATTTCTCTGCAAAATAGATGAACCTGTAACACTTTTAATAATTGATGAATGGATTAAATATGCAATAAAATACCAAAGAAGAAAAAAAAGAATAACACCTAAAACAATTTCAATACCAGCTTCATATTCAAAAAGATAACCAACAAGCCAAAAGACACACCAAAAAGAAATTGCAGTAATAATAGGGTATAAGATTAAAACAATTACAGATTTAACCTTATTTGTTGTTATTTGTTCTTGTAAGCCAATGTATCTCATATTATAACAAATTTGTATTTGGAATATTATATGATTTTTGGTCGGCAGAAAACATTATTTCAGGTTTAAAACCAAAAATTTTTGCAATTATTATCGCAGGAAAAGTTTTAGTTTTAACATTGTATTCTTTTGTAGCCATATTAAAAAACCTACGTGCAGCAGAAATTTTATTTTCAGTATCTGCAATTTCGGTCTGCAATTTAATAACAGTATTATCACCTTTTATATTTGGATATCGTTCGATAGTAATATTTAATTTGTCAATTAAACCGCTTAACTTATTTTCAGCCAGTATTTTGTTATTAATATCTGTGGCTTTAACTGCATTATTTCGTGCATTAATTACTTCTACTAAAAGGTCTTTTTCGTGTTTCAAAAAATCTTTTACAGTATTTACTAATTGAGGTATCATATCGTGGCGTTGTTGTAAATATACTTCAATATCTGCAAAAGCATTTTCTCGATTGGCTTTCAATCTTACAAATCTATTGTATGTAATTATTGTGTAAATCATAGTTTCTTTTTTTTAAGCATAACG
>JAFGXO010000171.1 GCA_016936595.1 Bacteroidales bacterium | reverse complement strand
TAATATATTATAAGTTAATCTCTTTTTTTTGACAAAAATATTTTTCTAATATATTTGCAAAAAATAATTAAAACAAAAAATAATGGAAAATTTACAAGTCTATTTAGACAAAGCCGTAGAGCTTGTTATTGCTTACGCTCCAAAGTTTTTACTTGCAATAATTGTTTTATTGGTAGGACTTAGAGTTATTAAAATTGTAAATAAGTTTACAAAAAAGCGGTTCGAAAAATCAAAAGTTGACCCCACGGTTCAGCCTTTTGCTATTAGTTTAATTGATTGGACTTTTAAAGCCGTACTGTTTATTAGTGTTGCATCTATGGTAGGCGTAGAAACAACATCTTTTGTTGCCGTGCTTGGTGCTGCCGGGCTTGCGATTGGGTTGGCTCTTCAAGGTACTTTATCAAATTTTGCCGGTGGTGTACTTATCTTGTTGTTTAAGCCTTACAAAGTTGGTGATTTTGTTCAAGTTAAAGGTCAAATGGGTACTGTAACCGAAGTTCAAATTTTTAACACAATTTTAGCTTCAATGGAAAATAACAAAATTATTGTAGCTAATGGTAGTGTATTTAGCGACGAAATTACAAATTATTCGGCTCTTGGTAGTCGTAGAGTTGATTTGGTTGTTGGTATTTCTTATTCTTCTAATATTAAACAAGCTAAAGAAATTTTGCTGAATATTATGAACCAACACTCTAAAGTGTTAAAAGAACCCACTCCTCCTTTTGTTGGCGTTTTAGAGTTGGCTGATAGCTCGGTAAATCTTGCTGTTCGTCCGTTTTGTGAACCAGATGATTATTGGGACGTTTATTTTGATATTCTTGAACAATCAAAAATCGCACTCGACAAACATGGCGTTACAATTCCTTTCCCTCAATTAAATGTTCATTTTGATAAAAATACTACTGTAAATTAATTTCTATTAGCCCAAGCGTATTATCAATAAAATTAATATTAAAATTATTGGTACATAGTTTGGGCTAAATTTTTATATTTGTACTTTATCTTAAAAAACATTTATGAAAACCAAATTAGTAGTAGTAATTTTATTGTTTTTTAGTGTTATTTCTTTTTCCCAAAACAGATATTGGGTTTTTTTTACCAATAAAAAAAACAGTACTTTTGATCCATATTCATATTTTGATCAAAAAGCAATCGACCGAAGAGTTAAACATGGCGTTCCGCTCTACGATAGCAGTGATTTTCCTGTTAATCAGCAATATATCTCATCTGTAAATTTTATTGTTGATAGTGTGAATACTGTAACTCGCTGGTTTAATGGCGTTTCGGTTATTGCAACCCCTGCTCAAATTTCCGAAGTTTTAGAACTTTCGTTTGTGAAAAATATTGAACCTATTTTTCTCCAAACATATACTTGTGATTACGACACATTTTTGTCAAGTTATGATTCTGTTCTACTTAATCAACAACTTGAGTTGATGCAGGGTAGCAAATTCATTAATAATAATTTCAATGGAGCAGGCATACGAATTGCAATATTTGATGCGGGTTTTCCTTCAGTAGATATTCACCCTGTTTTTGAACATATCAGAAACAACAATCGAATTATTAAAACCTACGATTTTGCAAAGAAAAACGATTATGTGTACAAATATAGTAGTCATGGCACTATGGTTATGTCGTGTATTGCCGGAATAACAAATGGTATAAACATTGGCTTAGCAACCGGAGCCGAATTTTTGCTTGCTCGTACAGAAATTTCGAGAGAACCTTTTTCTGAGGAGGAAAATTGGCTTGCCGCTGCCGAGTGGGCAGATAAAAATGGTGCAGATATTATTACCAGTTCGCTCGGTTATACAGTGCCCCGCTATTTTCAATATAATATGGACGGCAAAACAACTTTTGTTGCTAAAGCTGCAAAAATGGCGTCCGATAAAGGTATTCTTGTTGTTAATGCTATGGGAAATGATGGCGATGCTAACTGGAAAGTTGTTGGAACTCCTGCCGATGCTCAAGAGGTATTGAGCGTAGGTGGTGTTGAGCCCGATGACGGAACTCACATTTATTTTAGTTCTTTTGGTCCAACTGCCGACGGACGTTTAAAACCCGAAGTTTGTGCTGCCGGAAAAGCTATTGTTGCTTCAAAAGACGGATTAACTATTTCTTACGGAACTTCTTTTTCTACACCACTAATTACCGGCTTTGCTGCATGTGCCTTGCAAACAGACCCTTCATTAACAAATATGCAACTAAAACAAGAAATTATTAACTCAGCAAGTCTTTTCCCTTATTTTGATTATGCTCATGGTTATGGTATTCCTCAAGCTTCTTATTTTGTTGATAAACAAGATAATAGTAATGATACCACGTTCTATTTTACTATTGATGATGATATTGTACATATTAATATTTTAAAAGAAGATAGCATTGAAACTGAGTTTAAATTTTTATACTATAATTTTAGTTTTTCTAATGGCAAAATTTCACAATATGGTTTATTTCAAATCGAGGAAGACCAAGTTGAATTTATTATTCCTCAAAAAAATGAAGACTTGATTTTGAAAATGTTTTTTGACGGTTACTACACTGAATATATAATTAAATAAAATAAAAATGAAGAAAATAATACTAACAACTTTAATAATTGCTTCTTTTGCAATTGATGCTTTTTCTCAACGCGAAATTTTGTACGAAGATGTAGATAATTATACCGTTTATCAAAAGCAAAAATTTGGTGTAAATGGGAAATATTTCTTTTATAATTATGCAAGCATTGATTTTTTGATGCCTTCGGTTTATGAAAAACAATTGCCTGTAAGATATGGGCAAAATTATCACTTTTCTTATGGTTTTAAGTTTAAATTTAAAATTTTTAATTGGTTATCATTAGGAACAGATTTTAATTATTCGTTTAAAAATATAGCTTTTGATGATATTTTTTTATTTGAAGTTAATGGCAAACAAAAGGATAAACTATTAATTAATAGTTTAGGTACTGAGTTGTTTTTTAGAACAATTATTGGTAGGGCAGGTAATTCTATGGGTAAATTTATAGATTTTGGTGGTTTTGGTTCTGTAAATTTTTCTAATATATATACAATTAAAATAACAAATAATAACCCTTTGGGGCTTCAAGCAAAAAAAGAAAAATTGCAATATAAAAACATAAATATTGTTGAGCCGTTTTTGTATGGAGCTCTATTTAGAGTTGGTGTTGGGCATTTTTCTCTATCTGCAAAATACCGGTTTTCTGATCTTTTGAAAAATACTGCTTTGCAAGAAACTAATAATATTGATTTGCCCAAATTTACAATTGGAGTAGAAATTGGACTGTTTTAATTATTTCTGCAATAAACCATTTTTATGAATAAAGATTTTGTAAAATATGAAGTTGAAATAAAAGATGAGGAGTTTTTGTTGGATAATAAAGTTATAGCAAATAAAACTGCAATTTTAAAACTTTATGAAGATGACAAAAATTTTAAAACACACAATTTAGCTAATATTTCAAAAGACGATTTGTTGCATCTTTCTGTTAACAAAAATATATTATTAAAAAACGCATACATTGATGGTTTTCCTGATATTATTGGAGAATATAATAAAATTATAATAAAAAGTAGTTTTATAATTTCAGATAAATTTAAAATTAATTCTAAAATATTAGAAGAAATTTCTTTCCAAAAAACAATATTTTTAGCTGATGAAATTGATTTTTCGGATACTGTTTTTAATACAGACGCTAATTTTTCCGATACTTTTTTTAAAGCCGAAATAGTTAAATTTTCAAATTGTATTTTTAATGAAGGATTGAATTTTAAAAATTCAAAATTTGAAAGTAATATTAAACTATTTGATAAGATTGACGTTATTTCGGGAGAATTTAATTTTGCAAATACCGATTTTGGAAAAGGAAATGTATCTTTTCAAGAATCAAAATTAGGCACAGAAAGAAAAACATTTACAATGTGCCGTTTTTCAGACGGTTTTATTGATTTTACAAGAACAAAATTTGGTCACGGAGATGTGTTTTTTGAACGAACTCATTTTGGTGAAGGAAATCTTACTTTCAGATCTGCTGATTTTGGCAACGGAACTGTTGATTTTAGAAGAGCTGAATTTGGTTGCGGCGAAAAAAATTTTATGCACACTACTTTTGGAAATGGTTCCGTGAAATTTGTAAATAGCATTTTTAAGGGAGGAAAAATAACTTTCAGATTAGCCGATTTTGGTAAGGGAGATGTTGATTTTCATTACACTAAATTTGGAAATACTGATGTTTTTTTTGAGCGAACTTTGTTTAATTCGGGCGATTTGAATTTTAGAGGCGTAGAAATAGGAAAAGGAAAGTTGAATTTTAATCATCTTGATTTTGGTGATGGAGATTTTATCTTTGAAAGTTTAGAAATTCAGGAGGGTACATTTTATCTCAAAAACTCTGTTTTTGGTCGAGGTTTTATCAACTTTGAAAATGCAATATGCCAAAATTCAGATTTTATTCTCGAAAATGTTGATTTTGGATACGGAAGTGTGTCTTTTCAAAATGCAACTTTTAAAGAGATTAGGTTAAAAGGGTCGCAAATTAATAGTTATTTTGATTTTAGATTGAAAAAATGTCAATTATTAGACTTGTCTAATACAGTTATTAATGATGTTTTAGATTTAAGTCCTGCTCAAACCGGATTAAATGTTCAAACTCTTTATTTACAAGGAGTTAGGCTTCTTGGGCGAATTTATTTAGATTGGGAACGCAGCGACGTTAAAAAATTAATTTATAATCAAAATGCAAGTAATTATGAAAAAAGTGAACAATTTAGAATATTAAAAGAAAACTATCGCAACATGGGCTTGTACGAATACGAAGACAAAGCCTACGTTGAATTTAAACGAACAGAATCAAAGGCAAAACTTGCAGAGATAAGAAAGAAAAAACTGCATAAAAGGCTCAGAAAAACAAGTTTATACTGGATGGAGATTCTTATTTTTGATAAGATGGGGCATTATGCAACTAATCCGGTGCGAGTTTTACGAAGCATGGGAATAGCTTATTTATTATTCTCATTTATTTATTTGGCTTTAGAGTATGTTTTTCCAAAAAAAGCTTTAATTTTGTCTTCGTTATTTTCTCCGGATAGTCCTCAGGTAATGAGCAATATTGCTAAAGCTTTTTATCATAGTGCAATTACCTTTCTTACAATAGGTTATGGCGATTATTATCCGGTTGGAATAATCAGAGTTTTATCCTCGATAGAGGGATTTGTGGGTTTATTTTTAATGTCATATTTTACTGTGGCTTTTGTTAGAAAAATATTACGTTAATATTTGTTATTATGGATAATGAAGTTATAGAAATAGTTGAAATTTATGATAAAATTTATAAGATTTCAACAAAAAAAGATTTGTTGAATGCTTCCGATTTGGAGTTTTATTTTAAAACAATGGAAACTTTTTATACTCAAAGGCAGGGGCAAAATGTTGTTGTGGTTTATGATATTTCTTTGCTAAAAGCTATTGACGCAAAAGGAAGAATTAAAATTGGAGAGTGGCTTAAAGAAAACACCGATTTAATAAATGACGCAGTTGCCGGGGTGTGCTATGTTCAAACTAATGTGTTTCAAAAAATAATTTTACAAGGAATTTTTACAATTAAAAAACCTGAATGGTCTCATAAAATTGTAAAATCAATTACCGAAGCTGTTGAATGGGGAAAATTTATTTTAGATGAAAATAATTGATCTTTCAAAAGAAATAACTTTCAATAAACAAGACCCTTGGTTTATGCGTATAAAAATAAAGCACAAATCGCATAAAAAAAGTCTTTTTTTGTTGAAAAATTATCTTGGCTTAAATAAAAAACTTTTAGGAGATTTTAGAGGTTGGGCTGATGATAAAATAACTAATATGGGGGTTCATTCTGCAACGCATATTGATGCACCTTGGCATTATAACCCAACAACTAATGGCGAAAAGGCAAAAACCATTGATCAAATGCCTTTGGAATTAGGTTTTTCGGACGGTGTTGTGATTGATGTTGCCGATAAGCCTGACTTTTACATGGTTACCATTGATGATGTTAAGCAACAAATAGAAAAACATAAACTCCAAATTAAGCATAATACTATTGTGTTGTTTAAAACCGGTAGAGATAAATATGTTGGGCAAAAACAATATCCCGAAAGGGGAATTGGCATATCTGCACAAACAACAGAATGGCTTATAGATCAAGGCGTAAAAGTTATGGGAATTGATCAGTGGGGGTTTGATTTGCCTTTAAAATATATGGCAAAAAAAGCAAAAGAAACAAACGATTCCGAATATTTTTGGCAGGCTCACAGAGTGGGAGCAAAAAAAGAATATTATCACATAGAACAACTTGTTAATCTATCTGCAATACCTTATAAAGGCTTTAAAATTTCTGTTTTGCCTTTAAAAATAAAAAGAGCATCAGCAGCCCCTGCTCGCGTAGTTGCAATAATTGATTAAAAATAAAAATAAATTTAAAAATAAAATATTATGAGAAAAATAATTTCTACCGACAAAGCTCCTAAAGCAATAGGTCCTTATAGTCAAGCAGTTGAAGCAAACGGAACTTTGTATATTTCCGGACAAATACCAATGAATCCCGTAACCGGAAAGGTTGTTGAAGCTGAAATTACGGCACAAACCGAACAAGTAATGCAAAATATATCGGCTATATTATCCCAAGCCGGTTATAGTTTTGCCGATGTTGTAAAATCAACAGTATTATTATCGGATATTGGTAATTTTGCTGCAATGAATGATGTTTATGGAAAATACTACATTCAAAACCCGCCTGCAAGGGCAGCTTACGAGGTTGCAAATTTGCCACTTGGTGTTATGGTTGAAATAGAAACAATTGCTGTTAAATAAAAAAAGAGGCTTAGCCTCTTTTTTTATTTAACTTCAAAAGTTACCGAAGAAATTTCAACACCTACGTCTCCATTATCGGTGTCGTGCATTCTAATATCATATTTTCCCGGTTCGGTTGGTGCAGTAAAGTCCATAGTTCCCTCCGATTTATTACTAATGTATTGATATGAAATATCATTCATATCGTTTTCTGATTCTAAACCGTGAGCAATATTTGAAGGAATAATTCCAATCCATGCATTACTTTCCCAGTTTGGGTCGGCAGTGAATTCTACTTTAATAGTTTCGCCCGGTGCATAAGTTTTTTTATCTGTTTTTACAGTATATCCTCCACATGAAGATAAAAACATTACTCCTAAAAGAGCAATTAAACTTAAAACGCTAAATTTTTTCATATTTTTTTTTTAATGGTTCTGCCAAAGGTGTGAAAAAAAAATGGTTTACAAAATTTTTCGTCAAAATTAACAACTTTTTTTTGATTACTAAAATTCTAATTCTATTACAATTTGTTTTATAAAATGAAATATTTACATTAGTTGGAATTTTTTTTTATAAAGTTGTTGTTTTTACTTGTATAATAGCTTAGCTAATTTTCAAGAGTGTTTAGATGTTTTTTGCAACTATTATTTTAAAAACTGCTAATTACAAAAATATTTTGTACAACATTGTTTGCAAAAACTTTATTTTAAAGTTAATTCCTTAATAGAAATAAAGATAATTATGAAAAATAACCTTATTACCATATTTTATTAACATTAAAATGTTTTGTTTTCGTGCAATATAAGATATCACGTTATTTTTTTGTTTTTTATGTGATATAATCATGTTGTGAATAAAACTAATTGTTCAAAATAGAATAGTTAGGGGTAACTTTATAAACTGTAGATTTTTAACTTCAAATTATTTTTGAATAATGTGTTTTAAGACTTTTTTTATACAAGTTATTATTTTTTTGAATTATTTTAAAGCAAATTATTGAAGTTTTTTTTCGTTCGTCAAAAAATTGAAGAATTTTTAAATTCAATATCATACCTCAAAATATTCTTGAAGCCAGTAATTTATTGCTGTTTAGTTGTTTATGTTAAATAATTACTGCTTTTGCAATTTTGTTTTTTTTTTTCGTCAAAAAAGAATTTTTAATATAAAAATAATTGCTAAATTTGGCAGCAAACTTTAAATTTAATTATTATGAAAAGAAAAATTTTACCATTTTTAATGGTTATGTTGTTTTTTGCTTATGGTATGAATGCTCAGAATCTTGCATCTACTTCAATAGCTGATTATAACAAAACAGTTAGTAATGACAAACACGTTGAATTTGCTCAAAAAGGTGTTGTTTTTGCTTCTACTGTTGATAATGTTGTAAAAAATACTACCCCTAAAGGTACTGTTTACAGTTCTGGAGTAGTAAACATTGCAACTGTTGATAATTCAGTAGTTACATCTACAATCAATATTTCTGATAACGAGATTGTTGGAGATGTTAACGTGTCCTTTACGATCACTCACACATGGTCTGCAGATCTTGATGTTTATTTGACCTCACCAAGCGGTACTACAGTAGAAATCACCACTGATAATGGAGGTTCCGCTGATGATACTTATACCGGTACTGTTTTTGATGATGAAGCAACCGAAAGTATTACTGTTGCTATTGTTCCTTATACAGGTAGTTATATACCTGAAGGGGCTTTATCAGATTTTGACGGAGAACTTTTGGCAGGAGACTGGACACTATCTGTTGCAGATGATGCAGGTGGAGACGGTGGAGCATTGGTAGAATGGAGCTTGGATATTGAGTTTTATGTTCCTTTAAGTTATGATGCTTCAATTGTTGATATACCTTCACTTTCTGGTAATGTTTTTCCCGGATCTAACGATGTTGTTGTAACTTTGTCTAATTTAGGTGTTTATACAATGACTGCTTGCGATGTTTATTATGATATAGTAAATGCAAGCACAGGAGTAAGTGTTGCTTCTGATGTTTATAGTTGGTCTGGTAGTCTTGATTTAGGTTTTAGCGAAGATGTTACTATTGGTAGTTTTGTTGCTATTGCTGGTGAAACATACACAATAACAGCTTTTTCTGATTTAGTTAGTGATGAAGACATTAGTAATAATATTTATATTTCTACATTTACAACCTATACTGCCACAGCAATTCCTTATTCTCAAGATTTTGATACCCCTTACGGTTGGGAAAATATAATTGGAGATAACGGCGATTGGTATATAGTTACATCAATGGGACATGGAGCATACCAAGACCATACTACAGGAACAGGTTATTTTGCAGGTCTTGACGATTCTTCGCCTATGGAATCAGGTTATTTTGCAAATTTTTTAACTCCTGTTTTTGATTTATCAGGTTTAACTGCTCCCGGTTTATATTTCTATTATCAAAATGTAGATGACGGAGCTGTTGGTGTAGGAAATATTTCTGAATTACATGTTGATGTTACTACTGATGGTATTAATTGGACAAATGATATTCTTGTGATAACCGAAGAAGTAAACCAATGGACTGAATTTTCAATAAATATAACGCCTTTATTAGGTTCTTTTGCTCAATTTAGATTTAGAGGAGTAACTACAAATAACTATTTGAGTGATCCTTCTGTTGATGATTTTGAAATTAAACAACTCCCTGATAATGATTTGATTGCTACTTCTGTTTCTCCTAATGGATTCTTATATAACGGAACTTATACAGGCGTTTATCCCGAAGTTTCAATTTATAATGCTGGAGGTATGGATCAATCAACTTATTCTGTTAATGTTACTGTTACTGACCCTTCTACTGGTGTTGAAGTTTATAACGAAACAGTTGTTGATCCAGCTACAATATTGGCAGGTGGCACATACACTTGTACTATGACTACATTATTAGATGTTGACTATGGTACTTATTCAATTACTGCTTTTGTAGATTTAACAGGCGATGAAAATCCTGATGATAATTTATTAGAAGGAGAATTTTCTGTGACTCGCTGGTATCATGGAGATAATGGTATGCCAATGAATTCTTATATGATGTCAAGTGCTGCATATAGTGGAGCTCTTGGTAATTTATTGTTTTCTATTGGTGGAAATACAATTACCTTTAATAATAATGAAGTTTTTGTTTATGATGTTGATTCACAAACATGGACACAAACTACAAGTTTACCTGTTTCTTCTGTTGTTGGAGCTGCTACAGCTTACGATGACAATATTTTTGTTCATGTTGGAGCAAGCGGATCATATACTAATACCTGTTTAAGTTATGATATTGCTTCTGAAGTTTGGAGCCCTATTGCTGATTTACCTATTGAAATTGGTTGGACAAGTGCAACAACAAATAATGGTAGTATTTATGTTGCCGGAGGTTATGATGGAGTAAATTACTTTTCTTCTGTATATAGATACGACCCTGTTGGAGATGCATGGACTACTGCAGCTGATTTGCCTATGGCTGCTATGGGAGGATCATTAATAACTGTTGACAATAAATTAGTTTATGTTTGGGGAGCTCAAGGTGCCGGCACCTTAGACGGTTATGCAATGATAGGTGAAATTGACCCTATGGATGCCGATGTTATTACTTGGACTACCACTGCTGTACCTGCTGAACTTGGAACTTACAAAATGACTGCTGCTCCTATTTCTGATAATGCGTTTATTGTTACTTCCGGTGATTACGCTGGTTGGGTTGCAAGACCTAACACATATATTTATTACATTGCTACCGATGAATGGGTGCGTATTGATGATAAACCTTTATTTAATTTAGGTTATGCTGCCGGTTCTTTTTATGATGGTGCAACTTCTACCTACGTTACTGCAAGTGGTTATAATGGCAGTTTTATTACCGATGTAGAATATTTCATGATTGATGTTAATGTTCCTGAGGCTGCAACATATATGCCTGCAATGAATGAAACAGAAGTTGCTTTAGATGCAACTGTTTCTGTTGAATTTAATGTTGGAGTTAATCAACTTTACACTCCTACTGTTTCTATTTTTGACGGAACTAATTTCGTTAATGTAACTGGTCTTACTTTTAATGATGCAACCAATACTTTAGAAATTTCTCATGATATGTTTGATTATGGAACTACTTATTCTGTTACAATAGATGCCGGTGCATTTATGAGCGAAGACTTAGACGGTTCTTTAAATGATGTAATTTCATGGAACTTTACAACTTTAGAAACTTATTCTGTAACTTTTAATGTTGATATGACAGCTCCTATTGCTTTAGAATATTTTATTGTAGGAACTGATGTTGTTTATTTAACCGGTAGTATGGTTGACTGGGCTGAACCTGGAACTGATCCTACTATGGAAATGACTGATGCTGATGGAGATTATATCTATTCAATTACTTTAGATGTTACTAATGGTGATGCAGAATACAAATACTTCCAAAACGCCGGTTGGGCTGGAGGCGAATGGGACGGCGGTGATAACCGTATGTTCACAGTTGCAGGTTCTAACTTAACTCTTGATGATGTTTGGGCTATGGAATATTTAATTATATTCTCTGTTACTGATGGTACTAACGCCTTGGAAGGAGCTTCTGTTACTATTGGTGGAGTTGAAGACTTTACAGATGTTGATGGTTTAGTTCCTTTTGCTGGTATAGACGGAACATATTCTTACACTGTTTCTTTAGACGGTTACGAAGTTGTTTCTGACTTTGCAATTGTTGCAGGTGATCACCAAGTAATAGATGTTGTTTTAGATCCTTTATCTTTAAACAATATTTTTGCTAATGTTTCTATTACTCCTAATCCTACTTCTGGTTTAGTTACTATTTATGCTAATGATATGTACAATGTTCAAATTATTGATGTAAACGGAAAATTATTATCTTCTGTTAATATGACATCTAATAATACAACAATTGATATAACCTCTTATGAAGCAGGTTTATACATTGTTAAACTTAGCAAAGATGGTGCAAGTGCAAGTTATAAAGTTATCAAAAAATAATTTTAACTCTAAATAAATTTTAAAGGGATTATTCTTCGGGATAATCCCTTTTTTTGTGTTTTATAGTCTTATATCTATTCATTTTCTAAATTAAGTTGAAGTTAATAAGATTTATTTTATTGATAATATATGATGTTTAATTGTAAAATTCCAGATAATGCCGTCTTGAAAAAAACAAGTAAATTTGCAATAATTATTTAAAAAAAGTTATAATTCCTTCTTAATAAAAAATTGTTTCTAATTTTTTTTCAAAATGATAATTAAATTAGTAATTAAACAAATTGTAGAAAGCATTAGATAAGGGCTTATTGTTGTTAAAGCAATATTTTGGTTACTATTTAAAATTACATGAAAAAAGCCGTCAATTTTTTTTTGACGACTTTATTCGTTTTTTTAATTATGTTCTCAAACTATTTAAAAATAATTTGTGGAACAAAAAAGAGGCAGCTTTATTTTATTCCTGTATATAAGTTTTTGCTCCTGAAATACTGTAGTTAAATCCGTCTTCGTCTGTATAAGTATAGTTTAAGGTAATAATTATTTGTTTGTTAGAAAGTTGATCTAACTGAACAATATCAGTGTGAGTATTAGTTGTTCCGGTGTATTGATCAACGTGAGTATTATTAGGAGTAACTATTGTTGATTTTGTTATTTGAAAAACAACAGCTTCCTTGTTTTGTAACTCAAGATCTTTATTTTTTGGAGCAAAATACCAGTAACCTTCTGTAGTAGAGGTTGTTGTGCCGTTGTTTGTTTCGGTTTCAATTAAAGAAAAGGTATTATCTTTGTTTATATTTAAAACAGAGCTAAAAGTGTAATTTTCGTTAAAAGTAACGCCAGCCCAAACAGAAACAACCGACATAATTCCGGTTTGGTTAGTAAAGCTAAAAGTTTCAGTACCTAAAGTGTAACTTTCGGAATAATTGGCTTCAGATAATTTCCAAACACCTGTTATTCTCGCAGTTCGAGATAGTAAACTTAGAGCAGGATCGTTTTCGCCTTTTTTACAGCCAATAAACATAGTCGAAAACATAATAGCGATTAAGCTAACTGCAAATAATTTTTTCATCATAATTTTAATTAGTTAATAATATTGTTAAAGTGTTTATATAATTTTTAGAACAAAAATTTTTAGTTTAGTTGAGGATTTTCGGGAACAAAAGCCCAAAGTTTGTATTTTTTTTCGAGTTGATTAATTTGATTTACCCAAATTCTTGTGTTGATAGTAAGAATTTCTTTAATTGTAATATCTTTTACTAACCACGAATTTTGTTTTATTTCGTTTTCAAGTTGATTAGGAATCCACCCTGAATAACCGGCAAAAAATCTAACGTCGTTAAATGAAATTTCGCCCTTAATAAGTTTTTCTTTTAATTTTTCAAATTCTCCACCCCAGTATAATCCGGGAAGAATTTCAATGGCTCCATCAAGTTTATTATTATCTAGAGTGTGAACATAAAATAATTTGTTGGCTCCAACAGGGCCTCCAACAGAAATTGTAATTTGGCTAACAGAAAGTTCTTCCATAAATTTTTTGTCAACTTTTTCTTTAGGTATAAATTTGTTTAAAATTAATCCCATTGCTCCTTTTTCTTTAGAGTAGTCTGTTAGCAAAACAACTGAACGTCTAAAAATATCGCCCACCGAAAATGGTTCTGATATTAAAATCCTTCCTGTTTGTGGAGAAATTGAATTTTTTTCAATTTTAAATATTTCAGAATAATTATTTTGCATTGTAAATTGCTTTTCAGATTTAGCCGTAAATATATAATTTTTGATTAAATATTTTTTTATTTAATTTTAGGTATTCCGATTTTAAATATATTTTCAACTTTTTCAGTTAAAAGAACTTTTTCGAAAACTTCGTCCATTGTTTTTACATAGCTGAAAATTAAGCCTTTAGTGTATTTAGTGGCAATTTCTTCTATATCTGATTTATTAATTTCAGAAAGAACAATTTCTTTAATTCCTGCACGTTTAGCTGCAAGAATTTTTTCTTTTATGCCGCCAACAGGTAAAATTTTTCCGGTTAAAGTAATTTCACCGGTCATAGCAATAAATGGTTTTATTTTTCTTTGGGTATATAATGAAGCTAAAGCGGTAGTCATTGTTATGCCAGCCGATGGTCCGTCTTTTGGAATAGCACCTTCGGGCACGTGAATATGTACGTCCCAGTTGTTAAAAATTGCGGGGTGAATTTTGAGTAATCTAAATCTTGATTTCACAAATTCTAAAGCAATTTTAGCCGATTCGGACATAACTTTGCCCAAATTTCCGGTTAAATTCAATTTTCCGTTGCCTCTACTAACCACGGCTTCAATAGTAAGAATTTGACCGCCAAAAGCAGTCCATGCTAAACCAGTAACAATGCCGGCAACATTTGTGGCTTCGTATTTATTTTTAGAAAAGCGAGGTGAACCTAAAAAATCAATTATTTTTTCTGTTGTGATTTTGGGTTCGTAAGAATTTTCAAAAGCAATTTCTTTGGCTATTTTTCGTATAACCGAAGCAATTTTTTTGTCAAGTTCTCTAACGCCAGATTCTCTTGTGTAATTTTCGCCAATAAATTTAATTACATCATCGTTAAAAATACATTGTTTTTTATTAACACCGTGAATATCAAGCTGTTTAGGTATCAGGTGACGTTTAGCTATTTCAACTTTTTCTTCAATTAAGTAACCTGTAACATCAATAAGTTCCATTCTGTCGAGCAAAGCCGGATTTATTGTAGAAAGTGTATTTGCTGTGGCAATGAATAAAACATCAGAAAGATCATATTCAATTTCAATATAATTGTCAACAAAAGAGTTATTTTGTTCAGGATCAAGTACTTCAAGTAAGGCTGAAGCCGGATCTCCTCTAAAATCAGAACCAATTTTATCTATTTCATCAAGAACAAAAACCGGATTTGATGATTTTAATTTTTTTAGATTTTGAATAATACGTCCGGGCATAGCTCCAATATATGTTTTTCTATGTCCTCTAATTTCAGCTTCATCGTGCATTCCGCCAAGTGACATTCGTGCGTATTTTCGGTTAAGCGACTTAGCAACCGATTTTCCGAGTGACGTTTTTCCTACTCCCGGAGGTCCATATAAGCAAATTATGGGCGATTTTAAATTCCCTTTTAGTTTTAGTACAGCAAGATATTCTAAAATTCGTTCTTTTACTTTTTCAAGTCCGTAATGATCTTCGTCTAAAATTTCTTGAGCTCTTTTTAAATCGTAATTATCTTTAGTTTTTTCATTCCAGGGTAAATCTAAAAGCGTTTGTAAATACGAAAGTTGCACACCATATTCGGGCGACATGTGATTTATACGTTCAAGTCGTTGCATTTCCTTGTCGAAGAATGTTTTAACTTTTTCTGACCATTTTTTTGTTTTAGCTTTTTGTTTTAATTCGCCGGCTTCTTTGCTTATAGGGTCGTCGCCTAATTCTTTTTGAATTTCTTGAATTTGTTGCTGTAAAAAGAAATCTTTTTGATTTTTGCTCAGTTTTTGTTGAACTTTTACATTAATATCGCCTCTAAGTTCAAGTTTTTTTACTTCTAACGAAAGAATTGACAAAAGTTTAAGAGCTCGTTTTTTAATATTAGAAATTTTAATCAATTTTTGTTTGTCTTCAACCGAAAAATCAAGATTTGAACATATAAAATTAACTAAGCCAACTTTATCTTCCATGTTTTTAACAGCCATAAGAGCATCGTCGCCAACATTAGGGTCCATTTCAATAACATTGGTTGCAACATTTTTAATGTTAGTAAATATAGCATTAAATTCCTCGTCGTTTTTAGGTGGCAAAACATCTTTTAAAAGTTTTACTTTTGCTACTAAAAATGGTTTTTCTGAAATAAATTCTTCAATCTTAAATCTGCTAATACCCTGAATAATAGCCGATTGAGAGCCGTCTGGCATTTCAAGTAATTTTATAATACGGGCAATTGTTCCGTAGGTGAAAATGTCTTTACCCATAGGTTCTTCAATTGATGTTTTTTTTTGGGTAACCACTCCAATTATTCGGTCTTCGGAGTATTTCTTTTTTATTACGTCAATTGATTTTTTTCTTCCCATAAAAATTGGGGTTACTACTTGCGGAAAAAAAACACTGTTGCGTAAAGGCACAAGATGTAAATTGTTTTTAAAGTCTCCATCTTTGGGTAAACTATCGTCGCCAAGTATAGAAATTATATCGGCATTATCGTCAATTATTCCGGATAGTAATATTTTTTCGTTTTTTTGTTGCATAATTTATGTCAAATTGTCAGACTGTTCTTTTTTCTTGTTTTTACTAATTAGTTGATTTAAAATATTTTACTGCAAATGTAATTTATTTTTAAATAACTTAGATATAAAATTCAATTGTTATACCAAAAGGACTTTTGATGATATTAGTGTAAAAATAGGACATATTTGCAGATCATTGAAATTTTTATTGAAACAGTTTAGTTATTTTTGTTAATTAACTTTTGTATGTTGTATATTTGTCCATTGAAAAAAATTGATAGTAAAAAGTTTTAGAAATATTTTATGATTGCTCTTTTTTGTAATATGAAATTGTAAATATATTTTATTTGTTATATTGTTATAAATTTTAGAATTATGAAAAAATTATATC
Source organism: Bacteroidales bacterium (assembly GCA_016936595.1). GTDB lineage: Bacteria > Bacteroidota > Bacteroidia > Bacteroidales > JAFGUD01 > JAFGUD01. Next base: position 72,741 of record JAFGXO010000171.1, on the reverse strand, counting down.
CTTTAAAATTTACACCTATTTTAATACCTAAAGTATGGGGTGGTAAAAAACTTAACACATTATTAAAAAAAGATTTAAAAGGCAGTGATAAAATAGGCGAAAGTTGGGAACTGTCGGCTATATCGGAGTTTGTTTCGGTTGCTGCAAATGGTTTTTTAGAAGGAAATTCTATTGAGGATTTGATTGAAATATACATGGGTGAACTTGTAGGCGATCAGGTGTATATGAAATATGGAGTTGAATTTCCACTTTTGTTTAAATTTATCGAAGCAAACGAAAAATTATCCGTTCAGGTACATCCTGATAACGAAATAGCAAAATTTAGACATTATGCCTATGGAAAAACCGAAATGTGGTATGTTGTTGATGCTGAAAAAAATTCCGAAATTCTTGTAGGATTTAAAAAATCTTTGGATAAGAGTATTTTATTAAAGGTTATCGAAGATAAAACTTTAATTAGTTATCTTAATTTTGAAAAAATCCAAAAAGGAGACGTTTTTTATATTCCTCCCGGCAGAGTTCATGCTCTTTTAGAAGGTACGGTAGTTGCCGAAATTCAACAAACTTCGGATATTACATATCGGCTTTATGACTGGGATAGGGTAGGTTTAGATGGTAAACCCCGTGATTTGCACGTTGATTTAGCTCTTGATGTAATTGATTTTTCGGTTAAAGAAAATAATAAAATAAAGTATTTTCCTGTACCCGAAAGTAGAAATGCTCTTGTTGAATGTCCGTATTTTACAACTAATCTAATTGAATTTGAAAATGCTGTTGAATTAAATTATTCAAAACTTGATTCTTTTGTTGTTTATATGTGTTTAAAGGGCGAGTTTGAACTCGTATATGGCATAAAAAAAAGTATTGTAGTAAAAAAAGGTGAAACAATTCTTGTTCCTGCCGAAATTGAGCATGTTATATTAAAACCTAAAGAAGCTTCTAAAATTTTAGAAACCTATATTCCTTTTGTTTTTGTTGATGATGATGAATAAATCTGAAATATTAACTACCGAAGATGGCTCCTTTACAATAAAAAATAATTTATTTGATGAAACTTATCATTCGGTAAACGGAGCTTACGCAGAATCTATGCACGTATTTATAAATTCAGGATTTTTACATTTACAGGCAACCACGATAAATGTTTTTGAAGTTGGTTTTGGAACCGGATTAAATGCTTTGCTTACTTTTATTGAAGCTCAAAAGTTGAAAAAAAAAGTTAATTATGTATGCATTGAAAAATTCCCGATTGATATAAAACAAGCAAAAAGTCTTAATTATGACAAATTGTCCGAAGATAAGTCAGCTTTTTTAAAACTCCATACCTTAGAGTGGAATAAGAAACATTATTTATCGGATTATTTTGAATTTTCAAAGATATGCCAAGATTTTACGCTCTACAGTTTTATTCAGCAATTTGATTTGGTTTATTTTGACGCTTTTTCTTATGAAACTCAACCCGAAATGTGGAGTTTAGAAATTTTTGAAAAAATATATAAATCAATTAACAAAAACGGAATAATTGTTACATATAGTTCTAAAGGGATTGTAAAGCAAAATTTACGAGCAGCAGGATTTTTTGTGAAAAGATTAAAAGGCTTTAAAAAAAGACATATTTTAAGGGCTGAAAAATTTTAAATTAAAACCTGATTGATTTTAAAACTAGTCAGTTTTTTTGTTGAAAAAATAAAAATTACATATTTGCCTAAGATTTATTTAAAATACAGCTTAAAAATATAAGAAAAATAACTTTTTTGTTTGTATTAGCTTTTATTGCTAATATTGGTTATAGCCAGAAACAAGCTCAAATAATTATAATAAATTTGTTGGAAGATGCCGATAATTTTTATTGTTTTTTAAAATTTTATTCAAAATATATTATTACCATAGCCGATACTTTTGCTTATTTTTTGATGCCAAACCATTTTCATTTCGTTGTTCGTATAAATAAATTATCAAACCTGACAGGTTTCAAAAAATTGCACGGTTTAAACTGTCTGAAAATAAGGATTTTATTGTAGAGATAAAAAAAAAGTAAAAAAAAAAGAGTTTTTTTTTTGCACAATAAAAAAAACCTATTACTTTTGCGTCACATTTTTAGGAAATGGTCCGTTCGTCTAGGGGTTAGGACGCCAGGTTTTCATCCTGGTAACAGGAGTTCGATTCTCCTACGGACTACAAAATAAAACCGTAACTGCTTGTTCGTCAAGTGTTTGCGGTTTTTTTTGTTTTTTATGTAGCAGGCTAATAAGTTAACTAAATACTATTTTTTTTAATATCAGCTTATTCCAAATTTTGCTTTGTTATATTTTTTTTTTTACTTTGGCGATATTCAATTTTCAATAAAAAAATGAGTTTGTTGTATGTATTATTTATAATTTTAAAAATAGAATAAATATTTAAGTTTGTTTTTTTATGATTATAAAACACCGCTTTGTACTTTAAAATATTGAATAATACGGCTTTATGTTTGTTTGTTGCAAGTTTTCTGAGTTTTTATTTTATAAAAAGAAACAAGTAGCTTATTAACATAAAAAATTTAAACTCATTTTTAAAAATTTAAAACTTAAATTATTAGATGTGTCAAATATCAATAGCTTTTTAGATAATTTAGGTAAAGTGTTGTACGTTTTTGAACTGTAATTAGTTATAGGTTGTTTCGGGTAACAATGTTTCAATATCATTTTTAAAAAATATATAATGAAAATAATAGGACGAATAGATAAAGCTGATTTTCCTGAATTTAATTTAAAAAATGTAAATATTAAAGTTGATACAGGTGCTTATACATCGTCGATTCATAGCTATTATATTAATGAGGTAGAATTTGACGGGAATAAATATCTTGAATTTAAAATTTTAGATCCAACGTATTCTAATTTTCCTAATAAAATATTCAGAACAAAAAATTATTCAACAAAAATTATTAAAAGTTCATTTGGAAGTACTGAACAAAGATTTATTATAAAGACAAAAATTGTAATTTTTAATCAGGAATATCCTATAGAATTATCGTTAAGCGAACGGAATGATATGAAATTTCCAATATTAATTGGACGGAAATTTCTAAATAGACAATTTGTTGTAAATACATCATTAAAATATATGTCTTATAAACAAAAAATAAAATAAAAAACATTTATTTAAAAAATAAAATATGAAAATTGCAATCTTATCAAGAAATACAAAATTATATTCTACCCGCCGTTTAGTAGAGGCAGCAAAACAAAAAGGGCATGATGTAATTGTTGTAGATCATTTAAAATGTATGATTGAACTTGAAAAAAGGAAACCTCGGGTTTTTTATAATGGGATTTATTTAAACGATATAGATGCAATTATACCTCGAATTGGAGCCTCGGTAACCTTTTTTGGAACAGCAGTTGTGCGGCAATTTGAAATGATGAAAGTTTTTTCGGCAGTTGAGTCGCAAGCTTTAGTAAGATCAAGAGATAAGCTCCGAAGCTTGCAAATTTTGGCCAGAGCCGGTGTAGGTTTACCAAAAACAGTTTTTACAAATTATGCAAAAGATATTGATCATGTTATTCAGTCGGTTGGGGGAGCACCTTTAATTTTAAAATTGTTAGAAGGTACTCAAGGGTTAGGTGTTGTGCTTGCCGAAACTCATAATGCCGCAAGTTCAGTAATTGAGGCATTTAATGGATTAAAAGCAAGGGTTATTGCACAAGAATTTATAAAAGAATCCGGAGGGGCAGATGTTAGGGCTTTTGTTGTTGACGGAGTAGTTGTTGGAGCAATGAAAAGACAAGGAAAAGAAGGTGAATTTCGTTCAAATTTGCATAGAGGCGGAACTGCTTCAATTATCGAATTAACTGATGAAGAGGAACTTACAGCTTTAAAATCGGCAAAAGCAATGGGTCTGGGCGTTGCCGGAGTTGATATGTTGCAATCGGCAAAAGGTCCTTTAGTTTTGGAGGTTAATTCTTCGCCCGGATTAGAAGGTATTGAAGCTGCTACTAAAAAAGATATAGCCAAAGAAATAATAAAATATCTTGAAAGAAATGTATGATGAAAAATTAGTAATTCTCGGTAGGGAAATTAAACCCGGTCAAAGTGCATTTTTAGAGGTTGAAGTTGCAAAATTACATACTCAAAATAGTTTGAGCATGCCTGTTATTGTTGAAAGAGCTAAATTAGACGGTCCAGTTCTTTTATTGATGGCTGGTGTGCATGGAGACGAAATTAATGGTGTTGCTATTATTAGAGATATTATAAGAAAAAAATATAATGTTCCTAAACGTGGTACAATTATTTGTATTCCTGTTTTTAATGTTTTTGGTTATTTAAATCAAACAAGAGAATTTCCTGATGGACGAGATTTAAACCGAGTGTTTCCTGGAACAGTTAATGGCTCTTTAGCCAGCCAGTTTGCTTATAAATTTACCACAGAAATTGCTCCTTTAGTTGATTATATTCTAGATTTTCATACCGGAGGCGACGAGAAGGATAATTTTCCAAATATTAGATGTGATATAAAACAAAAAAAAGCTTTAGAACTGGCTAATATTTTTGGCGTTCCTTTTATAGTTAATTCTAATTATATCTCAAAATCTATACGTGAAACTATGACTAATATTGGAAAAACTGTTTTATTATTCGAAGGGGGAAAATCGCTTGATCTTAATGAAGAGATAATTAATTATGGCGTTCAAGGGGCTTATAACGTGATGAAGTTTTTAAATATGCAAAATGGAGAAATAAATATTAATACCGAAACGATTATTTTGCAAAAAAGCAAATGGTTGCGAGCTCCTTATTCCGGTATGTTTCAGGCTCTGGTAAAAAACGGCAGCAAAGTGAAACGAAAAACTGTGCTTGGCAGAATATCTGACCCTTTTGGTGAATTTGAAAAAAAAGTTGTTGCTCCTTTTGATTGTTGCATTTTTGGATTAAATACTGCCCCTATTGTTTATAAAGGTGATGCTATTTTTCATGTTAGTGTTTAATTTTAAAATATTGTTTTAATATCAAATATTTGATTTGTAATTAGTTACATGAAATATTTGGACGAAATAGATTGTTTAGTTTTAAAAAAATCTTAATATGCAAAAATAAATATAATATGATAATAAATGAATCAAAATTTAATATTGCTGTTTTAATCGATGGCGACAATGCTCAAGCAAAGCTTATTAAAGAACTTCTTGAGGAAGTTTCTAAGTACGGAAAAGCTACAATCAGACGAATTTATGGCGATTGGACAACACCACAAATGAATAAATGGAAAGAAATTATAAATCAATATTCAATTAATCCCATACAAAAATTTTCTTATACAACGGGCAAAAATTCAACCGATAGTTCTTTAATTATTGATGCAATGGATATTCTTCATAGTCAAAGTGTTGACGGCTTTTGTGTTGTTTCAAGCGATAGTGATTATACCGGACTGGCAAAGAGAATACGCGAAGAAGGACTTTTTGTTATGGGAATAGGTAGAAAAACTACACCGATAGCATTTGTAAATTCATGCGAAATTTTTACGTTCAGCGAAAATTTATCACCTGAAATTGAACTTAACGAAGATATTGATAATGAGAAAGTTGAAGTTAAAAAAGAAACTGAAACCAAAAAAACATCAAAAAATGCATCTAAAAAGTCAAAATTACCCAAAATCGACTTAAATATTATCGATAAAGCTTTTGATATTTCGCTCAGTAATGAGGAAGATGAGGCATATATTGCTAAAGTTGGTATTTCTCTCCGAAAAATAGACCCCAGTTTTGACTCTCGAACTTATGGCTACAAAACTCTTACTCAACTTTTTGGCAGCTTAGATAAATATATTGTTGTTAAAAATGAAGTAAACGGTTTAAATCAACCACTAGTAAAATTAAAATAAGTATAAAGTACTAAAGTAAAAAGTTGAAAGTGAAAAGTTGTATTTTCAACCTTTTACTTTCAACTTTCTCTGCAACCTGCAAACCAAAAAAACCGCAACCTGCAACTCGCAAACTTGTAATTTTATTTTTCGATGCGTATTCTTGCGTCAACAGCAGTAACCGATTTTGAATTTCCCAACAATGGATTTATATCCATTTCAGCAATTTCTGGAGCTATTGTTACAAGAGCACTAATTCGGGTGATTGCATCAACAAATGCAGAAATATTTACACCTTCTTGACCTCGCACTCCTTCGATAATTTTATATGCTTTCAAACTTTTAATCATGTTAATAGCTTCGTTTTCAGAAACAGGAGCAAGAGCAGAATTAACGTCTTTTAATACTTCAATAAAAATGCCACCTAAACCGGCAAGTACTAAATGTCCGAATTTTTCTTCGGCTTTTACACCGGCAAAAATTTCAATTCCTGAGAGCATCGGTTGTAATAAAACTCCAACTGCATCAGGTATTTGCATAATTCTATCAAATTCTTTTTCAATTGTTTTTGTGTCATTAACGTTAAGCACAATTCCTCCCACATCTGATTTATGAACAGGTCCAATAACCTTCATTACCAGCGGAAATCCAACTTTTTTACTTGCATCAACAGCTTCAGTTTTTGTTTTTACCGATTTTTCATGAACACGAGTAATGCCTGCTGCGTCAAGTAATTTTGCTACTTTGTCGGGGTGCAAATATCCGTTTTCTGATTGTTCAATTATTGTGCGAATAGCTTGATTATCAATATTTTCAGTAAATTCAACGGTTTCGGGAGCGGGTGGGGTAGTGTTAAAAATTTTTGTTAATGCGTTTCCAAAAATAACCTCGTCCGGAAAACTTTGATTTCCTTTATTTTGAAAATGAGCAATTTCTCGTACTGTTTCGTTTAACGAAGGCATTATAGGATAAATTGGTTTTTTGCACGATTTCATTTTTTGATCTAAAACATCGTAAACATCAAAAACTTCAAATAATCCGGGACTTCCAAAAATAACAGCCATACCATCAATGTTGTTAAAATGTTGGTCGCAATAATCAATAATATTGCCAAGTTGTTGTGCTGTTCCGGTTGCCAAAAAGTCAATAGGGTTAGCAACCGAAGAACCGGGGAATAATTTTGAGAGCAGTTCATCAGCTTTTTCGCCTGTTATTGCCGGAACATCAAGTCCGCCATTTGATAACGAATCGGTAAGCATAACGCCCGGTCCACCGGCATGAGTAATGACCGCAATATTTTTACCTTTTAAAACTTTTTGTTGAAAAATAGCAGCAACTGTCGCTAATTCTTCGCGTCCATAACAACGAACAATTCCGGCTTTTTTAAATAAAGTGCTTACAGCAACGTCAGAGCTTGCTAATGCTCCGGTATGCGACGAAGCTGCTCTACTACCTGCGTCGGAACTTCCGGCTTTTATTGCCGCAATTTTACAACCTTTTCGTATCAACGACGAAGCGTGTTTAAGTAGTTTTTGCGGTTTTTCTACTTTTTCGATGTACAAAAGTTTAACCGTTGAACTTGTTTTGGGATCAAAAGTTTCATCAAGATATTCAATTACGTCTTCAACTCCAAGCTGGGCACTATTTCCTACCGACCAAACGCTGTTAAATGTAAGCCCTTTTGGTAAAGCCGATTCCATAATAAAAACAGCAGTTGCTCCCGAACCGGATACTAAGTCTATTCCTGTGGGGTCGAGTTTTGGAATAGGTGTTGTAAAAACTCCGTTGTAATTTGTGTTTAAAAGTCCAATGCAATTAGGTCCAATTAAAGAACCGTTAACCTCTTTAATAATATTAACAATTTTTTGTTCAAGTTCAGCACCTTCGGTACTTTCTTCACTGTAACCGGCAGATAGTATAATAAAACCGCGAGTATTTTTATTATTGGCTAAATATTCAACTGTTTTAACAGTGTATTTTGCAGCTATTGCTATAATTGCAAGGTCAACTTGTGGTAAATTTTCAAGGTTTTTGTAGCTTTTAATTCCCTGAACTTCTTCAAGTTTTGGATTAGACACATATAATTCACCGCCAAATTTTCCGTCAATGATGTTTTTTAATACTTTCCCCCCGGGTTTTTCTATATCGTTTGAGCCCCCAATTACTACTATGCTTTTAGGGTTAATTAGTTGATTTGAAATCATATTTGTAATTTTAAAAGTTATAAAATTAATTGTCAATATTTGATTTTTTTTCTGTGATTTGTAAAATCAATAAAGAATAAAAAACAGCAAAAAAACTCACGCTAATCGAAGTTTCTAAAGTATTGTCTGTTAGCATTGATAAAATACTTATAACTAAAAATATTGTTGGTAAAAATTCCGCATGTTTTTTATTAATAATAAAAGGTAAAAATAGAGCTATAATACACCAAGTACCCAAAATAATACCTAAAGTAAGAATAAAAGTAACTAATTGATTATGACTTCTGCGTCTGTTTTTTTCTTTTAATATACTATTGTCTTCAATGTATTGTTGTTTAAATGCGTCTTTTACGTCGCCGGTTCCCACTCCCAAAAATAAATTTTTCTGAATAATTTCAAAACTTGTTAATAAATATTCGTATCTTTGTGTAATTGATTGATTATTAGCGTCTTTTGTGTTTTTGTATTCGTGTATTTGCCAAATTACTTTATATATTCTATTAGAAATGCTTAATGTGTTGGCAAATTTGTAGTTAGATAATCCTTTCTCAATATTAGCAATATCAGTGGGTGTTAGTTTTGACACTCCAACCGAATCTTTTGGTAAACCCAAAGAAGTCATATACCTTACTATCGTAAATTTAATCAGAAAACCATTGCTTCCTTTTTGATTAAATTTCACGTGGCTAATTTTATTCCATTCTTGTTCAATTTCTTTCTTGCAGTAAAAATATCCAACATGATGTCCATTTTCAAATCTAAAATTATCAATATTATGATAATATTCGTTTCCTGATTCGGTGTATTGTGGCAAACTATTAAAGTTAGGATCTTTAATTGTGTAAAAGTTTTTATATTGATTATATAAATAAATTGAAGTGGAAAAAATTAGAAAAAGAACAATAATTAGAGATGTAATTTTAATTGATATTTTATTTGATTTTGAAATAAAGTAAATACCTAATCCGATAACTAATAAAAAAAGTATTATTATTCCTGTAAGTGATTGAATAAAAATTAGAAAAGCAAGAAACCAAACAATTAAACTTAGCGATAGTATTTTATATTTAGTTTTTGTTTTTTTATAGGAAGTTATAATGTAAATAATCGAAAAAATTGCAAAATCAATCATCAAAGAATATCTGATATGAGATATTTTATTTGAAATTTGTTCCAATGATGGAGAAAATTTGCCGCCAATAATAAAAAAGCTGCTTTCGATAGTTTTTGAAAAAACAACAAAAACAAACGCCGACAGAATAATTTGCAGTTCTTTTTTACTAAAATGTGTAATTGTAGAAAATATAAATGGAAGTATGAATAAAGGTAATTTTAATTTGAGTTCATTTAATCCTGCTTTTAGGTTATTCGTCCATAACATACCAATGATAAATAACCCAAATATCGACAAAAAAATTAATGCAGCTTTGTTTTGTTTTAGATTTTTAAATTTTTGATTAAAATCACCTTCAAAAATCCATATAACTAATAATGCAATTTGGGATAAACTTATAATTATTTTTGAAAAGGCTAAACCAATAAACAATAGTATAATTGAACCTAAATAATATTTTACGAATTTATTTTTCAAAAAAATAATTTTAAATAATTTTATAAATTTATAGCTTTACTTGCAGATTGATTATTTTTTTATTTTTTTCAAGTATTTATTTAAATCAAGTTTTAATTCTTTAGAAAGCACATAAAGAGCAAATATATTAGGTAATGCCATGCTTAAAATCATCATATCCGAAAAATCAATCACTGCACCTAAACTTGAAGCAGAGCCTATTACTATGAATATTAAAAAGATTGCATAATATATATTTCTAAGAGTTTTTTCGTTTTTAATAATGCCGCCAAATAAATATTTAAAGCCGTTTAAACCATAGTATGACCACGAAATCATTGTTGAAAAAGCAAATAGCATTATGGCAACTATTAACAAGTATGGAAACCATGAAAAAACTGAGCCAAAAGCCGCCGAAGTTAATTCAACTCCGTTTAATTCCCCCGGATTATTATAAAATCCGGTAAAAATTATTACTAATGCTGTCATTGTACATATTACAACTGTATCTATAAATGGTTCTAATAAGGATACAAGTCCTTCTGTAACAGGCTCATCTGTTTTTACTGCCGAATGAGCAACCGAAGCAGATCCAACCCCGGCTTCATTTGAGAATGCTGCTCTTTGAAATCCTACAATCATAACTCCAATAACACCTCCTTTTAATGCCGATGCACTAAAAGCTCCATTAATAATTAAATGAAATGCTTGTCCCGAATTTTTAATGTTCATGATAATAATAATAAATGCAACAAGCACATAAAATAAAGCCATAAAAGGAACAATTTTGTCTGTAACTTTTGCAATACTTTTTATACCTCCTAATACAACCGATCCAACTAAAACAGCTAAAATAACTCCAAACAACGCTCCAAAGTTGCTAATTTGTGGCATCATATTGCTTAATTGTGCAAACGCCTGATTTGCCTGAAACATATTCCCTCCGCCAAGCGAACCTCCAATTATTAACACAGCAAAAACTGCTGCTAAAACTTTTCCTAAACCACCCATTTTTCGGTCTTTAAACGCTTTATTTATATAGTACATGGGGCCACCTGAAACAACTCCGTCTTTATTTATATTTCTGTATTTTACACCTAAAGTACACTCAGCAAATTTTGTTGACATGCCTAATAAACCGGCAACAATCATCCAAAAAGTTGCCCCGGGTCCGCCAATGGCTATTGCAATTGCTACTCCGGCTATGTTTCCTAACCCTACTGTTGCCGAAAGTGCAGTTGTTAAAGCCTGAAAATGAGATACTTCTCCTTTTTGCTCCTTCTTGTCAAATTTGCCGGCTACATGTTGTATCGCAAGTTTAAAACCCCTAATATTTATAAATCCTAAATATAAAGTGAAAAATGTTGCTCCAATTATTAACCAAACTACAATAAATGGAATACTCACTTTTTGTGGATCTCCGTTTGGTGAACGTAAAATTTCACCTTGATCATCTCTTATTATGGGGTCGTACAAATTAAGCAACGCAAATATATCAGCCATAATAAATTTACTCATCATATTTACAACTGGAACCAACGCAGAGTTAAATCTTTCGTTTAAAGACTTTACAGGAACCATTATTTCTGCAGTTGCACTATCTCCATTTGAATCATAAACAGTGAGTTCATATTTCTGCCCTTCAGTTAATTTTTCACCAATTGATGTATTTAAAGATAAGTCAGGTTTTGACCAGTAATACTTGTATGGCGGAACTCCTCCATAAACATCTACAATAACAAAACCATCATTTATATCTGCACTTTTATTATTTATCTGAAAATCAAGCTCAATTGGATAAATGTTTGTGTCTTCTTGTATCATCGCATCTTTTCCTTGGCTTAATATTGTTAGGTGAAAAAGGAAAAAAGATATAAACAAAAACGTAATTTTTTTCATAACTGAAATTTTTACTGATAAGTTTTATATTTGGCAATAATATCAAAAAAATCGAAAAAATCGAAAAATATATTGCTGTACATACTTTTTATTCTTTTTTTTTTAGATAATCACAATACTTGTAATGTGTTGATTAATTGAATATTAATGCTTGTGGAACAAAATATTTGTATCTGCCTTTTTTTTACCTTTTTTATTTAAAATAAAAATTTATAAATTTGTCAAAATATCATTTTTTTGAACAAAGACTTTTAAAATTATTTTTAAATAGATGTGTTTTGTTTCTCTTATTTTGTATTAATAAAATAGTATGCTCATGAAAAAAATAAGTATTCGTCTATTTCTTATTCTTATATTAACTATTACGTCAGTTTTTTTTCTAATAGTGTTCATCGGACTCGTTGACGACGTATCAAAAACATATAATTATATCGATTATTCAAGTTCATTTAGAAAAGCCTATTTGAAATGGACTAAAGCACAGCAAGCCCAAAAAGATTTCTTAATTCATTACGAAAACGATCCTGTTTTTTTTCAAACCGAACAAAGTAAATTCCTTAAAAGACAAGAAATTATCCTTTCTGATGCAAAATTAACCATGGATTCTTTAAAAGCCTTGGAGCTTACCGAAAAATTGGAGTTAGGTGATGATATTCAACTTTACACCGAAAATATTGAACAAATTAAAGATGTTTTTTTCCAAATCTCTCATAATCTGTTCCTTCGGGGGTCTAAAAAAACCGGAATAATTGGCAACTGTTTCTCTTTTTATCAAACTGCAATAAGCTCCACTAATGATCCACAAATTCTACGCTATCTCAATTCAATGAACAATAATTTCTTAGCTTATCTTAATTCTCCAAATTTTGACAGCTACGAAGAATATTTAGATTATTTTACGTACCTTAATTCATACGTTCGCCAACAACAAATCGTTAGAGATACAGGTGTTATCGACACAACTCAATTTATTCCTGTTTCAAATAACATCTCTAGCGAATTTATTTCAAGTGTAAATGATTATAAACAATCTTTCAGTAAATTAGTTAATATCGACAGAAAACTCTTTTTGAACGACCAAGCCAATTTAATGATGCAATGGAGTGATATAAATAATTCTTTTGAAGACGCATTTATTACTTCAGTAAATTATATCGTTCAAGATGTTACATCAAAAAGAGTTGAAACTAAAAAGTTTATTTTATATCTCGCTGTTTCTTTTTTCTTGTTTTTTATGCTTATTAATATTTTCCTTCCTCGAATTTTATTTCGTAGAATTCAGGAATTGAAAGAATTTATTGAACCTCTTAAAACTGGTAGAATACCCGATTTTGTTTTTGAGCCTAAATATTTTTCCGAATTAGTACAAATGTCCGACACTATTGGTCTGGTTGTAAAATCGCTCAAAGATGCCTCCGTGTTTGCTTCTGAAATTGGTAATGGTAATTTTAAATATAATTATTCGCCTGTTAGCGACCAAGATGAACTGGGTAATGCTCTTATTCTTTTAAGAGATAATTTGAAAAATGCCCAAATTGAAGATGTAAAAAGAAAAGAAGAGGATAAAATTAGAGAGTGGGTTAATACCGGTATTGCTAAATTCTCAGATGTTTTGCGTCAATCAACAAAAGATATTTCTGAATTAGCTTCTCTTATTATTAAAGACTTAGTTAATTATTTAGAAGCAAATCAAGGAGGAATGTTTATTATAAATGATGAACATAAAGATAAAATTATTGAATTAATTGCTTCTTATGCTTATAGTAAAGAAAGGAAAAAGAGAAAAGAATTTTTAATGGGAGAAGGGTTAATTGGAACTTGTGCTGTTGAAAAGGCAACAATTTACATGACCGAAATACCCGAAGATTATATCAGTATTACTTCAGGCTTGGGTGGTGCTAATCCTCGAAGTTTGCTTATTGTTCCGCTTAAGTTTGAAGAAAATGTTTTGGGTGTTATCGAGCTTGCTTCTTTTAATAAGTTAGAAAAACATCAAATAGTATTTGTTGAAAAAATTGCCGAATCAATTGCTTCAACTATCTCTATTGCAAAAATAAATCAACGAACTGTTAAGCTTCTTGATTCGGCAAAAATTGAAGCCGAACAACGGTCTCTTAAAGAAGAAGAGTTAAGGCAAAACCTTGAAGAGCTTCAGGCAACTCAAGAAAGAGCAACTCAGAGAGAATCTGAGCTTAATAACCTGCTTTCTGCAATTAATAAAGCCGCATTTATTATTGAGTTAGATGTTGATGGTAACATTGTGTCGGTTCCCGAAAGATTAAATAAAACTTTTGAGATGGAAAGCAACGACATTATTGGACATCATATATCTGAATTTGATTACAATGAAGAAAGTAGGCTGGCTGATTTAAATTTATGGCAAGATTTAATTGAAGGCAAAGAAACTCAACATCAATTAAAATTTGTTAAAACAAATAAAATATTCTGGTTCAAGCTGTATATTGTGCCTTTTACTGATAAAACAGGTGAGGTAATTAAGTTTATAAGCATAATTATTGAAATTACCGAACAAATTGAAATGCAAGAAGAATTACTTACTCAAACAAATGAACTTCAAATTAAAGAACAAGAAATTCTTAAAAAAATAAATGAATTACAATCTGTTTCTGATTTAGCTCTTAAAGAGAAAAAAGCTGCTCAGGAATTATCCCAAAAAATTCATGCTTCTGAAGATGTTTTAAAAAAATCACTTGAAAGAAATAATTTGCAACTCAAAAAAAATGAAGAATTGGTTAAAAGAGCCGAATATCAAGCCGAACAATTTAAATTTCTTTTTGAGCATTCTTCTGATTCAATTCAAGTAATTAAAAACGGCAATTTTATTGATTGTAACAATGCCACTTTAGAACTATTTGAGTTTGAAAGTAAAGACGAATTTATTGGAATATCCCCATCATTTGTATCTCCTGAACTTCAGCCCGATGGTCAAAATTCAATGAAAAAAGTTGCAGAAATGATTAATATCGCCATCGAAAAAGGTTTTAATTCATTTGAATGGGTGCATAAAAAAAGTAACGGAACCGAATTCCCTGCAAATGTTACTTTGGTTTCATTTACTCAAAAAGATGAATTGTTTTTATACGCTTTAATTCAGGATTTAACTTTGCGAAATCAATTAATTTCTAAAGATAAACAATACAAAGCAGAAGCAGAAAAAAATAAACATAAAGCACGTGAATTTAGAACAAAATTAGAAAAATTAGATGTATTACTTGAACAAAAAGATGCAGAAATTTATATTCTTAAAAAACAAATTCAAGAACTAAAAAATATGAATAATTAAGCTATGAAAGGAACCATTGTTAAAGCCGCCGAAAGAATGATTATCTCAACTTATGGAGTTGAAAAATGGGAAGAAATTCTTTATAGAACAGGCTTTGAAAAAGATCATGTTTTTTTAATAAGAGATGATGTTTCTGATGATAAAGTTATGGGCATTTTAAAAAATTCAGCCCAAGTACTAAATATATCCAAAGATGATCTATTATCTGAATATGCAAAATATTGGATCTTTTCATATATTTCTGAGGTTTACCCCTCTTTTCAGTTTTCATCAGCCCGTGAATTTATAAAAAATATTCCTTCTATTCACGATTTTATGACCGAAAGCGTGCTAAATGCAACACCTCCTGTTTTTGAATTTGATTGGATAAATGAAAACGAATTAATTTTAACCTATATCTCCTCACGTGGATTAATTGAATTAGCTAAAAATATACTATCTCAAATAGGCGAAAAATACAACACTAAAATCAATATCGAAAAAATTGATGAAAAAAGACTTAAACTAATTTTCACATAAAACAATATTATATTGTATGCAGATTTGTAAAAGCTTGTTTAGACAGGATATTTTTTTTGAAAAAAATATTTTTTTGTTTAAGTGATTGAAAATCAGTAAAATAAATTAAGTTTTCAACATTACTTAAAAAAAATAGCAAGAAAAATTTGCATTACATAAATTAAAGACCTACTTTTGCAGTCCGAAAAAGAATACGTTAATTTATTAACCAAACTTCAAAATCATTATTTGATTTATGCCAACTATACAACAACTTATTAGAAAGGGACGTAAGCAACTTACGAAGAAGAGTAAATCTCCGGCATTAGATAGTTGTCCCCAAAGAAGAGGTGTATGTGTAAGAGTTTACACCACTACACCGAAAAAACCTAATTCAGCAATGCGTAAGGTTGCCCGTGTTAGATTAACTAACGGAAAAGAAGTAAATGCATACATTCCAGGTGAAGGTCACAACTTGCAGGAACACTCAATAGTTCTTGTACGTGGAGGAAGAGTAAAAGATTTACCCGGTGTAAGATATCACATCGTTCGTGGAACTTTAGACTCCGACGGCGTTGAAGGAAGACGTCAACAAAGATCTAAGTATGGCGCTAAAAAACCTAAAAAATAATCGAAAATTTATTGAAAAATGAGAAAAGGTTCACCTAAAAAAAGATATATACTTCCCGATCCTAAGTTTAACGACGCAATGGTTACAAAATTCGTTAACAATTTGATGTTAGACGGAAAGAAAAATAAATCATTCAAGATTTTTTACCACGCGCTTGATATCGTAAGTGAAAAATTAAGTAGTGAAGAAAAATCACCTTTAGAAATTTGGAAAAAAGCTGTTGAAAACGTTACTCCTAACGTTGAAGTTAAAAGCCGCCGTATTGGTGGTGCCACTTTTCAAGTTCCTATGGAAATTCGTACCGACAGAAAATTATCTATCAGTATGAAAAATATGATTTCGTTCGCACGAAAAAGAAGAGGAAAAGAAATGGCTCAAAGATTAGCGGAAGAAATTATTGCAGCTTACAACGAAGAAGGAGGAGCTTTTAAAAGAAAAGAAGAAATTCACAGAATGGCAGATGCAAATAAAGCTTTTGCCCACTTTAGAATGTAATTTCATTCGATGTTCTTTAAATAATTTAGATTTATTAATATTCAAAATTCATTCAATCCGATGGTCCAAGAGCTATGATTGACACTTTAAAACATATCAGAAACATTGGCATAATGGCGCACATTGATGCCGGAAAAACTACAACCACTGAGCGTATTTTGTTCTACTCGGGCATTATACACAAAATGGGCGAAGTTCACGAAGGTGCTGCCACTATGGATTGGATGAAACAAGAGCAAGAAAGAGGTATAACTATCACATCTGCTGCTACCACCATTTATTGGAATTACAATAAACAAATATTTCAAATTAACATAATTGATACCCCCGGACACGTTGACTTCACAGTTGAAGTTGAGCGCTCGCTTCGTGTATTAGACGGAGCAGTTGCTGTTTTTTGTGGCGTGGGAGGTGTTGAACCTCAATCTGAAACTGTTTGGAGACAAGCTGATAAATACAAAGTTCCTCGATTAGCATTTGTTAATAAACTCGATAGAATTGGTGCCGATTTTTTTGGTGTTGTTGCAGAAATTGAAGATAAACTTAAAACTAATCCTGTTGTTATTCAAATTCCAATGGGGCTCGAAGATGAATTTGAAGGAATTATTGATCTAATTACTTTTAAAGCTATTACTTGGGATAACGACGAAGGAATTAAATTTTTTGCAAATGATATTCCTAAAAAATATTTAGAAGAAGCACAAGAATGGAGAGAAAAATTATTTGATAAACTATCTGATTTTGACGATCAGTTTATGGAAAAATATTTAGATTCTCCTCAAAATTTATCAGTTGAAGAGATAAATGTTTTACTTCGTAAACTCACTCTAAATCTTAAACTTACACCTGTTTTATGTGGCTCTTCTCTTAAAAATAAAGGTGTTCAACCCTTAATTGATGCCGTTACACAATACCTCCCAAGCCCAATAGATGTTAATGCCGTTACAGGTATTAACCCTCACAACCAAAAAGAAGAAACAAGAGAAACAGATTTTAATAAACCTCTTTCTTCACTTGTTTTTAAAATAGCTAATAATCCTTTTGTTGGAAGTTTAGCTTATGTTCGCGTTTATTCCGGAATTCTTAAAAGCGGAAGTATAGTTTATAATTCTCGTACTGATAAAAAAGAACGGATAGCAAACTTATACAGAATGCATGCAAACAAACAAACTTTGGTTGATGAATTAAAAGCTGGAGATATTGGAGCAATTGTTGGTTTTAAAGACATCAAAACCGGTGATACTTTATCCGATAATTCTCACCCAATTGCTTTAGAAAATATTATTTTCCCCGAACCTGTTATTAGTGTTGCTGTTGAAGCAAAAACACAAGCCGATACCGAAAAACTTGTAAGTGCTCTTAGAAAATTAGAAGACGAAGACCCAAGTTTACAAATACAAATAAACGAAGAAACAGGCCAAACAATCATGAGTGGAATGGGCGAATTGCATCTCGATATTCTTGCTGATCGCTTAATTAATGAATTTAAGGTCGTTTGTAATCAAGGAAAACCTACAGTTACATATAAAGAAGCAATAACAAAAACTATTGAACATCACGAAATATTCAAACAACAAACCGGAGGAAAAGGTAAGTTTGCAGATTTAACTATTAGAATTAGTCCTTGCAAAGATGACGAGTTTAAAGGTTTAGTTTTTGAAAATAAAATTAGAGGAGGAGCAATTCCTAAAGAATTTATCCCTGCAATAGAAAAAGGATTAACATCCGCAATGAGCAATGGACCGCTTGTTGGATATAAAATTAACAGTTTAAAAGTAGAACTTATTGATGGAGCAACACACTCGGTTGATTCCGACGCATTAGCTTTTGAAATAGCAGCACGTCAAGCATTAATAAATGCAACAAAAAATGCAGCACCCGTTTTACTTGAACCTATTATGAAAATCGAAATCACTACTCCTGATGAATACTACGGAGATGTAGTTTCTGATTTAAATAAGAGAAGAGGAAATGTAACAAAATCCGATGTAAAAAACGGATTAAGAGTAATTTATGGTTTAGTGCCTCTATCCGAAACTTTTGGATATATTACTCAATTACGCAGCATGTCCTCCGGAAGAGCAAATTCATCAATGGAATTTATTCACTTTGAACATGTTCCTAATGAAATACAACAGAAGATAATCGATACAGTTACTGGTCGAATTTATTTTATGAATTAAAAAGTTATTAAGAAAAACATTTAAATTTTTTGACCTTATGACCCAAAAGATCAGAATAAAGTTAAAATCATACGATCACAATTTGGTTGATAATTCGGCACAAAAGATCGTTAAGACGGTAAAAAATACTGGAGCTTTTATCAGAGGTCCTATACCTTTACCAACACACAAACGAATTTTTACAGTTAACCGTTCAACATTTGTAAATAAAGAAGCTAGAGAACAGTTTCAATTGTCAACTCATAAAAGAGTTATCGATATTTACAATGCTACAGGTAAAACAATAGACGCATTGGGAAACATGGAACTACCAAGCGGTGTTGATGTAGAAATTAAAATTTAAGTTCTAATTTATTTAATTATTAACCAAACACAGATAAAATGCCAGGATTAATAGGAAAGAAAATAGGAATGACCTCTATTTACGATGAGCAAGGAAAAAATATTCCATGTACAATCATCCAAGCCGGGCCTTGCGTTGTTACTCAAGTTAAAACTTCAGATATCGACGGATATGATGCTATCCAAATAGCTTACGACGACAAAAAAGAGAAAAATTCAACTAAAGCTGAATTAGGACACTTTAAAAAAGCAGGAACAACTCCTAAACGTAAGATTGTAGAATTCAGAGGTAAATTTGAAGAACTAAACTTAGGTTCAGTAATCACTGTTGACTTATTTGAAGGCGATACTTGGTTAGATGTAACAGGTCTATCGAAAGGAAAAGGTTTTCAAGGCGTAGTAAAAAGACATGGTTTTGCCGGAGTAGGACAAAGTACCCACGGACAGCACAACCGTTTAAGAGCACCTGGATCTATCGGAGCATCTTCTGATCCATCTAGAGTATTTAAGGGAATGCGAATGGCCGGAAGAACCGGTAACCAAAAAGTTAAAATTCAAAACCTTAGAGTAATTAAAATTATTCCAGAAGATAATTTGCTTCTTGTTAAAGGCGCAGTGCCGGGATATAAAGGTTCATATTTAATAATCGAAAAGTAATGGAAGTTAAAGTTTTAAATGCACAAGGACAAGAGACAGGCCGTACTATTGAATTGAAAGATTCAATATTTAATATCGAGCCTAATGAGCATGCGATTTACTTAGACGTAAAACAACACTTAGCGAATAAACGTCAAGGAACGCATAAATCGAAAGAAAGAGGTGAAATTGCCGGAAGTACAAAAAAACTTAGACGTCAAAAAGGAAGCGGAGCTGCCAGAGTTGGTAGTATAAAAAATCCACTCTTTAGAGGCGGAGGAAGAGTTTTTGGCCCAAGACCACGTACTTATGATTCTAAAATAAACAAAAAAGTTAAGCAATTAGCACGTCGTTCTGCACTATCAACTAAATTCAATAACAACGAAATAATTATAATTGAAGATTTTGATTTTAGCGCTCCCAAAACTAAGGAAATGCTAAAACTTAAAGAAAATCTGAAAATTAACGATAAAAAATCGGTATTTGTTTTTAAAAATACAAATATTAACGTATATTTGTCGTCGCGTAACTTACAGAATACAAGCGTTATAACTGTCAATGAATTAAACACTTACAAGATTTTAAACAATAAATCTTTAGTGCTTTCGGAAGGATCAGTTGAATTTTTAAATAGTATTCTATAGTGATTTGTTGTTAAACATCTTATTATTGTAATTAAAAAAAAACTGTCAAAGATGGACATTTTATTAAAACCGGTAAATACAGAAAAATCTGCGGAACTACAAAAGCTAAATCAATACTTATTTTTTGTTCATAAAAATGCAAACAAAATTCAGGTTAAAGGTGCAGTAGAAAAATTATATGATGTTAAAGTGACCAACGTTAACACAGTAATATACGCAGGTAAAAGAAAAGAACGTTTCACAAAAACCGGTCTTGTAAAAGGGAAAAAACGTTCGTTTAAAAAAGCTTATGTCACTTTAGCTGAGGGAGATAAAATTGATATTTTCAACAACTAATTCAGAAAATTATTAACAATGGCTGTAAAGAAAATAAAACCCACTACACCGGGACAAAGAGGAAAAATTGCTCCAGTATTCGATAATATAACTAAAACATCGCCCGAAAAGAGCTTAACTACTTCAAAAACAAGAAGTGGAGGACGCAACAGTGATGGGCGTATGACTACCAGAAATATTGGTGGTGGTCACAAGAAAAAATACAGACTTATCGATTTCAAACGCAACAAAGATGGTATTCCTGCAATAGTTAACGCTATAGAATACGATCCAAACAGAAGCGCAAGAATTGCATTACTTTTTTACAAAGACGGAGAGAAAAGATACATTTTGGCTCCTCGTGGTATAGAAGTAGGGCAAGAAGTTATGTCAGGAAAAGGTGTTTCTCCTGAAATTGGAAATACACTATTTTTATCAGATATTCCTTTAGGTACAATAGTACATAACGTTGAATTATATCCAGGCAAGGGCGGAATAATGGCTCGTAGTGCCGGAACTTATGTTCAACTAGTTGCACGCGAAGGTAAATATGCAATTGTTAAGTTACCATCAGGTGAAACAAGAAAAATTTTGGTTACCTGCAAAGCAACCATAGGTTATGTCTCAAATTCTGATCATAAAAACGTTAAACACGGTAAAGCCGGACGCAGAAGATGGTTAGGACGCAGACCAAGAGTAAGAGGTGTTGCAATGAACCCTGTAGATCACCCAATGGGCGGAGGAGAAGGAAGATCATCCGGAGGACACCCACGTTCAAGAAATGGACTTTACGCAAAAGGTATGCCTACACGTTCACCTAAAAAAATCTCTAATAAATTTATTTTAGAACGTGCCAGATCACGAAAGAGAAAAAAATAATTAATAATTAAGAAAATTTTATAATATGAGTCGCTCATTAAAAAAAGGTCCATTTGTACATCACAAACTTTGGAAGAGAATAAGTCTGATGAATGATTCAGGGAAAAAACAAACCATTAAAACCTGGTCACGAAGCTCAATGATAATTCCTGATTTTGTTGGGCATACATTAGCAGTTCATAATGGAAACAGATTTATCCCTGTTTATGTTACAGAAAACATGGTTGGACACAAATTAGGTGAATTTGCGCCCACAAGAACATATCGCGGGCACGCTGATAAGAAAAAGAAAAAGAAGTAAAAATTTAAAAGCATAAAAGCTTATTAAAATATAAGACAATGGGAAAAAGAAAACGCTTAAGTGCTGAAAAACTTAAAGAGCAAAAAGGAAATTCAACTTATGCTGTACTACGCAATAGCCCCGTTTCACCACGAAAAATGAGACTAGTTGTTGATTTAGTACGAGGAAAAGCAGTTGAAGACGCCTTAAATATTCTTGCATTCTCTCCAAAAGATGCTGCTGGAAGACTTCGAAAATTACTACTTTCAGCAATCTCTAATTGGGAGCAAAAAAATCAAGGTTCAGAATATTCTGTTTCTGATTTGTATATTAAAACTGTAAACGTGGATCAAGCAAAAACGTTAAAACGTATTCAACCACGAGCTCAAGGTAGAGCTTTTAGAGTACGAAAACGTTCAAATCACGTAACTATTTATTTAGACACTATTCAAAAAGAAGAAAATAATTAAATTTATAAAGCAGAATGGGACAAAAGGTTAATCCAATAAGTAACAGACTTGGCTTTATTCGAGGTTGGGATTCAAACTGGTTTGGTGGCGATAACTATGCCGATAATTTAGTTGAAGATGACAAAATCAGAAAATATCTAAATGTTCGTTTAGCAAAAGCCAATCTTTCAAGAATAATAATTGAAAGAACAGTTAAACTAATTACTGTTACTATCAATACTGCACGCCCCGGAATAATTATCGGAAAAGGCGGAAAAGATGTTGACAAGTTAAAAGAAGAGCTGAAAAAAATAACAAGTGATAAAGAGGTTCAAGTAAACATACTAGAAGTTAAACGCCCCGAACTTGATGCGTTAATCGTAGCAAATTCAGTTGCACGTCAAATAGAAGGTCGTGTGGCATATCGTAGAGCAGTTAAAAACTCAATTTCTACTACTATGCGAATGGGTGCTTTAGGTATCAAAGTTCAGGTATCAGGACGTTTAAACGGTGTTGAAATGGCTCGTACAGAAACATATAAAGAAGGACGTACACCACTTCATACTTTTCGTGCAAACATTGATTATGCTTGGGTTGAAGCTCACACTAAAGTTGGTAGATTAGGTGTTAAAGTATGGATCTTTAAAGGCGAAATTTACGGACGCCCCGATTTAGCTCCAAACGTTAATAAAAAATTGAAGCAAAAAAAGACTACTACTAAACGTAGAAAAAAAAGTAATTAACTAATTTACAAATTTCAAGACGATGTTACAACCAAAGAAATTAAAATATAGAAAGCCTCAAAAAGGCAAGATGAAAGGTAACGCGCAGAGAGGACATCAACTTGCTTTTGGCGATTTTGGGATAAAAACTTTAGAACAAAAATTTATCACATCTCGACAAATAGAAGCTGCTCGTCAGGCTGTTACCCGTCACCTTAAACGTCAGGGTAAAATTTGGATACGTATTTTTCCTGACAAACCTATTACATCTAAACCGGCAGAGGTTAGAATGGGTAAAGGTAAAGGTGATATAGATCAATATGTTGCTCGTGTTAATCCGGGAAGAATCCTTTTTGAAGTTGAAGGAGTTGAATTAGATTTAGCTAAAGAAGCTCTTAGACTTGCTGCTCAAAAATTACCAGTTAAAACAAAGTTTATTGTACGACGTGACTACGTTTAAAAAATAAAAAATTAAAGCGATGAAAAATTCTGAAATCCGCGAACTATCTACAAAAGAAATTGTTGAAACTATTGAGGAGCAAAAGGTTAAACTTTATAATCTTAGAGCAACTCATGCTGTTAGCAATCTAGAACAAACTCATTTACTAAAATCAACCAAGAGACTTATTGCCAGACTTAAAACTCAATTGACAAAAAGAATGGCAGAAGAACAAAAACAAAATAGTTAAAAATGGAAACTCAAAGAAAACTCAGAAAACAACGAACAGGAGTTGTCGTTGGTACCAGCATGGACAAAACTATAAAGGTTGAGGTTACTACAAAAATGAAACACCCTAAGTACGGGAAATTCATTATGCGTAAGAAAAATTACCTTGCTCACGACAATGACAATACTTGTCACGTTGGTGACACTGTAAAAATAATGGAAACACGTCCACTAAGTAAAAACAAAAAGTGGAGATTAGTTGAAATACTTGAAAGAGCTAAATAATTATGATACAGAAAGAATCACGCTTAGCAGTTGCAGATAACTCCGGCGCAAAAGAAGTATTATGTATTGGAGTACTTGGTGGCACTAAAAAAAGATATGCCTCAGTTGGCGACAAAATAGTAGTTAGTGTTAAAAGTGCTGCTCCAAATACAGAAATGAAAAAAGGTACTGTTACTAGAGCTGTTGTTGTCAGAACAAAAAAAGAAGTACGAAGAGTTGATGGTACATATATTCGTTTCGACGATAACGCTTGCGTACTAATCAATAATGCTGGTGAAATTAGAGGTACACGTATTTTTGGCCCCGTTCCGAGAGAACTAAGAAAAGAATACATGAAAATCGTATCTTTAGCACCCGAAGTTATATAATTTATAAAACACCTTACAACTATGGCAAAGTTACATATTAAAAAAGGAGACATTGTTTACGTTATTACCGGTGAAGACAAAGAAAAACAAGGGAGAGTACTTAAAGTATTACCCGAAAAAAACCTCGCAATTGTTGAAGGCGTTAATATTGTCACAAAACACCGAAAACCTAAACAAGAAGGTCAAACAGGAATTGAAGAAAGTGAAGCTCCTATTCATCTCTCAAATCTCAAGTTAATTTGCCCCGAAACAGGCAAACCTACTCGTATCGGCAGAAAGCTTAATGACGCCGGTAAATTAGTTAGATATTCTAAAAAATCGGATAATAAAGTGGAGATTAAGTAATGGAAAAATATATACCTAATTACAAGACAAAATACTTGGAGGAAATTCGTCCTGCAATGATGGAAAAGAAAAGTTATAAAAGTATTATGCAGGTTCCTCAATTAAAGAAAATAGTTATTAATCAGGGTTTAGGACAAGCTTTGAATGATAAAAAATTTATTGAAAAAGGTTTAGAAGAATTAGCTGCTATTACCGGACAAAAACCTGTTGCTACTGTTTCTAAACGAGATATTTCAAACTTTAAACTTCGTAAAGGCAGAAAAATTGGAGTTAAAGTTACTTTAAGAGGACAAAGAATGTACGAATTTTTGGAAAGACTTATTGCTGCTGCAATGCCTCGTATTAAAGACTTTAATGGTGTTCACACTAAATTTGATGGACACGGAAACTATACTTTGGGTATAGAAGAACAAATTATTTTTCCTGAAATTGAGCTCGAAAAAGTTTACAAAATTATGGGTTATAATATCACTTTTGTAACTAACACAGACTCAGACCAAGACGCTTTCGATTTATTAAAAGAATTTGGATTTCCATTTAAGAAAAACTAAAATAGTAAAAATATAATCTATACTATGGCAAAAGAATCAATGAAAGCACGTGACAGAAAACGTGCGGTCCTTATAGACAAATACGCTCAAAAAAGAGCAGAACTCAAAAAAAGAGTAAAAGAAGGGGATATCGAGGCTATGTTAGAATTGCAAAAACTTCCTGCAAATTCATCTTCTATCAGATACAGAAATCGCTGTAAACTTTCGGGACGTCCTCGCGGTTACATGCGTCAATTTGGAATCAGCAGAATTAATTTTAGAGAAATGGCTTCTAACGGAATCATTCCCGGAATTAAAAAAGCAAGCTGGTAAAATTATTAATCATAAACAGAGAATAAAATGTATACAGATACTATAGCAGATTACCTTACTCGAATTAGAAATGCCGTGAGTGCTAAACACAAAGTTGTTGAGATTCCTGCTTCTAAAATGAAAAAAAGAATGACTGAAATTCTTTTTGATAAGGGTTATATATTAAGCTACAAGTTTGTTGATGAAAAAATTCAGGGCAAAATTAAAATTGCTCTTAAATATCACCCTGTTTCAAAAACTCCGGCAATTAAAAAAATTGACAGAGTAAGTAAACCGGGATTACGTAAGTATGTAAATAGTGAAAATTTGCCTCGCGTTTTAAACGGCTTAGGTATAGCAATTATATCTACCTCGGCTGGGCTTATGACAGATAAAGAAGCCAGAGCTCAAAAAATTGGCGGCGAAGTAATTTGCTATGTTTATTAAAATCTAAAAGTCAAAAAAAATGTCAAGAATAGGAAAATTACCAATAGTTATTCCTCAAGGCGTTGAAATAAAAAACGATAATAATATAGTTACTGTTAAAGGTAAATTAGGAGAATTAACCCAAGAATTGCACCCTGATATAACTATAGAAATTGCAGATAATCAACTCCTTGTAAAAAGACCTTCAGATAGTCGTCAACACAGTTCTATGCACGGATTATATCGTTCTTTATTGAATAACATGGTTCAAGGTGTTTCGGAAGGATATACTACAGTACTTGAATTAGTAGGCGTAGGATACAAAGCAACTGTTAATGCTCAGCAATTAGAAATGTCGTTAGGATTTTCTCACGACCTTTTATTTGAACTCCCGGAAGAAGTTCAAGCAGAAGTATTGCAAGAAAAGCGTGCAAATCCTGTATTAACCTTAAAGTCATACGACAAACAACTTTTAGGACAGGTTGTTGCAAAGATACGTTCATACAGACCACCTGAGCCATATAAAGGGAAAGGAATTAAATTCAAAGGCGAAGAAATACGTCGTAAACAAGGTAAAACTGCTTCTAAATAAAGTAGCATAATTATTACATTGCTTTATTTAATTAATTTTTAAATACAAAAAAGATGGCATTAGATAAAATATCTCGCAGAAACAATGTTAAGACGAGAATAAGAAAAAAAATATCAGGAACAACTGAAAAACCTCGCATCTCTATTTTTAGAAGCAACAAACACATATACGCTCAAATTATCGACGATGTACAAGGTTCAACTTTAGTTTCTGCATCTACAAAAACAAAAGAAGTAGCCGAAAAATTGGAAGGTTTAAACAAATCTCAACAAGCTGAATTAGTTGGAAAAGTGTTGGCAGAAAAAGCACTTAATTCAACCATTAAAACAGTAGTTTTTGATAGAGGCGGATACAGATACCACGGTAGAGTTAAATCTTTAGCAGATGGGATCAGAAAAGGAGGTTTAATCTTTTAATAAAACAAAAAAATTATGGCAAATAATATACGTAGAGTTAAAGTAAGCGATTTAGACCTTCAAGAAAAGGTTGTTGACATCAGAAGAGTAACCAAAGTTACTAAAGGTGGACGCACATTCACATTTTCGGCAATTGTTGTTGTTGGAAATGGTGATATGATAGTTGGTTACGGACAAGGAAAAGCCGGTGAAGTAAATAGTGCTATTTCTAAAGCAGTTGACCAAGCAAAAAAGAATCTAATAAAAGTTCCTGTTTATAAAGGAACAATACCTCACGAACAAGAAGCTCGATACAGAGGAGCTCATGTATTTGTTCGTCCGGCTACAAGTGGTACTGGAATTAAAGCCGGTAACGCAATGCGTGCCGTTCTTGAGAGTGCCGGAATTACCGATGTTCTTGCCGGTTCCAAAGGATCATCAAATCCTCACAATGTAGTTAAAGCTACTATCAAAGCATTAACTGAAATTAGAGATGCAAAAACTGTTGCAGAGCAGAGAGGTATTTCAATCCAAAAAGTTTTTAACGGTTAAGATTTTTATCAAAATGGAAAAAATTAAAGTTACATTAATCAGAAGCATTATAGGTGCTTCAAAACGTCAAAAAAGAACCGTTCAGGCACTTGGGCTTAGAAAAATCAATTCTAGCAGTGAGCATACTGCCTCACCTCAAGTTTTAGGAATGGTAAATAAGGTAAATCACCTAATTAAAGTAGAAAATATTTAAAAATTATTTTCGTATTATACGAAAAACTGAAAAAATTAAGAACAATGGACTTAAGTAATTTAACACCTGCGAAAGGATCAACTAAAAATCGCAAACGTATTGCACGCGGTCAGGGAAGCGGACGTGGCGGAACTTCTACTAGAGGCCACAAAGGTGCAAAGTCTCGTTCAGGATACAGCAAAAAAATTGGATTTGAGGGAGGGCAAATGTCTTTAACCAGACGCGTTCCTAAATTCGGATTTAAAAACAGAAATCGCGTTGAATACAAACCAATTAATTTATCTGTAATTGAAAAATTAGCAACAGATAAGAATCTTGAGCTTATTACTTTTGAAATTCTTAGAGAAGCAAGCTTAGTAGCTAAGAATGACAAAGTTAAAATTTTAGGAAATGGCGAAATAACAAAAAAAGTTACAGTTCACGCACACGCATTTTCTAAATCGGCTAAAGAAGCCATCGAAAAATTAGGCGCCGAAGCAGTTCTTATCTAAAAAAAAACTAATTAAATCATTCTGATGAAACGACTTATTGAAATATTTAAAACAATATATAAAATAGAAGATCTACGCAATAAAATCCTAGTTACTTTAGGATTTATTGTGGTTTATAGATTTGGTGCTCATGTTGTTTTACCCGGATTAGATCCAGGTATGTTAGGAAATTTAAAAGCTCAATCCGATCAAGGCTTGATGTCTTTATTAAATATGTTTTCGGGTGGTGCATTTGCTAACGCATCTGTTTTTGCTTTGGGAATTATGCCTTACATTTCTGCATCAATTGTTGTTCAACTTTTAGGTATGGCTGTTCCTTATTTTCAAAAGTTACAACGTGAAGGTGAAAGCGGTCGGAAGAAAATAAATCAAATAACTCGTTATTTAACCATTTTAATTCTTCTTTTCCAAGCACCGGCATATTTAGCAAACTTAAATTATCAACTTCCAATGGAGGCTTTTGTTGTAACCAGTAAATGGGGCTTCACAATTCCTTCTATTTTAATTCTTACTACAGGTACCATTTTTGTTATGTGGCTTGGAGAAAGGATAACCGATAAAGGTGTTGGAAATGGTATATCATTGTTGATTATGATAGGTATTATTGCTAATTTACCCTCGTCTGTTTTTTATGAGTTCGGGTCACGTCTTGAAGCAACAGGAGGTGGGCTAATTGCATTCTTGGTTGAAATAGTAATTCTTTTTGTAGTATTTGTTTTTGCTATAGCTCTTATACAGGCTGTTAGGCAAGTACCTGTACAATATGCTAAAAGAATTATTGGTAACAAGCAATATGGTGGAGCTCGACAGTATTTACCTCTTAAAGTTAATGCTTCTGGTGTTATGCCAATCATTTTTGCTCAAGCTTTAATGTTCATACCTTTAATGTTTTCTGGTTTTAAATCAGATGCATTGTCTGGTATTGGAGCTGCGTTTTCTGATATAACAGGTTTTTGGTACAATTTTGTTTATGCTTTAATGATTATTCTTTTTACTTATTTTTATACAGCAGTAATTATTAATCCAACACAAATGGCCGAAGATTTGCGTAAAAATGGGGGATTTATTCCTGGAATAAAACCGGGAAGAAAAACCGTTGAACATTTAGATAGCGTAATGTCAAAAATTACTTTACCCGGATCAATATTACTTGCAATTATTGCAATATTACCTGCATTTGCAATGTTGGCCGGAGTAAATAGAGCATTTGCTTATTTTTATGGAGGAACTTCTCTGCTAATTTTAGTAGGCGTTGTTTTAGACACTTTACAACAAATAGAAAGCCACATGAAAATGCGTCATTACGATGGATTTACTAAAGGTGGACGACTTAAAGGACGTGCTGGTGTTGGTGCAGCTCTATAGTTATGATATTTTATAAAACTGATAATGAAATTGAGCTTTTAAGGCAAAGCAACTTACTTTTAGGCAAAACACATGCTGAAATTGCAAAGCATATTAAACCTGGAGTAACAACTATAGAATTAGACAAAATTGCCGAAGAGTTTATTAGAGCAAATGGTGCAAAACCTGCATTTCTTAATTATAATGGATTTCCATATACACTTTGTATATCAGTAAATGATGTAGTTGTACATGGTTTTCCTTCAGATTATAAGTTAAAAAATGGAGATATTGTGTCGGTTGATTGTGGTACAGTATTAAATGGCTATGTTGGTGATTCTGCATTCACTTACGCTGTTGGAGAAGTTAGTAAAGAAGTTTGGAGTTTAATGGAAACAACGTTACAATCTCTTTATAAAGGCATAAGTGTTGCCACTGTAGGTAATAGAATAGGTGATATTGGAAATGCAATTCAACATTTTGCTGAAACTAATAATTGTACCGTTGTTAGAGAAATGACCGGACACGGAATAGGGAAAAGATTGCATGAAGATCCTTCGGTTCCTAATTATGGTAGAAGAGGGTCAGGCAAAAAGATAAAAAAAGGGTTAACGATTGCAATAGAACCCATGATAAATTTAGGTGGCAAAGAAATTTTTATTGAAAATGATGGATGGACAACTAAAACTAAAGATGGAATGCCTTCGGCTCATTATGAGTTATCAATAGCTGTAAAAGCAAATAAGGTGGATATTTTATCTACATTTGATTACATTTATGAGGCAATCGAAAAAAATGAATTTATAACGGCACCAAAAATTTAAAAATGGCAAAACAACAATCAATACAAAAAGACGGAGTAGTAGTAGAAGCATTAGCAAATGCACGTTTTAGAGTAGAATTAGAAAACGGGAGAGTAATACTTGCACACTTAGCCGGAAGAATGAGATTAAATTACATAAAAATCTTACCGGGAGATAAAGTACAAGTAGAATTATCGCCTTATGACTTAGAAAAAGGGAGAATTGTTTTTAGATACAAAAATTAATTTTTCGATTCTCATAAATTAAGATTATTTTTGCAAACTTTAAAAAACTTTTTAAAAAAAATATAAATAATGAAAGTAAGAGCATCAATAAAAAAAAGAAGTGCTGATTGCAAGATTGTAAAACGCAAAGGACGCTTATACGTCATAAACAAAAAAAACCCACGATTTAAACAAAGACAGGGATAATTTTTAATATAAAAAAACAATAATAATATGGCACGTATTGTTGGTATTGATTTACCCAAGAATAAACGCGGTGATATAGGACTTACATATATCTACGGGATCGGGAAAGCAATTTCTGCAGAAATATTAGAAAAAGCAGGAGTTGATGGTTCAATTAAAATTAAGGATTGGACAGATGAACAAGTTTCTGAAATTAGACGAATCGTTAGCGACGAATACACTGTAGAAGGTGCTTTAAGATCAGAAGTTATTCAGAACATTAAAAGACTTCAGGATATAGGTTGTTATCGCGGTATTAGACACCGACTAGGATTACCTGTAAATGGCCAAAGAACCAGTACAAATGCGCGTACTCGAAAAGGTCGTAAAAAAACTATTGCCGGAAAGAAAAAGGCACCAAGAAAATAAAATTTTTATTCATTGATTTAGTGAAAAACATCTCGCAATGGCAAAAAAAACAAAAGTTGTTAAAAGAAAGAAAAAGGTTAATATTGAACCTATGGGTGAGGCACATATCCACTCATCGTTCAATAATATAATCATCACCTTGACCAACGCCCAAGGGCAAACAATAAGTTGGTCGTCAGCCGGAAAAAAGGGATTTAGAGGCTCAAAAAAGAACACTCCCTATGCTGCACAAACAGCAGCTGAAGAAGCAGCTCAAGAAGCTTTTAATTTAGGGCTTCGAAGAGTTAAAGTTTATGTAAAAGGGCCCGGAAACGGACGTGAAGCTGCCGTAAGAGCTATTTCGGGGGTTGGTATTGACGTTAATGAAATAGTTGATGTTACCCCAATACCTCATAATGGTTGCAGACCTCCTAAAAGAAGAAGAGTTTAATTTCAAAATAAAAAAATAAAATGGCAAGATATACTGGACCAACAACAAAAATTTCCAGACGTTTTGGAGAACAATTATTCGGACCTGATAAATATTTAGAAAGAAGAAATTATCCTCCCGGTCAACATGGAAAATTGAACCGTAGAAAAAAACTTTCAGTTTACGGTATTCAGTTAAATGAAAAACAGAAAGTAAAATATACTTACGGCGTACTTGAAAGACAGTTTAGAAAAACTTTCGATAAGGCAACACGTAAAGAGGGAGTTACAGGCGAAATTTTGCTTCAATTATTGGAAGCTCGATTAGATAATATGGTTTTTCGCTTGGGCATTGCTCCAACTCGAAGGGCTGCACGTCAGTTAGTTTCACACAAACATATTTTAATTAACGGTAAAGTATTAAACATTCCTTCTTACGAAGTGAAAGTTGGCGATATTATTAGCGTAAGAGAAAGATCAAAATCTCTTTTAGCTATTACCGAAAGTGTTGAAAGAGGACGCGCCGGACAATACTCTTGGTTAGAGTGGGACGTAAAGTTGATGAGCGGAAAGATGATTAATACTCCTGCTCGCGAGGATATTCCTGAAAAAATCAACGAACAACTTATCGTTGAATTATATTCAAAATAATAATATTCTGTTGGGCATGTTTATTATGCACAACAGATTTGTTAAAAAACAAATTTAGCTTTATGGCAATTTTAGACTTCCAAAAACCTGAAAAAGTTATACAACTTCAGTCTGATGAGTTTTATGGGAAGTTCGAGTTTAGACCTCTCGAACCCGGTTTTGGTATGACAATAGGTAACACAATCAGAAGAATTCTTTTGTCTTCTCTTGAAGGTTTTGCTATTACCAGAATAAAAATTGAAGGTGTCGACCATGAATTTAGTACTATTACTGGAGTTGTTGAAGACGTAACAGAAATAGTTTTAAATTTTAAACAAGTTCGATTCAGAAGAAAAAGCGAAGAAGATGATTTAGATGGAGAAAAAATATTTGTTACAATAACCGGTCAAGAAGAGTTTAAAGCAGGAGATTTAGATAAATTTTTAGCCAATTTTGAAGTTATTAACAAAGATTTAACTATTTGTAAATTAGAGAGTTTTGTTAAACTACAAATAGAAATTGATGTAGAAAAAGGCAGAGGATATATCCAAGCAGAAGATAACGAAATAGATGATATGCCTTTTGGTTCTGTAGCTATTGATTCAATTTTTACACCTATTAAAAACGTGAAATTTACTATTGAAAATTATCGCGTAGGTAGAAAAACAGACTACGAAAAACTTGCATTAGAAATTTCTACTGACGGCTCTATACATCCTAAAGAGGCTTTAAAAGAAGCTGCTAAGATTTTAATTTATCACTTTATGCTATTTTCTGATGAGAAAATAACTGTTGAAACTGAAGAGAAGAAAAAAACACAAGAATTTGACGAAGAATTTTTAAGAGTTAGACAGCTGCTTAAGAAAAAATTAGTTGATATGGACTTGTCTGTTAGAGCATTAAATTGCCTTAAAAGTGCTGATGTTCATTCTCTTGGAGATTTAGTAAGTTATCAAAAAGAAGACTTGTTAAAGTTCAGAAATTTTGGCAAAAAATCTCTTTCTGAGTTAGAACTTTTACTTGATAATCTTAATCTTGACTTTGGGCTCGATACCTCTAAATATAACCTCGATGACGAAGAATAATTCAGGTCATTTTTTTTAACAATAAAATACTTTAAAAGATGAGACATAGAAATAAGAATAACAATTTAAGCAGAACTGCATCGCACAGAAAAGCAATGCTTGCGAATATGGCAACCTCGCTTGTTATGCATAAACGTATTAAAACCACGCTTGCAAAAGCAAAAGTTTTACGCACATACATTGAACCAATTATTACTAAAGCCAAAAATGATACTACTCATAATAGAAGAACTGCATTTAGATATTTTAGAGATAAATATGCAGTAAGTGAACTTTTTAGAACAATTGCCCCTAAAGTGGGCGATCGTCCGGGTGGATATACAAGGATTTTAAAAATTGGACATAGAGTTGGTGACAATGCTGAAATATGTTATATTGAGCTTGTAGATTTTAATACAACTTATGCTCCAAACGAAAAATCAGATGGCAAAAAACGCCGCTCTCGTCGTGGTAAAAAAACTTCTGACGCAACTCAAGAAGTTTTAAGTAACAAAGTTGAAGAAGTAAAACCTGATGTTGAAGAGATTGTTGAAAATTTAACTGAAGAAATTACTAATGAAGTTGAAGAGATAAAAGAAGAAAATAAAGAAGAAGACGACAAATAAATACTATAAAAAAACCTCCATTGCGGAGGTTTTTTTATGTTTGTTTTTATTGAGCGTATTTTAAAATATCTTCTCCAAATTCAGATAGAAGTAAAGATAGAGATTCTACAGAAGCTTCGAGTTCATTTAAGTCTAAGTTTTCTAACTCTAAGGTGTCTCTATACAAAAGGGTTTTTCCTTCTTCGTCTAAAACCATAGCACCATGTATTATGTCTCGGTTTTTCATCAGAAGTTGTTTGTATAAATCAATGCTTTCTGTTTTTATTTCAAAAAGTTGTTGTTCGAGAATTAATACAGGATCTGCAAGTGCAATAACCATGTTCATTACTCCATCATCTTCTTTTTGAACAACAAATATTTCGTTTACAGTATCTTCGCTGACAATAGTCATTTCTAAGTCAAACAAAAATTCTCTTACTTTTTTAAAATTCTCTTTCATGTTTATTTGTTTTTTATTTTTGTTCAAATATAAATAAAGCTTTAATAAAATCCAAACAAATTTTGACGAATTTAAATTGATTTTTTAAAAGGGGCATTATAAGCCCCTTTTTTTAGTTCTTTATATTGTTATTTGGATTATTAGGTTGATTATTTTGTTTAGTGGCATTGATATTATTAATATTTACAGGTTGAGTAAAAATTGATTTATCAATATCTTTTGTGATTGCGTCAAATCGAAGCTGTTGTCCATCCCACCAAATAGGACTTGCACTACCGGTTAAGGTTTCATTAAACATAACCTTTTTTAAATTATTATCAAAATCATTTGAGATCAATTCTGTTGGTTCGTCAATGTTTTCATATCCTTTTTTAGTTCCAATAGCAATCCAATTTACTGTTGTTGAGGATTTTCCGTCATTATTTTCTGCAATAATAAAGCCTGTGTTCTTTACTGCATCAACATAGACGCCCTGAGTTTTTCCTTGAGGAGTAACTGTTATAATAATTGGTTCAGAAGCAGACACAATATTTGTGAAATTTTCATCAAAAATTATTGTAGCTTTTCCTTCGGATAAAATTGCAGTACCTTTTGCAATAATATCAACTGACGTTGATGTTGGAACATAAGTTGAAGTTCTAATATCTGAGCCGTTATTAGAAAATTGAGTGATAACATCGTTATTATATTGTCGTCCATCAACATATAAGCTAAATCTGTCGCCACTTACAGCTAAACCATAAATATCACCGGATACCCATCCTCCCATTAAGTCTGAGTTGCTACCAAAACCAATATTTTGAGCTATAGCTGGTTTTTTTCCTCCACCGGCTCCTGAACCTCCTGTGCCAAAGTATGCTCCGTAATTTACTCCGCTAGAAGATTTATAACCCAAAGCCCCCCACGATTGAATAGTGGAATTGTCAATTCTAAAAGTAACTCCTAAAACTCCACCACTTCTTAAATCGTAGCCATATGATCCTGACCAGTCCTGGTATTTTTGTCCAATAACTCCAAATTGATACATGCTTGCATCTGGATAATTTAAACCAGAATGTTCAGATAAGCCTACTGCTCCAACGGAATTTGAAAGTTCATATAAATAACCTAATCCTGCTGTTTCTCCATAAGCATAACCATAAGAACCCACAGCTTTTTGAGAGTATCCAATACCGATAAAAGAACCACCTGTTGAAATACCAGATGTGCCACCGCTACCTTCGTAAAAGGAAATACCTTTAATTCCGTTTTGGTAACCGGCTTTGTCAACAAAAACATTCATTTGTCCATAAAGAGCTGGACGTGAGTTATATGAAGTGCTATTTACATCAGCATAATAATAACCGGCTATCCAAACATCGGAATAACCAATGTTTGCAGCATAGCTTGCGTTTGAGGTTGTTCTAAAAAAACCTGCAATTCTTCCGGGGTCATCAACCACACCATATACTGCTGCTCCATTTATTGCTCCGAATCCACTATAGGCAGGAGGATTCCATGTACCGTTATAACCCAAATAACCATACGTTTGATTTCCCGTAACATCAGAAAAACCCACTATGGCCGCAGTAGTACCTGTTCCATCTGTTGTTCTTGAAAAAATACCATATTGGTTAGTTGCTCCATTATAATAAAGTCCGTATGATTCACCTGCATCGTTTACTCTTATATAGTCATTTCCTTCCGGCTGTATGTAAGGCATTCCGGTTGGACGAACCCAATATACTGTATTTCCGGGCACAGAGGGGACATTACCGCTGTATAAAAGTTTCCAATTGCTATCAGTAGATGACCAAAAATAAAAGCCTTCTTGCATTGAACCGGTTCCTGTATGAAAAACCATTAAACCGTTTGCCGGGCTGGGGATAGTTGTTGCATCGTTTACGGCAGTTAAAGTAACTCTTGGAATTAGTATTCCTTTGTTAGTTGCCGAAACGTCGAGCATGGCACTTGAGTTAGGTGCGGCTCCAGTGGTATTTACTGCTACTTGTGCATTTAAATGAGGTAAATTCAGCAAAAGTGAAGAGAGCAATAAAAAAATAGTGTAAATTTTTTTCATCTTTGTGATGTTTTTAAAGGTTAGTAAAAATTACCGTGCAAATTTGATTCCAAATATAAAACAAATATACCAAAAAATCAAGTGTAAATTTCTTATTTACATATCTTTGAAAAGTTTAGATAATTGAATTTTTCTGAATAATTTTTTAGATGTGATTTTTATAGAAAAAACCGCCTAATTTTAATTATTAGGCGGTTTTTATGTTCTATAAAAGTTGAATTTTTATTAAAAAACAAATGGTTTGTTATTTTATCAAAAAATCGAGCATTATTTTTTCATTAATAAAGCCTTGTAAATGATCTCCAATTTCTATTTTGCCAACACCTGCCGGTGTTCCGGTGTAAATTAAGTCGCCAATTTTTAGAGTAAAAAATTTTGAAATATGTTCAATTAACTCATCAATTTTAAAAATCATATCGGCTGTATTGCCATTTTGTACTATTTTGTTGTTAATTTCTAACGAAAAGTTCAAATTTTCGAGCTCTAAATCTTCTTTGTTAATAAAATTTGTAGAAATTGGGGCAGAAAAATCGAATGCTTTTGCTTTTTCCCAGGGTAAACCTTTTTCTTTTAGTTTTGCTTGAAGGTCTCTTGCAGTAAAATCAACACCCAGTCCTATTTCGTTGTAATATCTGTGGGCAAATTCTTTGGCAATGTGTTTTCCTACTTTGTTAATTTTAACAACAAGTTCAATTTCATGATGAATTTCATCAGAAAAATCGGGTAAATAAAAAGGGTCATTATTACGTAAAAGAGCAGTGTCGGGTTTTAAGAAAACAACGGGTTCTGTGGGTACAGAATTATTTAATTCCTTGGCATGATTAAGGTAATTTCTGCCTATGCAAAATATTTTCATGATTTGGTGTTATTATTTGTGTTTTAAGTTTTTAATTTAATATGATAGAAAAAAAGCAATTAATAGAATAAAATTCAATATTTAAAATTTAATCATCATAATATGATAAAAGAACTTCGGCGGCATATCCGTTTCCGTTGTCCCAAAACAGTGTGTCGGGGTAGTATAAGTCTTGAATTTCTTCCATTCTAATACCAAAACTATACGTTGGAGCTTGGTTATTGTATGGGCTCCATACTTCAAAATATAAATTATCGGAATTATATTCGCCATTAAAAAAGAAAAGTTCTTTATCAATTATCCAACCAAAAGGAATAGTTGAAGCATTAACCATAGGTAAATTTGTAGGCGTTTCATTAAAAATATCGAGATAATAATAAAGACTGTAATCCTCTCCTAATAAAGTGCCTGGCAACCAAATACTAACAACATCAACCGATATTTTTTCGGGAGGAGGAAGAATTTCTAATTCAAGCACAGATGCAGCAGTATCACCGCCACTCATTGCGTATAGATAAACGCGATGGATACCTACTGAATCAAAAATATGGCTTGGAGAATCATCGTTAGAACCTAATCCGTCGTCAAAATTCCAGAAAAAATCTGATGCGTATTGCGAGGTATTGTAGAACTGAACTTCGCATGGAGCGTATCTTTTATTGGTTAAAAAATGATAATCAAAATCGCTTTTTATAGGCATAGGGTCTTGGCTTACATCTATAATAATAGTTTCTTCGGAAATTGTTTTGTAGTTAACAATTGTAAGTTTTACGTTGTATTTTCCGGTTTGTTCGTAGATATGAACAGGCGATTTGTCATTAGAGGTTGTTCCGTCGCCAAAATCCCAAGTTATTGTTGCTTCGGAGGGTTGATAAGTTACAGCGCGATATAATTCAACTTCATATGGTGCGGTGTTATTTTTTATATAATAATCTAAGTTATTGATAGTTATATTCCCTTTTTTTTCGCAAGATGAAAGGGTAATTAAAATGGCGAAAAAGATAAAGTAGATTTTTTTCATGTTATTGTTTTTTATTGTTTTACAAAGAAAAAAATATTGTTGGTTTTTGTGTACGCGTAATATTTGGGTTTTAAAAGTACAAAAAAATCCCGATAAATTGCTTTTTTTTTTCATTTTTTGTGATAGTATGCAGTTTAAAGGGATTTTTTTGTTGATTTATTTAATTAGTTTACACGTTAAATCTGATGTGTAAAATGTCGCCTTCGTTAATAATATATTCTTTTCCTTCAAGTCGGAGTTTTCCGTTTTCTTTGCAGGCGTGTTCAGAACCTAAGGCAATAAAATCGTTGTAAGCAATAACTTCGGCACGAATGAATCCACGTTTAAGGTCGCTATGAATAACTCCGGCAGCGTCGGGGGCTTTTATGCCGGCGTGAATAGTCCAAGCTCTGTTTTCTTGTTCGCCAACAGTAAAAAAAGTGCTTAAATTTAGTAGTTCGTATGCTTTTTGAATTAGTTTGTTTATTCCGGGTTCAGTAAGGCCGGCGTCTTTTAAAAATTCCACTCTATCCTCTTGGCTTTCAAGTTCTGCGATATCGGCTTCGAGTTTTGCAGCAATAAAAAGAACATCTGCGTTTGCGTCGTTTTCTTTAATATACTTTTCTACTTCTTTAGAGTATTTGTTTCCCGAATTTGCTGAATCGTCATCAACATTACAAACATACATTACCGGTTTATTGGTTAAAAGGAATAAATCGTCAACGAATTTTTTATCTTCTTCTTTGATATCAATACTTCGTGCGTTTTCAAAATTTTCTAAATGATCTTTGTAATTAGTAAGAATTTCGTGTTCTTTTTTTGCTTCTTTGTCGCCGGCTTTAAGTTTTTTAGCAACTTTATCTAAGCGTTTTTCAATACTGTCAAGGTCTTTAATTTGAAGTTCAAGATTAAGAATTTCAATGTCTCTTACGGGATTAATAGAACCTTCAACGTGGGGTAAATTTTCGTCTTCAAAACAACGGGTAACGTGGATTATTGCGTCAACGTTTCTGATGTCGGATAAAAAAGAATTTCCTATTCCTTGTCCTTCTGATGCTCCTTTTGTTAAGCCCGGAATATCAACAAATTCCATAGTTGTGTAAACTATTTTTTTTGTGGGAACAAGTTCAGAAAGTTTATGTAGTCGGGCGTCGGGAACATACGCCATGCCAAAGTTTGATTTATTTGTAGAAAAACTATAATTTGAAGTTTCGGCTTTAGTGTTTGAAAAACAGTTAAATATGGTTGTTTTGCCGGTGTTTGTTAGTCCAATAATTCCTACTTTTAGTGCCATGATATTTTGCTTTATTTTATTTTTTATTCAGTGTGCAAAGTTATTATTTTAATGATTAAAATTTGTAAGCTCAGAGCAGTTTTTTTGTTCTGATGTTCAATTTTTCATAAATAAATCAGGGAAAATATTTAGTTTAAATTCATAAATTTTTCATCATCTTTTTCATTGAATTTTTTATTCCGGGAGATAATGTTTCTGTGTAGTGTTCTTGAGTGATAAATTTTAGTTCGTTCATTAGTTCGGGGTACTTTTTTACGATTTTTACTAACATTTTAAGTGCAATTATTCTTACCGAAGGAATTTTATCAACGTCTTCCCAAATAGTCATACAAATGTCAAAAATTAAGCCTTCATTTTCTTCTGCAATTTTAATTTTTTCAATGAGTTTTAGTAATTCTCGTTGATGCCCGTCTTGTTTTTTTTGTAAATCTTTTGTTATTAAATATATGTACTCTGTTAGTCTTGGGTCATTATTTTTTGTTGCATGATTAATAACCCACGTTGCCCTCCAAGCGTAAGGTTGTTCATCTGCAAGTGCTATTTTCATTGCAAAAGTGAAATTCTCATTATTTTTGTTTACAAATAAAACAAGTTTTTCATCATTAAAATTTTGGACTAAATTATTTTTAAAATTTATTTCCATAATACGATATTTGATTCTTAATTCTTCAAAGTTGCAATTTTTTTTTTATTTGCACGAATAAAATATTTTTTTTAAGATAAAATGGTATCTTTGTAGATAGTGGAGCATAATAAATGTTAAATTATTAAAAAATTAATTTAATTAAAATAGTTGTTTTTAAGCATATAAAGAATTATTTATTGCTCAAATTTTGATAAAAATCATTTAAAAAATATTTATTTTTTAAAAAACAATAGTATGAAAAAAATAGTCTTTTTATTTGTATTAATGGTTGGTTTATTTACTTATGTAATATCTCAGCAATATTTTCCAATTCAAACTCCTGTATATTTTGATCAAGATGTGCCTCGAATTGATATTTATATAAACCAAGATTCTCTTGATGAACTTTATCTCGCCGAAAATCTTGAAAGTGATCATGAATATCCGGCAACTTTTATTTTTACAAGTAGTTTGGTGTGTGATACTTTTAATTTAGTGGGGTTCAGATTAAGAGGTAATACCTCGCGTTATGCTCAAAAAAAATCATTTAGAGTAAGTTTTAATACTTTTGAAAATATTGAGTTTTACGATTTGGATAATTTAAATTTAAATGGCGAACATAACGATCCTTCAATAATTAGGTCAAAATTAAATAGTGATATTTTACGACAAATTCATATTCCGGCAGCTCGGGCAAATCATGTTGCTGTTTATATTAATAATAATTATTTCGGACTTTATATAAGTGTTGAAAATATTGACGATAATTTTCTTGATAAAAGATATACTCGTTCGTTTGGAAATTTATATAAATGTTATTGGGGTTCAAATTTGATGTTTATAAGTAATAATCCCGACGATTATAAATTCACAAACGGAGACGGAAGACGTATATATGAATTAAAATCAAATGAAAGTGTTGACGATTATTCTGATTTAGCTAATTTTATTAATATTCTTAATAATACTCCGGTTGATGACTTCCCAATAAATCTTGAACCTGTTTTTAATGTTAATTTGTATCTTAAAACTTTGGCTTTTGAAGTATTAACAGGGCATTGGGACGGTTATGCGTTTAATCAAAACAATTATTATTTGTATCATAATCCAACAACCGACCGATTTGAATATCTTCCTTACGATATGGATAATACTTTTGGAATTGATTGGTTTAATATAGATTGGACAGAGAGAAATATTTATACTTGGGCAGAAAATGATCGCCCCTTGGCTAATAAATTGCTTCAAAATGATGTATATCGGGATAGATTTTCTTTTTATATTAATTTGATTATTGAAACCAGTTTTGAAACATCTCTAATTTATCCGATAATTGATGACTTAAAAACGAAGATTACTCCTTTTGCCGAAGCTGATAATTTTAGAACTCTCGACTATGGTTTTTCGGTTGATGATTTTAATAACTCTTATATCCAAGCTCTTGGTATGCACGTTAAAGAAGGTTTAAAACCTTATATCTCTAAACGAATCATTTCTGCCCTTTCTCAGCTTGATTTGCAACCAATTAGTCCAATAGTTTCAATTGTTGATTATGGCTTTTTAACAAATAATTCTTTTTTTAACTCCGAAGTTTTTGTTGAAGATGATGGTTCAATTACTTCGGCTGTTTTTAATTATAGTTTAGATGAGGGTGCATGGAATAATATAAACATGAACGATGCCGGAAATAATGGAGATACATTAGCAAATGATAATGTTTATTCTGTTAATACAGAGCAACTTAGTGGTGTAATGCAAATTGATTTTTTTTATGAATTTACAGATAATGCCGGAAATGTAACTCGTGAGCCGTATCAAGGATATTTTACGGTTGTAAGTCCGCAAGCATCAGATTTAACTATTGTTATCAATGAATTTATGGCAGATAACTCTTCTACAATAGCCGATGAATCCGGAATTTTTGAGGATTGGCTTGAGCTTTACAACTATGGAAATGATGCCATTTTTTTGGGTGATATTTATTTAACCGATGATTTGCAGGATGCCGGAATGTGGCGTTTACCCGATATGCATTTGCAACCACACGAATTTTTGTTAGTTTGGACTGATAGCGATTCCGAAGAAGGTAGTTTACACGCTTCGTTTAAATTAAGTAAAGACGGTGAACAAATTGGAGTGTTCTTAAAAAATGGTGATGAGTATTTAGTTGTTGATACTCTGTCGTTTGGTGCTCAAAATACTGATGTTTCGTTTGGCTGCCAAACAGATGCAAGCCCAAATTATGTGTTTTTTTCGTCGTCAACCCCAGGATATTCAAATAATAATGCAAATATTTCAACCATTTCAACAAATATTGAATTACAATTATTTCCAAATCCTGTTTCGGATATTTTAAATGCTAAGTTTGCTCAAGGCAATATTGAAAGTGTAAAGATTTATGATATTAACGGAAAAATTATTTATTCGTTATTCGAAAATTCAGATGAAATATTATCAATTGATGTGTCAAATTTTACTAATGGAATTTATTTTATTTCTGCTGTTGTAAATGATTTTTCAAATAAGCATATCGTTTTAAACAGTAAATTTATTATTGTTAATAATTAGTTTTTGTAGCTGTTTTTTATAAATAAAAACAACAATATTTAACCATGCCCTGCTTTAATTTAAGAATGTCCTAAATGTAAAAAAAGGATTTTTAAAAAAAGCTTATTAAGTGGTAATACATTTGGTTCAATTAGATATTCCGATTGATATTTAAGTGCACCAATGTTGCCGGAATATCCAGCAATAATAAAGTGCAAAAAATGTGGCACTATTTATTGGCTTGAAAAAACAAATGAAGTAGAGTAGATTAATAAAAAAATATCAATTTATATTATAAACGATGATTATTAAAAATCTGATTTTTTATCCATCGAAGAGTATGCCGAAGCTTTGGAAAAAAAGTTTTTAGATCAACCGATGAAGAGTTTTTTTAAGGCAACATCTTTTGTGGAAATTTTATGATTTTTCGAGAAACAAAAATAAAATAATTTCAAAATTAAAATATAATTTGTTATGGAAAAGTAATATAAACAAACTTTTGGAATTGTTAGATTTAACAGATAATAACCAGAAAATTTTTGCAGTAGAACTGAACAGATACAAAGGAGAGTTTAAATTATGTTTTGAACTGTTAGATGAAATTAGCGGATTTAAATTTGAACCTGTTTTGAGTAAATTTAAACAAAAATGCTAAAATAAAGACAGAAAAGTTTTTGCTTTATAAAATGGTTGCAATTTTTAAAAAAATTACAGATGCAAAATTTTATTTTTGTTTAATAAATTCTCCGGGAGTAATACCTTCTATTTTTTTAAAATATCTGTAAAATGCTGATTTAGAGTTAAATCCGCTTTCATAGGCTAACGATAGTATAGAGTATTTTTTGTGTTCATTATTGTTAATTTTTTCTTTAAATTCTTCTACTCGTTTTAAATTTATATAATCAAAAAAGTTGCTGTTATATTGGTTGTTTAATATTTTTGATAATCTGTGAGGTGGCATTTTTAATGACTTCGCTAAATCGTTAATGGTTAAATCAGCCGATAAAAAAGGTTTTTTTTCGGCAACGTAAACATCAATAAAATCATATTTTTTTTCTGTTTTCTTTGAACTATTTTCGTTTGAGATTTTTGTCTTTTCAATTATTTCATTAGATTTTTTTATGCTTTTATTTTTATGAATGCCGTATATTCCAACAAATAACAGGAAAACAATAAATGTGATAATAACAATGTAAGACAATACTTTTTTAAGTATAAAGAAGTTTAAAATAACTAATCCGATTGAAATAATCAGCCAAAAAATTAAAAAAGCAAACAAAAGAATTATTAACCATTTTTGATTGATTGTTTGAACCGATGAAAAAACGTTTTTTAGGCTCTTCTCATATTTTTTTACTCTTATTATTCCGGCTGTTAAATAAATAGGCACGGGTAAAAATTGCATAATTGTTAAAATGCTAAATCGTAAGCCG
This sequence comes from Bacteroidales bacterium, assembly GCA_016936595.1. Classification (GTDB taxonomy): domain Bacteria; phylum Bacteroidota; class Bacteroidia; order Bacteroidales; family JAFGUD01; genus JAFGUD01. The sequence goes on along the minus strand of JAFGXO010000171.1, from coordinate 28,725 downwards.
GCTTGACGGGCTTGTTGCGAAACAATTTCTAATTTTTGATCGGCAGGCAATATAAGCAGATCAAAAATACTCATGTAAATTATTATTACCGGAACATAGTGCATAAATTTTGCCGGTTTTGGCTTGTTCTGATTAGTAAGACTTTGAACATAAAACCATATCATCGGACCAAGTAAAAAAGGAATACCAATGTCTAAAAATAAATAATCGGGGTGATTTTTTAAAAAATCGTTATACCATAAATAATTGTATAAAAATGTAAGAAAAATCATAAAAAAAACAACACCGAGATACTTGTCAACATTTGATTGTTTTAAACTTATTGCATAAAAATAAGTTGAAAAACCTAAACTGATAACTAAGCCTATTATTAAAATAAAATTCATTAAATTATTTTTGTTTTACAGGTGTAAATTTATTTTTTTTTGTCCAAAAGGAAAAACTTAATTTCCCATTTTTATAAATTTGTTTTAACTATCTTATTTTAAGCGATTTAATGTACTGTGTAGAACCGTCCCTTTTTTTTAATGTGGGACTCTACTCTAATTTTTTTTTCGTTTTAATAATATACATTTTCTATTTTGCTCATTTAATACACATTGATTATGACTATAATTAAACCTGTTTTCATCGTTTTGTTTCTTGTTTTTTCAAATTCAGTATTTGCTATTTCAGACGGAACACCTCCTGTTATTGTTTATAAGCTTAGTGATTATATTGATACTACGTCTCAGTATTATGATTTACAAACTCCAAATCATACAAAAGCAGCAAATCAGTTGATTGTTGTAGAGTTTATTTATTCTTTAACAGATGGTTGGATTACAAAAATTGATGATGATATAAAAATTAATCCGCAAATTAAAATTAATGCCGACGAGCTGAAAAATTTAGACAATATTAATGAAATAAATTTATATTCGCCTAATAAACAGGATTTTATTTATGCTCAAAAAACAAATAATGATATGATTGTTAATTTTGTGTTTTTTTGCTCTAATGGAAGTTCATTTGCAAAAATGATTAAAAATAGTTTCTACTGGTCGTTTCAAATTCAAGAAATTACATCTGATTTTTTAAATTAAGATAGTTTGAATATTGTATAAATATAACAAAATTAAAATATTTTTTTAATTTTGTCGAGATAATATTTATATAATGGAACAAAAAAGCAGTAAAAAATGGCTTATAGCACTGTTATTTACCGGTGTTTTAATGGGAGCTTTGGATATTTCTATAGTTGGTCCGGCAATTCCATCTATTGAAACAACAATTTCAATAGAGCCTCGAATGCTTGGGTGGATTTTTTCTATATACATATTGTTCAATTTAATAGGAATTTCCTTATTTGCTAAATTATCTGATATTTTTGGCCGCAAAATTATTTATGTTGTTGCTGTTTCGATTTTTGCTTTAGGTTCTATAGTTGTTTCTTTCTCAAATGACTTTACTGTATTATTGATTGGCAGATCAATTCAAGGATTTGGGGCAAGTGGATTTTTGCCCGTTGCTTCGGCCGTAGTTGGTGATGTTTTTCCACCGGAAAAAAGAGGTCGAATTTTGGGACTTATAGGAGCTGTTTTTGGCATTGCTTTTATAATAGGACCTGTAATTGCAGGAGTTTTATTGCATTATTTTTCTTGGCATTCGCTTTTTTTAATTAATATTCCTATTGCTATTATTATAATCTTAGGAAGTTTTAAAATTTTGCCTAATACTAAAAGTTTAGAATATACTTTTTTTGATTGGAAAGGAATAATCACTATTGGACTTACTCTTGGCTCGTTTGCTTACGGTGTTAACAATATCGACAGTGAAAATTTAGCACAAAGTATTTTGTCTATTCATGTTTTTCCATTTGTAGTTTTTTCAATTATTCTATTTTTTATTTCAATTTATATTGAAAGAAAAGCACCTGCTCCAATTATTAAATTAAGTTTTTTTAGAAATAAAGAAATAAGAATTGTTGGAATTATTGCTTTTACAACAGGTTTAGTTCAATCGTCGTTTGTGTTTATTCCAACATTTGCAACAGGTGTATTTGATGTAGAGCCTGCGGCTGCAAGTTTTATGCTTTTGCCAATTGTTATTGCTACAGCTATTGGAGCTCCTGTATTTGGCCGGTTAATAGATAGTTATGGTTCTAAAATTGTTGTAATTACGGGTATTATTTTAACTTTTGTGGGTTTTTATTTATTGTATCGTGTAATCGATAGTAAATTTTTATTTTATTTCTCAGGAGTTTTTATTGGCCTTGGTTTATCTGTTTTATCAGGTAGTTCATTGAGGTATATTATGTTAAATGAAGTTCCGGCAACCGATAGAGCTGTTACTCAAGGAATGCTTACAATTTTTATTAGTTTAGGTCAAATTGTTGGTGCAGCTGCCATAGGAGTTGTTGTTTCTGAATTTGGTCAGGTTAATGGTTATAAAAACACATTTTTGTATCTTGTTGTTATTCTTGTTGTTATAACGTTTGTGGCATTAAGATTAAAAAATAAAGAACAGGAAAAACAATTATTAGAGCAAAATATAAATAAATAAAAAACAGCCCTTTGATAGGGCTGTTAATTAAGATTTAAAATTTAGGTTTTGGCGGCGGCGGGGGAGTAGTATTTCCACTTGGCGGTGGTGGCGGAGTTTCATTTTGGTTGCCCCCATAATATTCGTTATTGTTTGCAGCCGGCGGCGGAGGTACATCTCCTGAGTTAATATTTGTACTGCTTTCTGCTCCAATACCTGTTGTTACAAACGAAATGATATTTTCTAAAATATTGTAATATTGAGCAAAATCGTCATAAAATTGTCGAACAGTGCTTTGAGAAATTACATTTTTTAGTTTTAGGTTAAATAAATCTCTACGATTGTCCATTCCAAAATAAATATTGTTATCTCTCCAGCCTATGTATGTTCTGCTTAAAGTGGCTAAACCTGTTAAATAGCTTCTAAATTCAGGATTTAAAATTTGTCGTGTAGTGGTTTCATCTTTTGTCCATACAGCAAAAGTTCGTTCAAAATCAGGATCTTCGTCTATTCTAATATTTTTTTGATTTAGTCGGCTAATATCGGCTTTTTGAAGAAGTTTTCCTATTCCTCCAAGTGATTTTTCCATTGTGTCAGGAATTATTGAAGTAAAGCCGTAGTTTGCTGATGTTGTAGTAAAAGCAAATGGTCCTTGATAAACAGTAATATGTTTGTTTTTACCTTGTTGTCTGGTAACTTTTAGTTCACCTAAACTAAATTGTAAACCGTTAATTTGGCCTATAAAAACATCGTCAACATGAACAGCCGAAGTTGATTTAACAAAGCCTGCTTTTCTAAAGTTTGGAACAAATTCCCGATCGCCTTTGGAGTAGTTAAAAGTTGGGTCTATTGATTTTAGAAGGTCTCCAAGAACTTTTTCTTTTACTTGTTTTTTAGCTTTCGAATTAACAATAGCGTAGTAAATACCAAAAATAATTGCACCTATAAAAATAGTAAAAAATCCAATTGCAGGATTAGAAACTGCAAATAAAATAATACCTACAACAACCAATGTGCCGCCAATAATACCTCCAATCATAAGCCCTTTTTTGCTTTTTGCATGGGCTTCTTGGCGAATTGTTTCAAATTCTTGATAATTCAATCCGTCTTGAGATAACTCTTCAAAAGATTTTAACATGATAGTAAGATTTTAAAATTCGCATTAAAAGTAAGTTAAAGTAAATTTTTATCCAAATTTATTTGATGAACGGATATTTATAGGTTTTAGTTTATTCAACTGTGGAGTTAATATTTCCGGATTTTAACTTTGTGTATATTTTATCGCCCTTTATTAAGTTTTCTGTATTTTTAATGGCTTTGCCGTTTTTATATGTTATTGAAAATCCGATATTTAAAATGTTTTGAGGATCAATAGTTTGCAATTTTGCATCAATTATTTTTAATTTGTTTTCGGCATTATTTAGTGCAATTTTCATTTGATTATTAAAATACATTTCTTGCTTTTGAAGCTTATTGATATTTTGTGAAATACTGTTTTTTGATAAAAGTTTTATTTCGTGTTTTTTTTGATTTAAAAATTGAATTTTATTTTCAATAAATTTTAATGAAGAATATTTTAAATTGTTAGATAAATTAGTTATAGTGATTTGGTTTTGAAAAATATAATCAGAAATAGCAATTTTAAGTTTGGATTGAGCTTTTTCTAAATAAAATTCTTCGGTGCTGATTTTTTCTTGAATTATTTTAGTTAAATAGTCGTATTTTTCTGACAAATAATTGTAAAAGTTGTCAATTTTTTGAATAATGAAATCGGCAACAGCCGTAGGTGTTTTAAGGCTTTTATATGCAACAATATCTGCAATTGAAGAGTCTCTGTGGTGTCCAATTCCGGTAATAACAGGTAAAGGGAATTGAGCAATATTAACTGCAATATTGTAGGAATCAAATGCACTTAAATCAAGTTTTGAACCGCCGCCACGAATAATTACAACAAGGTCAAAATTATTTACATTATTAAAAATATCATCTAAAGCTTTAATAATGCTTTTTTCAGTTTTTTCGCCCTGCATTGTAGCTTCAAAAAGTTTGAAAGAGACATTGTATCCTTGCTCGTTATTGGTAAGATGATCCAAAAAATCGGATAAACCCGCCGCCGTTGCCGATGAAATAACAGCAATTCGTTGAGGTACAAGCGGAAATTCAATATTTTTGTTCATATTAATTACGCCGTCATCTGTTAGCTGGTCTATAATTTCCTGACGTCGTTTTTCAATATCTCCAAGAGTGTAAGTTGGGTCAATATCATGTATAATTAAGCTCATTCCGTAAACTTCGTGATAACTTACTTCAACTTTTGCAAGAATTTTAATGTCTTCGGTAATTTCGGCTCCGGTAATAGTTCTAAAATAAGCTTGTAACATTTTAAACTTATTTGCCCAAATTATTGCTCTGATGTTTGAAATAACAGAATCTGAATTTTCTTTTTTTTCAACAAGTTGCAAATAAGCATGCCCGCTGTAATTATTAACATTTAGTTGGTTAACTTCGGCAATTACAGTGTAAAATTCGGCAAAAGAAATGTTAATTGTTTCTTTTATTAAAAGTGTTAATTCTGATAATCTTAAGGCTTCCATAGTTAGCAAAGATAATACAAATAGGTGAAACTATATTTATACGGGCAAAATTTTATGAGGGGTTAATTCTATTTAAAAGTATAATTACAGATGATTAATAATTTGAACCGTTTGTCTCTCTGACGATGGGAGGAGTTTATAATTCAATATGTTTTTACTATAAAAAGACTCCTTATTTTTCGGAGTAGTACAAAACTTGTTGTTTTACAGGTTTTGTTATTCCGATTTTATAAGGAGTTTATAGAAAGAGGTTATTTTAACAAATTATTATTCGTTATCCTTCAATAATTTAAAATTTTGCTTTCATCGAAAACACAAGATTTCTACCAGGAGCAACAATTCCCGAACTATATGGACGGTAGCGTTGATCGGTTATGTTTTCTAATCCGGCAGAAACTGTAAAGTTTTGATTAATTTTATACATGGTTTTAAAATTTAAAGTGAACCAAGCCGGAGAATACGGATTTCCTTCAGCATCAATAGCATACATGTAATCTTTGCCTATTTCTTCGGCGGGCATTTCTTCAAAACTTTTTTCACCACTATATAAAGAATAAAACTGAAAACTAAGGTCATTTGTTGAGTAACTTAATCTGGTAACACCAAACCAAGGTGGAGCATGTCGAGAAGGACTAACAGTGCCGTCGTCGAGTTCTTCTTGGCCTTTTTGGTAATTAAAATCTGATTTTAAAGCAAATCCGCTTGGAAGTTTTATGTTGAAGCCTGCTTGTAAACCATAAACGTTTGCTACGGCTGCATTTTGTATGGCTTGTACTTGACTCAAAGTTCCGTCGTACATAATGCTGTCTATTCCATTCAAAGTATAATTTCTTCTAACTAAAGCATTTTCTAATATTGTGTAGTAAACATTAAAATCAATTTTTATAAAATCACCAAACATTTTAGCAACACCAAAATCGGCACTATAAACATATTCGGCTTTTAAATTTGGATTAGGAACAATAACCGAACCGGGTTCAGAATCAAAAACTTTTCCAACATCATCAACATTAGGCGAACGGAAACCGGTTGCGGCGTTTGCCGAAATTATCCATTTTTTTGTTGGTCGAAAAACAAAACCAAAGCTTCCGTTAAATTTTCCATCGTTTAAATTAGCCGTAGTAAACGGAAACGGATAAAATGTTGTGTCAAAAACAGCATCTAATTGATATTGATTATATCTTAATCCGGCTTGAATAATAAATTTATCATTAAATTCAATTTTATCAGTAATATAAGCACCGTAAGATAACCACGATGCTTGAGGATATCTTGAAGGTCCGGGAACGCTTACATTTGTTGAAATATCTGTGTTTATACCGGTTGAAGTTACATTATTTAAAATAAATTCACCTCCGTAAAAAATAGTATTTTTTACACCAATAGTTTTAGATAAATCTATGTTTGCCGAGTAAGCGTCAACTTTTTCGGTTCTTGTTTCTCTTAAATCATCGTTAATATCTCTGCTAATTCGGCTTTCTTCAAAATATTGCTGAGCTAATCTGATTGCAAGTTGATCGTATAAAAAAATATCATTATTATTTGTGATGTTTAAATTGTTCATCATCCAAATTTGAGGACCATAACTCCATTCGCCGTATCTTGGCAATCCTTTTTTATATCTGATATGACGATCGTAACGAGCATAGTCAGATGTTTCGGAATAATGAAAACCGTATTGAATGTCCCAATTATGATTTGGTTTAAAGCGTAATTTTTGCATCATATTTATTTGAGAATATCCTGAAGGTTTTTGAATTAAAGGATTGTTGTTAGTTTGGATAATATCAACACTATCCTGACGAATAACATAAAACGGACGCAAATATTCTTCGGGACCGTTTGTTCCCATACGCAAATCTCCATAATCATTTGAGCTAATGCTTGTTAAAAGAGCCCATTTTTTCCAACCTACATTTACGTCAAAATGAACAGTTTTTTCGTTGTTAGCCGAAGAATATCTGGTAGTGGCATTTCCGGTAATAAAAGGTTCATCGGTAGCTGAAAGTTCAGCTACAAGTGTTTGAAAACTCATTACGCCACCAATAGCATCGCTGCCATAAATAACCGAGCCGGGGCCAAAAAACACCTCGGTATTTTCAATTGCAAAAGGATCAAGAGAAATGACGTTTTGAATGTTTCCGCCTCTAAAAATAGCAGTGTTCATACGCACTCCGTCAACGGTATATAAAAGACGATTTGTTGAAAAACCTCTAATCATAGGGCTTCCGCCTCCTTGTTGACTTTTTTGAATAAAAACGTTTCCCGAAATTGTTAGTAAATCGGCTGCAGTTTGTGGATTTAAAAGTGTTACGTCTTTTCGTGCTATAGATGTAATTTTTGTTGGCACACTTGCCGACGATTGTCCCGAACGGTTTGCCGAAACAACTATTCTGTCCATGTTTATGCTTTCCATTTCAAGAAAAACAATATTGTTATTTATTAGTTCATCATAACTTTTTATAACTGTTGCATAACCAATTAATTGGAGGTGTATTTCATCTGCTCCTTTAAATACTGATATATCGGCTTCGCCTTTGGAATTTGTTGTTAAAAATGCACTTGATTTATTACTTGTTATTCCAACCAAATCAAGTGGCTGCTCGTTAGTTTTACTCTTAATTGTAATTACTTGAGAGTTTGCATATATTGAAAACAATAATGCAATAAGTATAAAAAATATTTTTTTCATTAGTTTTTTTTGTTTTAATTATGCATATGTGTTCTGTTATAGCAATACAGATTTAAACATATAGCTAATGTGTTGAATGTTAATGATTTAAAAACCGTATGTCGTTGGTTTTTTTGTGCAATTTTTAGTTGTGTTTTGGTAACAATGTTTGTTAATTAGCTACAAAAACTACTAATTATTACAATAAATTATTTTAATTAAAATAATTTTGGAGGGGGAGTTAAGGGCGAAATATTTTGTGACATAAAAAATACCAAAATATTAAAATCATTTAACTTTGATTGATTTATGTGAAATTTCCATTTTAAAATATCTGTAAAAAAAAGGTTATTTAAAAATGATATAAAATTATTTTGGTTGTTTTTATTCGTTTGATTATTTCCGAGTAAAATATTAACAATAATTCCGGTTTTTTTATTTAACTCAGTTTCTTTAAAATCTTGTAAGCACCAAAAGCTAATGGAGTCTTTTTTTATTTCGGATTTTGCAACATCAAACATTTTATTTTGATATTCAAATTCATAATTACTTTTCCAATTTATTAGGTTTTTAGCATCTTTAGTAGAAAGAGTTATCTTGTAAAGGTTGTTAATTGTTGTGTTTTTTAGCAAATAATTTTTCACTTCATTTTTGATAGCATTTTTCTGAAATTTTATAAAAATAACGCTTCCTAAAAATGGAGCTGTAAGCATTAAGATAAATAATATTGCTAAAAAATTTTTTTTCATCTAACTTTTATAAAACGCAAATTTATTATAGTTTTGATTAAAATTGAATTTAATCGGTTTTTATTTTTAAAATTTCGTTGATTTTTGTTGTGTATCGAGGCGAAATTTTTTCTTGATTCATTTTCCATGTTCTTTCTAAATCCTGAGCTGCAAGTTTAAGTTTTTTTGCTCCAATATTGTTGTTAATATGATCTATAGTTTTCATAAGCTTTTTGTGCTTAGGATTTGAGTTTTCAAAAATAGATAATTGTTGTGGATTTTCGGGCGTAAAATTCATAACTACAACACCTGCTTTTTTGTATAAATATCCTTCTTTAAAAATTTGTTTTAATCCTTTTACGGCAAATTTTGCTATTTCAATAGCCGAGTTTGTAGGGTAGGGTAGTTGTATTACAATATTTGGGTTTATTTGTGGTAAGTCTTTTCTGTGCCAATTTGTGTGTAAAAAAATCATTATTGAATTGCAGTTTGATTTTTGCTTACGTAGTTTTTCAGAACAAGTTACGGCAAAAGTAACAACTCGTTCTTTTATGAGTTCAAAATCGGCATAATTTTTTTCAAAAGTTCGTGTTGTGGCTATACTTTTTTTGTTTTTAACTTTATCTAAATCAAGAGTTGATTTTCCGAGGAGTTCATTTTTTAGACGAAGTCCTAATACCGACATGTGTTTTTTTATCCACGAATCCGATGTTTCGGTAAATCGAAGAGCATTTAAGATTCCAACATTTTTTAATTTTTCGGCATGTTTTCGTCCAATACCCCACACATCTTCAATTTGTAGCCACTTTAAAGCTTTTATTCTTTTTTCTTCGTTATCGATAACATACACTCCTTTAGTTCGTTCGGGGAATTTTTTTGCAACATGAACGGCAACTTTTGATAGAGCTTTTGTGGGAGCAAACCCAACACTAACCGGAATACCGGTATGTTTAAGTATTTTTTTACGAATCATTAAACCGTAATCGTTTAAATCGTAATTTTGGAAACCTGTAAATTTAAGAAAAGCTTCATCGATGCTGTAAATTTCAATTTCGGGAGCAATTTCAGATAAAATATTCATTACTCTGGCACTCATATCGCCATAAAGAGCAAAATTAGAAGAGAAAACATTAACGTTGTTTTGTTTAAAGATTTCGGCAAATTTAAAAGCCGGAGCACCCATAGGAATATCAAGAGCTTTTGCTTCGTTGCTTCGGGCAATAACGCAACCATCGTTGTTTGAGAGTATTACAACGGGTTTGCCATTCAAGTCGGGGCGAAAAACCCGCTCGCATGATGCGTAAAAATTATTACAATCAACTAAAGCGAACATTTATAAGTAATTTGTAATTAACAACCAATAGCTTGCAATTTTTTAAAACCAGAATACCTCTCCTCTCACCCCGAAAACCCGTATCTTGCAGCTCACAACCCGAAACCCTAAAAAGATTTAATTACGTGTTTTACTATACCCCATACAATAAATTCATTATCGGGAGTAACTTTTATAGGTTTATATTTTTCGTTAGCCGGAACAAGCCAGCATAAATTAGCTTCAAATTGAATAGTTTTTAAAGTAAATTCACCATCAATAAAACAAACAGCAATTTTACCGGTTTGAGGTTCAATACTTTTATCTATGATAAGTAAATCGCCATCATCAATACCAAGATCTTTCATAGAATCGCCGTTAACTCTTCCAAAAAATGTAGCCGAAGGATTTTTAATAAGCTCTTTATTTAAGTCGATTGAAATATCTAAAAAATCATCAGCCGGCGAAGGGAATCCGGCACTAATACCGGCTTCAATTAACGGTAACTCAATGCTGTAGATTGTCGAAACGCTGAAAAATTCAATCAATTTGCTTGTATGTATTTTTTTAAGTTTCATAAGTTTTTTATTTAAAGTTGAATAACTGAAAAGAGTTTTATCAACAATAAATATAAAGTTTAAATTATTTTTTGAGTTTAAGCAGAGCTATATTTTCAACATGAAAAGTATGCGGAAACATATCAACGGGCATAATTTTAAGAACATCGTATTTGTCAGAAAGAATAGCAACATCTCTTGCTTGAGTACCCGGATTGCAACTAATATAAACAATTTTATTTGGTTCAGCATTTTTAATAACCTCTAAAGCGTCTTGATGTACACCGGCACGAGGGGGATCAAGCAAAACAACGTCAGGTTTTCCATTTTCAGCAATAAATTGATTGTTAAGAACATCTTTCATATCGCCCACAACAAATTTTGCATTTGAGATATTGTTAATTTTTGCATTTTTGTTTGCATCGTCAATGGCTTCTTTAATAATTTCAACACCAATAACATTTTTGGCTTTTTGCGAAGCATATAATGCAATTGTTCCGGTTCCTGTATATAAATCGTAAACAGTTTCGGTTCCATCGAGGTCGGCAAATTTTAATGCAACATCGTACATTTGTTTAGCCTGATTTGTGTTTGTTTGGAAGAAAGATTTTGGTCCTATCTGAAATTTTAAGTTGCCTAAATTTTCGATGATAAATTCGTTTCCTTTAAATAAAATCGGCTCTAAGTCAGAGTAACTATCATTTTTCTTTTCGTTAACAATATAATATATTGAAGTTACTTCGTTATAATTATCAGCAATAAAATTCAGAATATCAGAAATTTTTTGTTCATCGTTTTTGCCAACAATAAGCACAATCATATATTCGCCTGTAGAATTTGAACTGCGTACAATTAAATTACGTAAAAACCCTTGATGTTCGCGAGTATCGTAAAAAGTATATTCATTTTTAAAAGCAAATTCACGAACACCATTTCTAATTTTATCTGAAATAGTGCTTTGTAAGTAGCATTGGTTAATGTCTAAAATTCTGTCGAACATTCCGGGCAGGTGAAATCCTAATCCATTCATGTTAATGTTTTCAGTATCTTGCAGTTGTGATTTTTCGAGCCATTTTCGAGAAGAAAAAGTGTATTCTAATTTATTTCTATAAAAGTAAGTTTCCGGCGATTGCATAATAGGAAAAATTTCATCAATTTCTACTTTAGCAATTCGCTGAAAAGCATCTTCAATAATTTTTTGTTTATATTTAAGCTGTTGTTCGTAAGTAATGTTTTGCCACTTACAGCCTCCGCAAAGATCAAAGTGGCTGCATTTTGCGTTAACTCGTAAATTGGAATATTTATGAAAATTTATTGCTTTTCCTTCTTTAAAAGAAGGTTTATTTCGAGTAATAACAACATCAACAATATCTCCCGGAACAACATTTTTTACAAATATTACTAAATCATCTTTTCGTCCAAGACCTTTTCCTTCGGGTACGATGTCGATTATTTCAAGATTTTCTATAACTTTATTGTTTCTTTTTTTTCTCATTTTAAAAATTTTGGCAAAAGTAAAACAAATTGCGAATAAAATTTTGTATTTTTGTAAAAAAACAGAATGGACTTTCGTAATATAAAATATTTAGATCCAAAAAATGATTTAACTTTTCGTAAAATATTTGGTCAGAATGCCAACATAATGAAAAGTTTTTTAAATTCGCTATTGCCATTAAATGATGACCAGTATATTGAAAGTTTAATTTATCAAGATCCTGCGTTATTGCCTGAAATTCCCGAATTAAAACATTCAGTGGTAGATGTAAAGTGCACAGACAATTTTGGCCGACAGTTTATTGTGGAAATGCAAATGTATTGGACTAATTCATTTAAGAGTCGTATGCTTTTTAATTCGGGTAAAGCGTATGTAAAACAGTTAGATAGAGGAGGTAAATACGATAAATTACTGCCCGTTTATGGGCTTAGTTTAGTTGATGATATTTATCTTACAGAGGAAAAATATAAAGATAAATTTTATCATCATTATAAATTAGCTCATAAAGAAATTCCTAATGAAGTAATTGATGGTATTGAATTGATATTTATTGAACTACCAAAGTTTACACCAAAATCATTTACAGAAAAGAAAATAACTAATTTGTGGTTGCGTTTTTTAACCGAGATAAATGAAAATACTATCAATGTTGATGAAGATTTTAATGCAGACGAAGAAATAAAAGAAGCTTTGGAACATTTGCAAGTATCAGCTTTTTCAAAAAACGAGTTGGACTATTATGATAATTATTGGGATAGAATAAGAATAGAACGCTCTGCTATTGATGATGCTATAAAAAAAATGAAGGAGGCTCAAAAGAAAGAAGAAGAGGCTTTGAAAGCAAGAGAAAAGGCGATAACAGAAGTTCAAAAAGCTCAACAGGAAAAAGAAAAAGCTCAACAGGAAAAAGAAAAAGCTCAACAGGAAAAAGAAAAAGCTCAACAGGAAAAAGAAAAAGCATTACAAGAGAAAGAAAACGCTGAACACGAAAAGCATACATTTCAAAATAAAATGGCAAAAATGATGTTACAAGTAGGGACACCAGTAGAAGAAATATCTAAAGAAACAGGCTTATCTGTTGATGATATTAAAAAGTTGTAAAATTTTAATTACCAAAACAATATAATAAACCGTCTCTGCCTGCTACATATATTTTTTTGTTCCAAACAAAAGGAGTAGCTTCAAATGAGCCTAAATCTTGATGAGATAGAAGTTTAAAATTTAAATTTTCGTCATATTCAAAAAGATATACGCCATTGTAAGTTGCTGCAATAATTTTATTCCCAACAATAATAGGTGTTGAAATTGAAGGGCCTGTTTGGTATTTGAAAACTAATTTTGGGGTTGAATATTGGAACTTTTTCATCGGACCAAAAACTAAGATGTTATTGTCAATTTCGTCGTGTTTTACTACGTATAAAAAGCTGTCGATTGCAATAAAAACTGCAAGATTGTCAGTTGAGCTGTAAGAATCACTTATTCCTACCGATCCAATAACACCACCGTACCATAAAGCAAAATGTTTGTTTTTTGTTGGAAAAAACCAAACTACAGCGTTATTGGGTGGTAAATTGGGGTTTAATTTCATCACTCCTCCTTGTCCGCTGATGTATTCTTTTTCAATGGTAATAATAAGGCAACCGTCGTTTGTTACTACGGGAGAACCGTCCATATCAGAACCAGTATCAAAAACCCAATCAATATTTTTAGTTTTCATATTGTAGGCAAAAACGTGACCGGCTCCTGAACTAATGTAAATTTTTCCGTTCATATACGTAGGCGAAGCTTCCGTAACAAGATTTCCCCCATGGGTATTTGCATCAGATGGATAAAATAATGTGTCAACATCGTAAATAAGAGGCTGTAAAATCCCATCAATAATTTGGGCATCTTTTGGATCGGGGCTAAAAACAATAAATAATCCGTTTTCTAAGCCTAAGTACGCTGTGTCGTTAATTATTACAGTCGATGCGTCAACGTCTCTACTGTACGATCTCATTTTTATGCTGTTATATTTCCAAACATCTTGCATATTAGAAAAAGCTACAGCTCTGTAACTTGGCACAATAGGGGAATTTAAGCTATATTGTAATCCTTTTCGGCTTCCTTGTAAAATTAAAAAATCTACAAAATTATTGTTTTCATCAACTTTTTGCCATATTGATGCCGTGCCTTTAATAACGTCGTCATATTCATACTGGTCAACAACCTTTCCGTCCGAAACTCTAATTTTTTTCAAGTGATGATCATAAGCACCTTGAATAATAAACAATTCATTGTTTAATTTCACCATAAGAGGTTGTCCTGTCCACCCGGCTCCCGACCATTTAACTAAATTTGCCCCAACTCTGGTTTGTCCCGTTCCGAGCAAACATGTCCAGTTTATGTTTAAATTATCTGGAGCTTCGTTGCCGTAATAATTTCGCTCCCAGTTTCCTAAAAATGTTTGATTTATTATCAATGTGCTTTTTACTTCTCTACTTTTAAAATTAAAATTACTTTTTAGTGGAGTTAATATTGTATTTTGTGAATTGATACAACTGATATTTAGTAGTAAAAATGTTGCGAAAAATATAAATGCTGTTTTTTTCATGTATCAAAAATTATTTGTGTAAAAGTATAAAAATTATCTAAATGAACAGAAAATTACTTTTATAATGGTTAAAAACAAATTTGATGTTTGTTTTTCAGGTTTAGTATTAAACTTTATTTAATTTTGAAGTTTAATGAAATGCAAAAAACTCAAATTATATTATTATGAAAAAATTATCATTTTTTTTATTTTTATTGTTCTCTTCCTTTTTTGTTATGGGGCAAAGTTCGCTTCAAATTGAGTGGGATAAAACTTTTGGCGACAAAAAAAATCAATCGGCAACATCAATTATTCAAAGTAGAAACTATGAATTAGTTATTGGTGGAAATCAATCGATTGGAGTTGGATGGCTTCCATGGATAATAAAAACCGATATTGAAGGAAATCTTTTAAATGAAAATTCGCCAAGAGGAGTTTTTATTGCCAATTATTGTTCGGTTATACAAACTTCTGATAATGGATATGCTACACTTGGTTTCTCAAACTCTGTTGATGGGAATACTATCTCTTTACTAAAATTTAGCAGTTCTTTGGGTAATCAGTGGAATAAAAGTTTTGGACAATATGAGAGTAATTATGGATTAGATGTAATAAATACAAATGATGGAGGTATGATGGTGCTTGGTAATTCAAGTTCTGTAGAAGACAAATATTCCATCAATTTGTATAAAACTGACAAAAATGGATCTCAAAAATGGACAAAATCCTATCAAAGTCAATATAAGAATTTTGGAAATAAGATTATCCAAACTTCGGATAATGGATACTTAATTGTTGGGTATTCCCAAGCAACAGTTGATGGATTTGCTGATTTATATGCTTTAAAAATTGACGCAGTCGGCACAGTAAAATGGGAATTCTCATTAGAAGGCGGTGGTGGCGACGAAGCTGTTTATGTTGTAAAAGCTAACGACGGAGGTTATCTTATTGCAGGGAATACTTCATCGTATGGAGCAGGTTGGATTGATGGTTGGCTTATAAAAATTGATGATAACGGAAATAAAATTTGGAATAAAACTTATGGCGGTGGACAAAATGATGAACTTTGTAGCATTATTCCAAATGGTGACGGGTATTTAATTGCCGGAAGTACAAAATCTTCGGGGGCAGGCGATTGGGACTATTGGATTTTAGGAATAGATAACATGGGTAATTTGTTGTGGGAAAATACTTTTGGTGGTTCCGAAGAAGAAAAGGCTACTGCATTTACCAAAACTTTTGACGGTGGTTTGGCTGTTGTTGGACATACAAAATCCAGGGGGGCAGGGAAAAAAGATTTATGGTTAGTAAAATTGAACTTTTCTATTCGCGAAAGAGCAACTACTTACATCGAAAATAAAATTAATGATTGGCAACAAAAAGGACGCTACGAAAAGCTTGAAGATTATCAACTTAGGGTAACAATCCATACTCGTCAACAAAAAATAACTGAACTTACCGATACTTTTTTCGGCCAAATTGGCGAACCAATTTTTATTAAAGATATTAAACTTTCTACACTTGATTATGATTCGGAAAGCGAAGTTTTTAAAATTTCTTTAACTTATTTTAATCCAATGTACGTGCCGGTTCCTATCAACGAAGCTCCTATTTTTGAAGATAGTTTTTCAAAACTTACTTTTACCGACATGAAATATAATTTAACGTCCGAAGACAAATTAGAGATTTATCAGGCAACTATAACTAATCCTGTAAACAATAAAACATATTTTTACGATGCAAGTATTCCTGTTGTTTTTAATTCAATAGTGGTTGTTAATAACTTTGATCCTGTAAATATTGTGCCCGCTCCAACAAATGATCCAACAATTGATGATAACACTCAAGTTGTTGTTGGCCAGAGCGATGTTGATGTTAATATACCTCAAGCAGGGTCTGCAAATAACAATCGGTATGCTCTAATTATTGGTAATTCTCATTATATTGAACATGGCTCCGATATGGTTGATATTCTTTTTTCAATAAATGATGCTTCAATTTTTAAACAGTATTGCGTTAATGTTTTGGGCGTTCCGGATAATACTAATCATATTTATTATATCGAAGATGCAAATGCTACTTACATTAAACTTTATATTGATAATTTTGCAAAACTTATTAAAAGTAAACCAGACGGAAGCGAATTTTATGTTTATTATAGTGGTCATGGAACTCAAGACGACCAAGGTGAATCGTATTTAGTGCCTGTTGGTGTAAAATCTGATTATATAGGAACTTTTGGAATTAAATTAGGCGATTTTTATGCTCAAATTAGCCCTGATGGAAACAAAAAAGTTTTTGTTTTTGTTGATGCTTGTTTTAGTGGTGGTGGTAAAAGTGGTCAGTTGTTAGTTAATGCAAAAACCGGTTTATATCGTCCGCCAAATGCTAATAGTGTTAGTTCTAATTTGGTGGTTTTTGCTGCTTCTTCCGAAAAAGAAATTTCGCAAGAATATATTGATAAACAGCACGGTTTATTTACTTATTATTTGTTAAAAACTTTGCAAAATACTAAGGGTAATTTAACTTATGGTCAATTATTTGATCAAATAAGTAATGAGGTTAATACCACTACTTTAAATCCTCAAAATGGGTTTAAAGCCCAAACTCCTAACGTTAATATTAATCCCGCAATTCAAAATGTTTGGAAGGCTTGGAGAGTTAACGATTAATTGTTTTTAAATTGATGTCTAAAAATATTTTTACGATGATAAACATATTTTTATTTGAATTTAGTTTATTTTTAGATATCTTTATTTTCAGATAATTAAACTTTAAAGATAATATAAATTCATGTTTCAACTAATAAATCAAGCTCATTTAAAATTAGCAGAAACTATAGTTAAACATATAAATGTATTGACTATTGATGAAGTTGCAGCTGAAATAGACAAACTTATTTCAATAATTAGAAATGATATTCCTGAAAAAAAGCGTATTTCGTACGGTAGATATGGTATAATTAAAAAATTGGGTATTGAAATGTATCCTATGCTTAAACAAAATGATATAGATGTGCTTGAATTTGCTTCTAATTTATATACAAATATTCAATTTGAGCAATTTGTAAGAAGTTTTGGCGTTCAGATAATTTCAATTTATGGCGTTGAAACAAAAAAAATTGAAGAAGTTTTACCAATTTTTGAACAAGCGGCAACAGATGAAAAATGGGAAGTAAGAGAATGCTCAGCCGGCTTTGTTCGTAAACTTGTAAAAACATTTCCCGATAGAATGAAAAAATGGTATTTAAAGCAAGTTACTTCAGATAATCCAATGTCAAGGCGGTTTGCAAGCGAATCTATCAGACCCGTTGCTGATAATAGTTGGCTGAAAAAAAATCCTGAATTTTGTTTTGAAGTTATTAAAAACTTATTTGCAGAATCAAAAGATTATCCGCGTTCGTCTGTTGGCAATAATTTAAGTGATTGGGCAAGAATTGATAAAGAAAGAGTTTACAAAATTGTGCAAAAATTAGCAGATTCCGGCAATAAAAATTCATATTGGATAGCATATAGAGCCTGCAGAAATTTAGTTAAAAATGAACCATTAAAAGTTATGGATATTCTTAAAATTGATAAATACAAATACAAAAACCGAATTTACTACAGACACGATTATTAAAATGACACAAAAATATGAACCCCGAAACCCGCACCCCGAAACCCGAAACCCGAAAATTGAAACTCTCAAAACCCTAACAGATGATAACCGAAACACAAGCAAAAACAATTCTAAGAAAAAATAAAAAAATTGAAAGTTGGTTTTTAACACATTACGGGCTAAATTTATATAGAGGCTGTTCACATAATTGTGCCTATTGTGATGGCAGAGCCGAAGGTTATTACGTAGAAGGAGATTTTGGCAGAGATATTTCTATAAAAACAAATGCAATTGAAATTTTGCAAAAAGAATTAGATCCGGCACGAAAGAGAAAACCCATGCCCCGAAGTTTTATGATGCTTGGCGGTGGAGTTAGTGATTCGTATCAACCGGCAGAAAAAAAATATGAACTTGCACGTAAAACATTAGAACTCTTGTACAAATACAAATATCCCGTACATATTTTAACAAAATCAACTCTCGTAGAGCGAGATATTGACATCATTAAAAAAATAAACAATCAAAGCAGAGCAATTGTTAGCTTTAGTTTTTCGTCGGCAAGCGATAATATCAGCAAAATTTTTGAGCCTGGTGTAGCAAGCCCTTCTGAACGATTTACATTAATTAAAAAGCTTAAACAAAACGGTATTTCGGTTGGTATGTTTTTAATGCCGTTAATCCCATTTATTACAGACAGTCCTAAAATGGTGGAAGAAACTCTTCGGAGAGGAAAAGAGGTAGGTATTGACTTTGTAATTTTTGGAACAATGACACTTAAACCGGGGCGACAAAAAGATTATTTTATGAACGTAATAAATAAACATTTTTCCGATTTAACAACTCAGTTTGATATTATTTACGAACATAATAGTAAATGGGGCGAAGCTCACCAAGATTATAACCAATCTGCTCATTATTTGTTTGATAAAATTGCAACAAATCTTAAAATTCCAAAGCGAATTCCTCCTAAATTATACTATCGTTTTGTTTCTAAAAATGATTTAGTTGTGGTTATTCTTGAGCATTTAGATTACTTGTTAAAATTACGAGGACATAAAAATCCATATGGCTACGCAGCTTATCAAATATCTAAAATAGAACAAAACATACAATTTCTTCAACCAAAACAAATTGCAAGCATTAACGGAATAGGTGATGTTACGGCTAAAGTAATCCAAGAAATATTAAAAACCGGAACAAGTTCTTATCTTGAAAAAATAATTTAATTAAATTTTTTAAAAAATATTTATATTGTGCTCCTTTTTGTAAAACTCCTGTATGTGTTTTGGCTCTGATTTTCATGCAGTTATAGCTATATTCGACATTTACAGAACTTAAATTTTATGTTATGAAAAACTTATGGGATCAACTTTTTAATGAACTTTATCAATATGATGTTGATTTAGAAGAAACTTTTAACTATGCCGCCGGCGAACACGAAATAACCGATGCCGAAGCAAAATTAAAAGTAAAATTTCCTGATGATTTTATTGAATTTTATATGATTCATAATGGTCAAGACGAAATGACCGATAATATTATTTATGGTGAGGAACTTTTGTCGTTAAATCGTATTGTTGCTGAATGGAAAATATGGAAACAATTGTTTGATAATAAAAAATTTGAACAATTAAATTCTAACCCCGATAAAGGCATAAAAAATAATTGGTGGAATCCAATGTGGATACCCTTTACTTACGATGGCTACGGAAATCATTATTGTATTGATTTAGATCCGGATACCGACGGTATTTATGGACAAGTTATTCGTGTGTTGCACGACAGTCCAAAACGTTCACTCGTTGCTAATTCTTTCACAAATTTTATCCAAAATTACATCAATGATTTGAATAACGAAAATTATATCTTAGACTTGTAGTTTTAAGAGCTGAGTAAACTATTTTTTTGTAAAAAAAGTAAAATGAAACATGAGGTTGATATTTTTGAAAAAGTAAAAAAGATTCAGCTCGATGATGTTGTGGATTTAGCTAAAATTGACGCCTTAATTGAAGAACTTCGCGAAATAATTAGCAATAACACGTCTCAACGAGAAAAATTAGCACCTCTAATTGGACAATTATTTAAATTTAAAAAAACTTTTGCACCTGATATAAAAAAACCGAGAATTAAGTTGGTGCAACGTCCACTAATTACAGATAAAAATAGTTATTGGGTTAAAATTTATAAAGGCTTTTTAAAAATCGGGCATCTTCCCGGAAAAAAAAACGGAACATTTAACACATTAAAAAACGAAGGAACTAATACTGCTTTAAGTTTGCTGTCTGAACGAGAAGGAGCATCAAAAATCGGACAAGAATTTCAATCTTTGTCAATAAATTGGTTATGGCTACCTCTCGAAAATGGAAATCCTCCTTCTAAGGAATTATTACCCCTGATTTTAAAAACATTCAACATTATTAAATCCGAATTAACAGCCGGCAATAAAATATATATACATTGTTCTGCCGGCTTACACCGAACCGGTATGATTACTTATGCTTTACTTGTGTTTTTAGGATACGACTTACAAGAAGCATACGATTTGTTGATAAAACTCAGACCTTTAACAGCTTACGAAGTGCGGAAAAAAAGATTAGAGTGGGGACAACAATTCCAAAATATGTAGTAAAAATAGAATTTAATTAAACTTTAAAGTGAGGGTTGTAAATAATTCCAATTTCATTACCCCACGGATCTTTTACTGAAGCTGTCATTAATTCTCCTCCTACGTTAGTTGGTTTTTCAACTTCAATAGCACCATTTTTTAACATAAAATCATAAGAAAAATTAATATCTTCAACCCCCCAATATGTTACTACACTGTTTGTTTTATCAGTTATAGGTTTTTCTTCGGGTAGTAAACCCAATTCGTAGCCGGCAATATTAAACCCTACATAATAAGCTTCGTCAAAATAAGGAGCCGTTTCAAAAATTTTAGAATACCATTTTTTAGCTTCTTTTAAATTAGGCACAAAATAAACAACAGTACGTAAACCTAAAAATTGTTTTTTCATCTTTAAAAATATTTAATCTTTTTTTGTGATATAAAGTATTATCTTACGTTGACTATAAAATCCCTAATCAGGGCTTCATTTTTTTAAATATTTTTTCAAATTTTTAACTTCCTCACTAAAAACAGTGATAGTAAAAATAAATGTAACAATTCCGAACAACATTCTTAAAATAAGCGTAAAAATTGCCAAGCCTTTCCAACCCTTTTTTTCAAATGTGTTTTGCTCATGTTTTAAAATAAATGAACTCATTTTTTCTTTCAAAATTAACAATTATTTTTAATTTTAGAAATTAATTTTTTCGTAATTTTTTTTCTGCATAAAATATTGTAGTTAAAACATTTTAAAGAGTATTTGTTTAATTGATTTTGTGATGATATCTAATAATTGATTGATTTATAGTTGTATATAAATTTAAAAAGTTTGCTTTTACTACTAAAATTAGCAATATAACCAAGTGTTAATTTAAAAAATAAGGCTTAATTTTTTTAGTATAATTACTGCAGCATAAATTAAAACAAAATAGATTATTATTTTAAAATAAGATAAATTGATGTATAGGCAACAAAAAAAAGACGAAATAAGACAGATCAATATTTTTTAAAATTAACTCTGTTATAAAACATAATTCAGATACAAATTTTTTTATAATTTTGGAACATTCAAAGAGTAAAAGCTAAAAACACAGTATTTTTATTGGTTTTTATAATTATAAATAATATAAAAAAATAATTATGGCAAAAGTTAGAGGCGCGGTTGTCGTAAACATTGATAGATGCAAAGGTTGTGAGTTATGCACAGCGGTGTGTCCTACAAATGTTTTGGCGATGCACGAAAAGGTAAATGTAAAAGGGTATCATTACTCTTACATGGCAAACCCGGAAGCCTGTACTGGTTGTATGAATTGTGCAACTGTATGTCCGGACACAGTAATAACTGTTTACAGAGTTAAAGAGCCATCTTAGGCAAAATTATTTAATCAGAAAAAAAAATCACATAATGGGAGAAATAAAATTAATGAAAGGAAATGAAGCCATCGCCGAAGCATTTATAAGAGCCGGTGTTGATGGTTATTTCGGTTATCCTATTACCCCTCAATCAGAGATTATTGAATATTTAATGTCTGAAGAACCTCATAAACGAACAGGAATGGTTGTTCTTCAGGCCGAAAGCGAAGTTGCTGCAATAAATATGGTTTACGGTGCTGCTTGTACCGGAAAAAAAACGGTAACAACTTCTTCAAGCCCCGGCGTTAGTCTTATGCAAGAAGGATTATCATACATTGCCGGCTCAGAGGTGCCTTGCGTTGTTGTTAACGTAGTAAGAGGAGGACCCGGATTAGGAACTATTCAACCTTCGCAGGCTGATTATTTTCAATCAACAAAAGGCGGCGGACACGGCGATTATCATTTAATCGTTTTAGCTCCGTCATCTGTTCAAGAAATGGTGGATTTTGTACCTTGGGCTTTTGATTTAGCCTATAAATATCGCAATCCTGTAATGATTCAGAGCGATGGTGTAATTGGTCAGATGATGGAAAAAGTTGAATTATTTGAACAAATGCCGCGTTTAACAAACCAAGAAATTAAAGATAAATACGACGATTGGGCTTTAACAGGACGTACTCCTGGACGAGAACATAACGTTATTACTTCGCTTGATTTGGTTCCTGAACGTCAAGAAAAATTTAACCATAAATTAGAAGCAAAGTATAAAATTATTGAACAAACTGAGGTGAAATACGAAAAAATAATGTGCGACGATGCCGATTATATTTTTGTAGCTTATGGTTCAAGTTCTCGTATTTGCCAAAAATCAATTGCTATTGCTCGCGAACAAGGCTTAAAAGTTGGGCTTTTTCGTCCTATAACTTTATATCCTTTCCCTTACAAAGAAATTATGGAAATGGTGCCTCAATTAAAGGGAGTTTTAACTGTTGAAATGAGCTTGGGACAAATGGTTGAAGACGTTAGACTTGCAACTGAATTTAAAGTACCCGTTGAACATTACGGCAGGGTAGGTGGAATGATTCCTACACCCGAAGAAATTGTTGACGCTTTAAAAACTAAAATTATAGGAGGATAATAATATGGCAGAATTAAAACTTGAAGATATAATAAAAGAAGAGAATAAGGTTTTTTCTAAAACACCTCTTTTTACCGATAAACCATTGAGCTATTGCCCCGGTTGTGGTCATGGTGTTGCACACAGGCTTGTACTCGAAGTTATTGAAGAAATGAATATTACCGACAATGTAATTGGAGTTGCTCCGGTTGGTTGCTCTGTATTGTCTTACGAATTTATGAATATCGATATGGCCGAAGCGGCTCACGGACGTGCAACTGCTATGGCTACCGGAATAAAACGAGTATATCCCGAAAAATTTGTTTTCACTTATCAAGGCGATGGCGATTTGGCTGCTATTGGTACAGGCGAAACAATACATACTTGTAACAGAGGCGAAAACATTGTAATTATTTTTATTAACAACGGAATTTATGGTATGACAGGTGGTCAAATGGCTCCTACTACTATTCCTGCAATGAAAACCTCAACTTCTCCTTATGGAAGAGATACACAAATGATGGGAAATCCGCTTAAAATGACTGAGCTTGTGGCTCAATTAGACGGAACTTGTTTTGTGGCTCGTCATGCCGTGCACACTCCGGTTTTAGTGCGTAAAACTAAAAAAGCAATTCGTAAAGCTTTTGAATATCAAAAAGCAAAAAAAGGAACTGCTTTTGTCGAAATAGTTTCTAACTGTAATTCTGGTTGGAAATTAACACCTCTTCAATCTATTAAATGGCTTGAAGATAATATGTTACCATACTATAATCTTGGAACTCTAAAAGAAGATCCTCTTGATTAATGAGTTTAAAGTTTAAAGTTATATTGTTGAAAGAAAATTAACTTTCAGCAGACTTTAAAAACTTTAAAAACTTTAAAACTTTAAAAACTTAATTAAAATTTAAAAAAATGACAGAAGAAATAATAATTGCCGGATTTGGTGGACAAGGTGTTCTTTCTATGGGGAAAATTTTGGCATACTCCGGAATAATGCAAGACCAAGAAGTATCGTGGATGCCGTCTTACGGACCCGAAATGAGAGGCGGTACTGCAAACGTTACTGTTATTGTTAGCGACCAAAGAATTAGTTCACCTATTCTTACAGTTTTTGACACAGCTATTATCCTTAACCAACAATCTATGGATAAATTTGAAAAGGCTGTAAAACCCGGTGGGCTATTACTATATGATGATAACGGAATTATCAGACACCCCGAACGTAAAGATATTAATATTTGTATGATTTCGGCTGCAAACGTTGCCGCTGCTCTTGGAAATACAAAAATTGCAAACATGGTTGTTTTAGGTGCATTCTTAAAAGTAAAACCTATTGTAAAATTTGAAAATGTAATTAAAGGGCTTAAAAAATCATTGCCCGAACGTCACCATCACATGATACCTATTAATGAAGAAGCTATTAGTAAAGGTATGGAAGAGGTGAAATATATTAATCAACTGTAAAACGTGTGATTTTTAATATAAAAATCGCCCTAAAAATTAGTTTTTGAGGCGGTTTTTTTATTTCTATAGAGTTACAATTCTTCCTTAAAAAATAGCTTGTCCCGATTTTCAGAGAGGGTTAGGGTGCATTAATCACTTAAAATTAAGCTAATTACAAAAAACATTCAGGATAGTATTGTTTTATATTCTCTTTAATTCACAATAATAAATACAACTTCGTGTGCATTATCTTTTTTTCCGCAGTGATAATTTATGCCCTGATTTTGGAAACATTTTTTTTGATGAATATAAAATCCGCTGCACATTGGCATTTGACGTTGCCAACTTCCGGAAAAAACAGTTCCTAATTCAAGGCCGCCCCAAACCCATGTTTCTATAAAAAAGAAAACTTTTTGTCCGTGTTGAACAGCATCAATTGCTTGATCAAAGTCTTTTGTTTCGGTGTAGTCAAATTGTTCAATTGCAATTTTTATCGTTTCGGTATTATTTTCATCAATTAAATATTTATTTACTTTTATTCCGGCATATTGTTCTATGTATTTTTGAAAAATAGTAGGATACCAATCTGTGTCTTTTTCAACATAAAGCTGAAACGGATCTTGAGCAAAGGTGGTAATGATCATAAAAAAAAGAATAACAAAGGAAATTAATTTTTTCATATTAAGTGTGTCAAGTTGTTTACTTTATGTTTATTACACTATACGTACATTTGCAAGGAATGTTTAAAATAAATGTATTATAAGGTGTGTTTAAAATGATTATGAGTGTTTTTATTTAGAGTTTATGACGTTTTAATTAGTGTATTAAAAAAACGCCAATTGAAAAAATCAATCGGCGTTATTGTTTTTTTAGTGATCTTCTTTAAATCTTTTCAACCTTTCTTCAAGGGTTTTAAATTGTTCCGGTAATACCTGCGAAACACAAGCTCTCATGCCTTCGGTTCGTTCGCTTCCGGTTATTTTTAAAGAAATTGCACTTATACCGTAATAAAGCAATTCTTCTAAAAGTTCGTCTCCGCTAAGTCCGTCGTACGAAAAAGTAAAATAAAAACCGTCAGCAATTGGTTGATCCTCGTCTTTATCATAAACAATTTTAAAACCGTTTTCTAAAAATAATTGTTTCATTGTTTTAGCTCTTTCGGCATATTCTTTAACTCCTTCAATAAAATTGTAATTTCCTTCATTTACTTGTTTTAACATTTCAGCCATTGCTTTTTGCGACGAGTGATTTACTCCGGCAGATAAAGTGTACAAAGAACCGTAAATTAAGGCATATCCAAATGTGTCTTTTTTAAAATTTCGGCGTAAGCCTTCAAAAGATTTGTCAAATAAATTTGGCGAAACAACCATAAGTCCTAATCTTTGACCCGCAAAGCTAAAAACTTTTGAACTCGAAAGCATTATAACATAGTTATTAGTATAATTAGCAACACTTGGTTGATAAGGAGCTTGTCCGGGAACCGAATAATCATTTCTAAAATCCATACCAAAATAGGCTAAATCTTCTAAAACAACAGTTTCGTATTTTGTTGCAAGTTCACCAATAATTTTAAGTTCTCGTTCAGTAAAACTAATCCACGAGGGATTATTAGGGTTAGAAAAAATAATACTTGAAAAATTGCCGGTTTTAAGATATGATTCTATTTTGTCTTTTAATTTTTCGCCTCTAAAATTATAAACATCAAATGTTTCATAATCTATACCTAAAACATGACATTGTTGTTTTTGAACAGGAAAGCCCGGATCTAAGAATAAAATTTTATTTCTGTCGATACAAGTTCTATTTACAGTTAAAAATAAAGCCATAGCCGATTGCATGGAGCCAACAGCCGGAATACAATGTTTTGCTTCAACGTTTAAATTCATAAAAAGTTTAACGAATTTGGCTGTTTCTTTTTTTAAATCAGCATCACCTTCAATCATTGGATATTTTGAAGTTACACTGCTTTTTAGTGCATTTTTACCGGCTTCAAGTAAAATTTCGGGAGTAGGCAAACCCGGAACGCCCATTTCCATTCTAACATACTTTTCGCCTGTGGCCTCCTGAATTTCGTTAACTAATCTAACAATTTCTCTAATTGTTGACGACGAAATATCCGGTTTTAAACCAGAGGAATTTATTTTTTCCTTAACTATTTCGTAATTTATAGGTGTATTTCTCATAATAATTGTTTTTTGCTAAAATATTAAATTAAGTAACAAATAAAAATGTTGTACGTCAACAATAGAGCAAACTTTTTGTTCTTTAGGAACTTATAGATGTTGAAATATTATTTTTCAGTCTTTTTTTTTTAAGGTGATTTTTTTTTACTAAATTTGTAACTAATATATTGTTTATTTTTTAAATCATATTTCGTGAAAAAAATTACTGTAGTTTTATTATTTGTAGTTGGTTTAATTGCTTTTTCTAACGGCCAACAATACAACGTACGTTGCATCGCATTTTACAATCTGGAAAATTTATTTGATACAATAGTTGATCCGGATACAACCAAAGTACTTAGAGATGATTTTACTCCTTTGGGGGCTAAAAATTGGAATACTCAAAAATACTATTTTAAATTAGATAATATGGCTCGGGTGATTTCAGAAATAGGAGTTTCTGTTGAACCAATGGGACCGGCTATTATTGGCGTTTCGGAAGTTGAAAATCGTACGGTGCTCGAAGATTTAGTAAAACGTCCCGCAATAATTTCAAGGAATTACCAAGTTGTACACTTTGATTCGCCTGATGAAAGAGGTGTTGATGTTGCATTGTTATATCGTCCTGATGCTTTTGTGCTTGAAAAAGCTTGGGTACGACACGAATTTTCTTTACCCGATAATGATAAAACTCGCGATTTGCTTGTTGTTGAAGGAAAAATGGACGGCGAATTAATGTTTTTTATGGTTGATCATTGGCCTTCGCGTGGAGGTGGACAACAACGTAGTGCCCCATTTAGAGACACAGTTGCAAAAAACGATCGACGTGTTATTGACTCTATTATGATGGTTAATCCTGATGCAAAGATTATATACATGGGCGACCTTAATGACGATCCTACCGACGAAAGCGTGAGAATTTTTATGAGAGCTAATGGAAAATTAAATAAATTAAAAGAAGGTGAGCTTTATAATCCATTTTTTGAAAAATATAAAAAAGGTAATGGTACTTTAGCTTATAATGATGCTTGGAATTTGTTTGACCAAATGTTATTAACTCAATCTTTTTTAGGTGATGATAAATCAACATATAAATTTTCAAATGCACTTATCTTTAAAAAACCTTACATGATTCAAACAGATGGACGATTTGAAGGTTATCCTCTTAGAACTTTTGTTGGTAATAACTTTATGGGTGGATTTAGCGACCACTTTCCGGTATATTTATTTTTAATTAGAGACACTCAATAAATTTTTAACTATGCAGTTAGATAGAACTTTTCTGGAATCAGTTATCAATCTTTACGACGAGTTAACCAAAAATGGCATTTACATAGTTTATATTGGTAAATTTACTCAAAAAGTAACATCTATGTTTTCTGCCATGCTCGAAGAAGAACTTGACAAAAAAAGTGAAGACAAAAAAACCAGAAGAAGAATTTATCATGCAATGGTTGAAACTATGCAAAATATTCAACGACACGCCGAACAGTATTCCGAAGATGTATTTAGCAATGGCTTATTTATGGTTGGAAAAAAACATAAAATTTACTACATTATTACCTTAAATAAAATTAATGCCGAAAATGAAAGTAAAATTGAAAAAGCGATAAAAGAAGTTAATAGTGCCAGTAAAGAAGAGTTGAATGATATGTATAAAAAACAACTTAAAGATGGTAAAATTAATAAAAACGGTGGTGCGGGATTAGGTCTGATTGATATTGTTCGTAAAACTGAAAATAAGATAGATCACATGTTTATCCCTATAAATTTTGCCGAAAAATATTTTGTTATTAAAACCGAAATTGATCCTTGTAAGCTGAAAATAAAAGATTTAGAAGAATAAAAACGCTCTTGGGAGCGTTTTTAGTTTGCTTTTTTGTTGCAAAAAAATGATCATAAACAAACTTTAGGCACTTATGAAAAAACTTGTTACTCTCAAATGAAATTAGAGACAAAATAAACAAAACAGAATGTCATACGACTTAAACAT
>JAFGXO010000030.1 GCA_016936595.1 Bacteroidales bacterium | reverse complement strand
TTGGAAGCGGTTTAAAGATATAGAAAAACATTATCTTGAAACTATCGAAATTCCAACGCTATATTAAACCAGAGCCTTTTTTATATTTATCTTTAATGCTTAAACGATATTAAAATAAATTGTTTTAAAACTTCAAAGAACACATTATTTAAAAATATTTTTTCGTTTTTTTTCTCACAAAAAAACACTTAAAAACTTTAATTAACTTATAAACTTATTCATAGTCATGGAAATATTTAAATTAATGCAACAAACCAAAAACAACGAAGTAGTTTTTTTTGAAGAACCTTCTGTTTCGTTGCGTTCCACAATAGCGGTAAACGACACAACCTTAGGCCCGGCAATTGCAACTTGCAGATTACAAGATTACGGCAGCCCCGAAAATGCAGTAAAAACAGCTTTAAGCATGGCTTATTATAACACCTACAGATCAGCTTTATTACATAAAGGTTTTGGAGGAGCAGGCATTAGTTTGTGCGGCGATCCTCGTAAAATTAAAAACGAAATGTATTTTAGAGCTCTGGGCATTTTTATTAATAAATTAAACGGCAAACTTCATCTTGTTCGCAGTTCAAGTATTTCGCACAAAGATATGTTGGATATAAAACGAGAATCAGATTATCTGTTGGGTGTTGACGAACGCTACATAAAAAGTGGGAATTCGCCGGTTGAAGCTATTGCCAAAGGCATGATTGAAGGACTAAAAGCTATTGTTAGAAACAAACTTAGCCAAGAAACGCTTGAAGATTTGTCTTTTGCTATTCAAGGTGTTGGCGAAGTAGGTGCTAATTTTGTAAAAGAGTTACTTAAAATAAAAAACATAAACATTATTATAACTGATACTGTTTACGATAAAATAAAAATTATTCAAGATCATTCGCCAAATGTTCAAGTTGTTAAACCTAATGAAATTTTCAAACAAAAATGTGATATTTTTGCCTCTTGTGCAACCAATAATGTTATTGGTGAAGAAGAAGCTAATCAGCTGAGCTGCAAAATTATATCAGGTAGTTCTAATGAGTTTTTAAAATCTAAAGAAATTGAAAAAATTATTGATAAAAAAGGAATATTATATGTTCCGGGATTTATTATTAATGGCGGCGAAATTATTCAACTCGACAACGAATATAAGGGGAATGACCCTGAAATTGTTGACAAAGAACTTTGCGAAATTTATAATTCTACTCTTTATTTATTAGAAAAAGCTGAAACCGAAAAACGTAACTTAACCGAAATTGCAATCGAAACCGCCGAAAATTATATTAATAGTGTTGCGTCTATTAAAAAATTAAAGTAAGTATATAATTAATTATAAGCTGCGTACAGATAAAAATTATTAATATTAACAATTTAGTTATGGAAAAAAAATATAAAATTTTAACAATAAATCCGGGTTCTACATCTACCAAAATCGGTGTTTTTGAAAACGAAACAAAAATTTTTGAAACTACATTACGGCATTCCAGTAATCAACTTGATCAATATTCGGGTATTTGGGACCAATATAATTTTAGAAAAGATAAAATTATTAGAATGCTCGAAAAAAACAACTACGATCTTACAACATTTCATGCTGTTGTTGGACGTGGAGGCTTACTAAAACCTATTCCTAACGGCACATATTCGGTTGATGAAGAAATGATACAAGATGCAAGAATTGGAATAATTGGTCAACATGCTTCAAACTTAGGTAGCGTTATTGCTTATTCTATTGCATGGGAATATAATATACCTTCGTATATTGTTGATCCTCCGTCGGTTGACGACTTTGAAGACCTTGCACGCGTTGCCGGAAATGCAGCTTTAGAACGCACAAGTTTATTTCACGCCCTAAATATTTTTGCAACTGCCAGAAATTTTGCAAAAGATACTAAAACTGTATTTCAAGACTTAAATCTGATAGTGGCACATCTTGGCGGCGGAATTTCGATTGCGGCAATTCAAAAAGGAAAAGCTATTAACTCAAACAACGGTTTACAAGAAGGCCCTTTTTCGCCCGAAAGAAGCGGTAGTTTGCCTCCTTTGGCTCTTTTAGATATGGCTTTTTCGGGTAAATATACCCATGCCGAAATGAAAAAAATGATTGTTGGGAAAGGCGGATTAGTTTCGTATTTTGGCACAAATAAAGCTCACGAAGTTGAAAATATGATTCATGCAGGTTCAAAAAAACACAAAAGAATTTTTGAAGCAATGGCATACCAAATTGCCGAAGCTATTGGAGCCAGAGCTACCAACTTAAAAGGCAAAGTTGATGCTATTATTTTAACCGGAGGCATTGCTCACAGCAAAATGTTAACCTGTTGGATTAACGACCGCGTTAAACATATTGCTAAAGTTCATATTTACCCTGGGGAACTGGAACTTGAAGCTCTTGCTGCCGGTGCTTTACGTGCACTCAGAGGCGAAGAAAGTGTAAAACGTTACAACGTTAAAATACCTAAAGTTGGCATTTATTATTGGGATAATATTGAAGCTTATGTTGCTGCTATTAACCATATTGAAGATTTATTTAGAGAAAAAAACTTCGTGTTCAGAAAAGAACATTCAAACTTAGAAATTATATACGGAAACTGTAAAGAAAACGAAGATAGAGCAAAAATTATGGCTGAAAGATTGGTTGATAATAATGTTGATATTATTTTTGCTATTGGTTCTCCTTCGAGCACAAGGGCGGCTCAATATCTTAAAGACTCAGGTATTCCGTTAATTTACACCGGTATTTATAACGAAAGCGTTTTAGGCCTAAATTTTGAAACCGACAACTCTGAATTTTTCGCAACAACTTATTCTATTAAAATAAAAGAACAATTTGAAAAAACAATACTAAAAATCGACCCTAAAATAAAAAAAATTGGCGTAACTTACCACATCGGAGAGCTTCAATCTAATATTGAACACGATGAAATAAGAGAATTTTGTTTGCAAAAAGGTATTGAATGTGTAAGTTTTGATATTCAATCGCGTGATGATTTTACCGAAGCCGCTAATTATTTTGAAAACGAAAACGTAAAATGGGTTTATTTAGGTTCCGATACAATTATTGCAACCTCTACAGGTAAACAACTTGAACCAATAACTTCTAAATTTGCAACTGTTTGTGCTTTACAAGACACCGTAACGCATGGTGGGCTAATTGCTTATAATATTTCTTGGAAAATAATTTGCAGAACTGCTGCCGAATTTGCCGTAAAAGTTCTTAACGGTATTGAAATTAACAAAGCAATTGTTACTCCTAACGACCGCAGAATAACAATTAACAAAGAAACTTGTGAACTTTTTAAACATCTAAAAATTACCGAGAAAATTGAAAACGCCAAAATAATATAATTTTATAACATATATTTTTTTAATATGAACATTGAAGATTACAGAAACTTTTGTTTATCTTTTAAGGGTGTTTCCGAACATTTGCCCTTTAACGAAACTACACTTGTGTTTAAAATTATGGGTAAAATGTTTGCCTTAGTAGATATTGACATTTACGATTTTGTAAACCTCAAATGCGTTCCTGAAGATTGCGAGCAACTAAGAAACGAATACGAAGGTATTTCTCCCGGATTCCACATGAATAAAAAACATTGGGTTTCTGTAAAAACTGATGGTTCAATCAAAGATAATTTATTAAAAGAACTAACTAAAAATTCTTACAATTTAATTATTAAAAGTTTATCAAAAAAAAAGCAAGAAGAACTTAATAATTTATAGAAATTTTATTTATAAAAATGAAATTAATTCAACCATGTAATTTTAATTTCATTTTTATATTTAATTTCATTTTTTAATTTATTCTTCGGAAACCCAAATGTTGACACAGCAAAAATCGTTTTACCTTTTTCGATGTTCAATTTTTTTTCTAAAGCTTTGTGAGCATATTGAGCGTAACCAATAACACAACTTCCTATACTTTTACTTTGGGCAAATAACATTGAGTATTGTTGAGCTATCACACAATCGTCCTTTGACTGCACGGCTTTAGTTGGTGCAATATAAAAAATAACTGCCGATGCATTTCTAAAAATTTTGTATTTTTTTTGCTCAAAATATTCATTCATTTCATCAACGTCTTTTCTCAAATTTTTAAGCATTTTTCCTGTTTTTTTACTAAAAAAATTAACTAATCCTGTAACAAAAGAGCCTGTTAAAAAATTTAGTGAATTAAATTTTGAAATAACAGTCCATTCAAGCTCTTTTATTTTTGATTTATCGGTAACAATAACATATTCGCGTTGTCGTTTATTAGACGAACTTGGTGCTTTTTCGGCAAAATAAATAATTTTTTCAAGTAATTTTTTTTCAACTTGCTCGTTTTTGAAGTTGCGTTCAGAACGCTTTGTAAGCAACAATTTTTCTACCTCCGAGTTTTCAGAATCAATTTTTTTTGCAACGAATTGTAATCTGCTTTTTTCAGAAGCTGTTATTGCATTAGTTGGGCAAATTGCAGCACAATGTCCACATAATCCGCAACTTTCGGGTTTTATTTGCAAAATTTCGGTTTCTGTTTGCTGCAAAGTATTTGTTGTACACGCATCTACACAAATGCCACAAACTGTGCATTTATCCTTATTTATTTCTATCATCTTTTTTAATGCTTATTGAACTTAAAATTTACAAAGTTTTAATATTGAAATTGTATTTTAAAAAATTACAATTCTCTTATTAAGGCTCCCCATTTTTTATCAATTTTAAAATTATGCTTTAAATAATAATTACCAAATAAGAAATGAGCTTTTACCATTTTAAACCCTTTAGCTTTCATTCTGCTAAAAAAATCAGACATCATATCAGAACCCAAACCCTTACTCTGAAGAGCCGACGTAACAGCCATTCCGTCTATTAAAACAATATTATTTTCTAATTCCTTGTAACATAAACCCGCAATAACTTGTTCACGATAATTAACAACAACATAATGTTTATCCATTGGCGAAATTTCCTTAGGATAATTTTCTTTAAAGAACAATTTATAAACCTCCCCTACTTCACTCGGGTCAATTGGCTCACGCATAGTGTATTCCACATTATTTTTGTCGGTAATTTTAGAATATACAACAAGATGTTCGCTCTTCTTTTCGCCAACTTTTTTCAAATCTATCGAACGACGATTAATTAAATCCGGAAAAACCAGCTTGTTAAAAATAATTTTATCTTCATCAGAAATAAGTTCAGCCTGCAAATCAGATAATTCGGTTAGTTGCACAGCTATGGTTTCGGGTTCTTCGTGCATTTTTCGTAATATATTATCAAACAGTAACTTAACTGCATCAGAAGAGTTTGCAAAATAAGTTTCGCGATAAAACTTATAACGTACAATTTCGGTGTACAAATTTAATTTATACAATTCAAAAAGTTCGTCGATTGTATGAATTTGAGCATAAGTACTTGCCTTAGTATTTCTATTAGACCAATCATTATATCTATCGATGGCATTAAACAATGCTAAAGGCAAATAATGATTAATATTTGATGTTGCAACATATTTTTTTGCCTCTGAAAGCAACAATTCCTCATTTTCAGAATAACCATTATTTTTTTCTATCTCAGCAATAAGATTATCAAGCACAACTAATGCTTCTTTTTTATTTAAAGCCTCAACAAGAGCGTGAAACATCCAAGTATAATTAAGAAATTTTTTAAGAGCAGGGTAATGAGCAATAGTTTTTTGGTAAAAATTAACAAAAATAGCCTCAAAAAAACCTGCTATATTAGTGGCTTTTTTATTTGAAGATAACGATAAAATTCTAACATTGTCGGAAAAATCAACTTCGGGAACAACAACATTTTCGGGCGAAACAAATCCGGGTAAAATTTCACGGTCGGAATTATTCCACGCCTTAAAAAATACACTTACAGAGCGAATAAAAATTTTTCGCCAAAAATTACGATCGTTGATATAACCTATTTTTTGAATTTCGGCCATCGACCTTATCTTATCCCATGCAGAAAGTTGACTTATGTATCTTGTTGTAAAAATACTTTCGGAGCTCATTAAAAAGCCGAATTGAGCCAATGCAGGACTATCATACGGATAACCCGAAAGGGCAATATGTCGATGAATAGTTTCGATGCGGCTTTCGTTCGGTAGTTTTGGATCAATAGAAATATGAATATCAAAGTGCTTGCCACACAATGTGTTAACACTCATCCTGAAATGTTTTGATGAACGATAATTTTTTAGCCTCGAAATTCTAATGCACGCTTTACTAAGATTTTTGTAATCAAATTCAAAATCATCGTAGGTTAAAAAAATCGACATCTTCAAAAAATGCTTTTTACGCAGCTTAGTTTTTAACATTTCTTGCGATTTATCGGATATTCCTTCATCAAAAACAAAATAAGTATCCCATGTTTTTGGATTAACAAAAGTTGTATTTTCCGAAATATATTTTTCAAATTCTTTGTGCAGAAAAACAAAATACTCTTTTGCTTTTTGAGCCAAAAAAGGTTCTATTTTAAATAATTTCCAACTTGCAAACTCAGCTCTTATAGCCTTGTAATAATGCGGATTTTTTTTGCCGAAAGTTAACAAAAGTTTAAATATTTTTTCAAATTGCTCGCGGGTAACTTCATTTGCAGGCCACTCCAATCCATATCTATACGCTTGCATTCGTCTCCGAAGAGCCTGTAACTGTTGAATATTTATATTAGATTCTGCTATTTTATTAATTGAATCTTCATTTAAAAAAGTTTTACCTGAATTAATAAATGAGGGCAAAATTTTAGAATAATCTGTATCGGGCAACATTGAAATTAATATTTGATACGCATATACCCTTATTTCTTCGTTAGGATGACACGCCAGAGCCTCCAAACGTCGTTTTATAATATCAATTTTATTTTTGCCGTAATCAACAACTAATTTTTCTAACTGACTTAAATTTTGCATTGCCATTTTAGTATCGGCATGCAAAATAATTGACATTAAATTATCTAAAAATATCAAATCCACATCATTTATACCGGTAACATGCTTAAAACCGGATAAAGTATAAAATTTTCGTTTAATTGGAGCACAAATTTGAGCAGAAAAATATTTTAGAGGTAAATCATAATTTGCTTTACAAGGAGCAAATTGAGTAACTTGCGGATTTCCAACCCATAATTTTGGTTGAAGAAAAATCCTGCCAATATCAATTGTTTTACCAAGAATATTATATGACAAATCGCCAACGGTAAAATAACCTTCTCGGCTACATTTTTTAACTCTAAGTTTCTTTTTGTTTACCTCATTAATAATTTCGTTTCCAACACAAATAAAATCGGTTTCTAACACTCCAAGATCTCTAATTAACCATCGGGGGATTACAATATAATACCCATCAACATCAAAACTAATGTGATCGGCTTTGTAAAGAATTTTTATTAAATCTTTAAAATTTTTCTCTATATTTTTACGTTTATATGAGCCTTTTGGGGTTAATTCATTCATCTCAACCGAAAAATCTCTATCGATTACAGCAAAATTAACAATCCGTTCATAAGGAGCTAAATCGGCATTTGCAGCAATAACAATTTGTTGAAAATATTCGTGCATATTTTTTTCGCTGGTGATTGCAGCCAAAATTGGATCGGATTTATCGGGCACAATAAGTAAAACATTATACGGAAGTCCGTCGCCCACCAAAAAAGTGCGTTTTATTCCCGGCACTCCATCAAATTTAGATTCTGTTGTTCGAGGAGATACTGTTTGTCCTTTATTATTTTTGTATATATCTTTAACCCTGTCGATAATTTCGTGATGATTATCTTCGCTTATAGTAAAAATATCGCCTGTTTTTAGCCAATACTCTTCGTCTTCGGGATATGGTATTATATCATCAGGTCCTGCGTCTTCGAGGTATTTTGCAAGATAATGACTTCTAATTTCTAACTCGCTGTTTTCGTTTAAACGAGTGTACATTCCGGGCAATGGAATACCAACCGAATTTTCGAGATATAAAAACGAAGGAGTCATGGTAATTCCTCCGGTTGCTTCGGTCATTCCAAATCCACTATTAAGAGAAATACCAAATTTATGGAAAAATTTAAACACTTTAGGGTCAAGGTAACCGGCAGCAGAAAGCCCCCAGTGGAGTTTATTTCCAACAATATTTCTCAATTTCTTACGTATATCTTCATCAGTTTCAGTTCCATCTAAATTTTTAGTTACCTGTTCGTAAAATTGCAACCAACGCACAGGCACACTAATAAATCCGGTAGGATTAACCTCCGGAAAAATTTTTGAAAGAGAAGCAATAGAAGGCGTATCGGACATAACATAAGTTCCGCCCCAAAAAATTGTTCCGGTTAATTCAAGAAACCGTCCAAATGTATGAAAAAGAGGCAAATAACACACAAAAACCTCTTCTTTACCAACCTGTGGCAAAGCAGCAGCCCTACAAAATCGTTTACTTACAATATTGTAAATTGAAAAAGAAACACCTTTGGGAATACCGGTACTACCGGAAGTAAACATAGTTGTAGCAACCTGATTTATAGGTTTAATTGTGCGTTTATCAAGAATTTTGCGAGCATTTGCGGAAGTTATTTTTTTGCTTTCTTTTGTCAAAAAATAATCAACTTCATCATTCGTTGCAATACTTTCGTCTGTTGAAATAATCTTTGCCTTATAATTAGTTTTTTTCAAAGCCTCATTAACAATTTTAAGTCTATCGGCATTATCAATTATAATAAAATCAAAATTTATCAAGGAAAAAATATAAGAAATATTTTCAACACTAAAATGAATATTTAAAGGGGTATCAAAAATATCGTACATTAAACAAGCCAAATCAATAGAAGCAGCTTCGATGCTATTTTCCATAAAAATAAGCACCTTAGGATTAACCGGCTTAACACTATAAATAAAAGCGGCAATTTCGGTAGCGTGAACAAATATTTGTTTATAAGTCCATTTACGATAATTATTATTTATTTTTTCGAGAAACAATGTTTTTTGAGGGTGTTCTTCTAATCTTTGATTATACAAATCTAAAAAACTAAATTCAATATTTCGGATAACCTTAAGTGAAACATCAACCCATTTAGTTCGATTTTCATCGGTTTTAAGAGCAGTTAAAAACTCAGTTTTTCTACTATAATTTAAAAACTCGGTAAAATAAACTCTATCAGAATTATTACTTTTTAAATTATTTTCAACTTCATCAATTATTTGAAGTGTGTTATTTACGTCAAAACTATTTTCGTTGTAAATTTGTTCTATTTTTTCAAATTCCATATAATTTAAGGAATAGATAAGTTTAAAATTATTTTTAGACACAAAAGACTAATTATAAAACACTTAAGAAATAAAAATCAACTTGTATGAATTAAAAAGATTGTGTTTTTTTTATGAATATTTATCTGCTGTTTTTTCCATTTAGAAACAGGTAAAGTAATAATTTGTTCCTCGTTTGTAGTAATTTCTTTAGCCACACATAACAAAGTAGAAGGGTTACAATTTTTAATCAAAGCCTCAAATAAGGCATTGTTTCTAAAAGGAGTTTCGATAAAAATTTGAGTTTGGTTAAATTTTCGGCTAATTTGTTCAAGGTCTTTAATTTTATTGATAAGAGCCAATTTATCAATGGGAAGGTAACCATGGAATGCAAAATTTTGTCCGTTCATACCGGAAGCCGCAAGCGACAATAAAATAGAAGAAGGTCCAACAAGAGGGACAATTTTAAAACCTTTTTCGCGAGCAACAGCAACAATATTTGCACCCGGGTCGGCAACTGCCGGCATACCCGATTCGCTGATTATTCCGGCATCGGCTTTTAATTCCGAAAAATAATTTTTAACATCATGGAAATCAACACGTTTACCTATGTCAAAAAAAACAGATTCGTCGATAGGAAAAGAATTATCTATTTTACGTAAATATCGGCGGGCTGTTCGTAAATTTTCGACAAAAAAATAACGCAAATTAGAAGTTATCTGTTGTACATTTTTGGGTATTACTAAATCTGCATCTGTATCCCCAAGAGTGTTTGGTAATAAATAAATTGTGCTCATTATATTTTTATATTTTTCTGAATCAGAATAATTTTTTTTAAAAACACATTCTGATAAAAACAAAACTCACATTAAACTGTAAATCAAATGATTATAAAAAACCGTTACAATAAAAAATCTGCTGCAAATTAAAATAAAATATTTCAACCAAAAACTAAGATATGCAAAAATGCTAATAATAAAAAAATTAGTTTTACCAGTATTTACAACAATCTAATTAACAGAACAATAAGCATCTAAATACACTTATTTTATTACGTCAAAGATAATTTTCTTTAATTGATCATCAAATACTTATCAATAAAAAAAGCTCTCCTAAAAATTTTCGGAGAGCCTGCTATGAAGAGAAAAATTACGTTTAATTTAAAGCCTCCCAAACACTTCCGGTATATACTTTTAACTTATTAGTATTTGTATCAAAATAAATACTACCAGCTTGCGGACTTGCAGGAGGAGAAGCTAAAGCCGGAGCATTAAGTAATTGTGTTGCATTTATTGTTCCTCCAGTTAGCGAACCTGCTCCCATGTCTAAATTATCATCATCAACATCGGGAGAAATAGTGTTAATGTTTCCGTCGCGTTTCCAGTATTTATCGCCACCGGAGGCAATTACTATCTCGTCAATATCCCATTTAACAGCTAAGTTTTGGCGTAAAGCTTTTCTTTCAACATCAGAAACAGCATCTGAATACATTATTATTTCAGCAAAATCGCCGTCCCAAAATCCAACAGAAGTATAATCACCCCCACCAATTTTTAAATTTGCAATTCCATTAGAAATATCATTAACAATATTGTTTCCAATTGCTTGCAAACTTCCGTTTATGTAATATTCAAAAGCTTTACCGGGCTCCCAAACAACTTCAACAATTAAAAAATCATTTTGTCCCATGCTTGCCACACAACCAGTTGCAGCCGACCAAGTTAAGTCTTCAAAAATAAAGTTATCTTGGTTTCCGAAAGCAAACTCACGATTATCACCCGAAGTAAAATATTTTGAAATAACGGCCATTCTTTTAGTGCTATTGGGTTTAACTACAGCAACCATTGTTAAACCACGCGAATTATCATGAAGTTCAATATCTCCGGCACTCATAACATCGTTGCTTCCGTCAAAACGAACAACATTTTTCCCATTTTGTTGATCTGTTAATAATATTGGTTGTGCTCCGGCACCTCCGGTAAAAACAATACTGTTTTGCAAATCAGTCCAACTTGTAAGATAACTTCCGTCAGAACCTGATAACTGACTTGCATCTAACCAACATTCTAAATTTGAAATATCTGTAGGCATCTTATTTACAGCAACATCTTTTTCTCGAATTACTCTAATAACTCCACCAACTTTTTCGAGTTCAAGATAACCACCCGGCGAAACGACTCTGGTTTCGGTTGAACCATCTATTGAGTTTCCGTTAGTATTTATAAATAA
Source organism: Bacteroidales bacterium (assembly GCA_016936595.1). Classification (GTDB taxonomy): domain Bacteria; phylum Bacteroidota; class Bacteroidia; order Bacteroidales; family JAFGUD01; genus JAFGUD01. The sequence goes on along the minus strand of JAFGXO010000030.1, from coordinate 4,067 downwards.
TCTATTTGAACCGGTATTAAAAAACATTCTAATATTCCCTTCGGGGGCGGCCGAAATTGAAGCAGGTAAAGTAACTGTTATATCATCGGCATCTGTATCCACAGTCATAAAATTAAACTGAAAAGGTTGAGAGTCGCCATCGTAATCGGCACTAACTGCAATAACTATAGGTATAGGAGTTCTACTATCCTGAATTTTCAACCATTCAGTTGAATTATCTGATTTAATGTAAAACCCTTGGTCTGCGTTATAAATAGTTGAAGTTGCTGCACCGTCAATATTTTGTCCGCTAACTGTTTGAATAATAATTGGACCGTTTCCACTTTCTTTATACAATCTCAAAAAACAACCTTCGTTTTGCTCATCAGCATCAGGTATTGTAATTGTGGTAGTCGTAGAAGCCCCTGCAATATAATAAATTTCACTTAATTCGGTAATAGTTGCCGACCCGCTTGTTGCGTCTAAGTGTTGAATTGGCTCTAAAAAAATATCATTACGATTATATTTTCCTGCAATCCCAAACCATCTTGTGTTTCCTCCATCGTTTGTAGTAAGCACACATTTATCATTTGCATCAAATGCACCGGCATCGGTTTCGTAACGATAAAAAGTTTCCGCTTCGATAACATAACACAAATCATTATCAGCCCCTGAAGCTGCTTTTGCTTGTGCAATAGTGCTGTATTTTTTTGTATCATCAGATAATTTTGTCCATTCAGCACCATTGTAAAAATAAAAGCCTGTAACATCATCGGTTTGATAAACCAACAATCCGGTAGCAGGTGAAGCAATTGCGACTTTTTGTGCGGCAGTCATTCTAGGTATAAGTAGCCCACCTGCTGTAGATTGAATATCGAACATTGCTGAAGCATCGGCATCGGCTCCATCGGTGTTTACACTAATTCCTTGAGAAAAAGAATCTATACTGAAGAAAATTGTTGCAAAAATAATAAATAGAGTAATTTTTAAAGTTTTCATAGCAATGAGATTTAAGTTGTTAATTAACAGATTGTTATTGGATTATTTTTTGATTATTTTTTTTGTAATATTTTGATTATCAGAAATGATATTTACGTAATAAATCCCGCTTGAATAATTTGACAAATTGATTTGTTCGTTAGAATTTGAAGAATAAAAACGAGAAAGGGTTTTTCCGGAAACATCTGAAATAATAATTTCTGAATTTGTATTAAGATTTGAGATAGTGCAAATATCAGAAGTTGGATTTGGAAAAATAACTATTGAAGTTTGATCGGTAAAATCATCTTGAATAGTTTTATCATCATCATAAAAAACTATAAAAAACCTGTCATTTTCAATTCCTCCCGAAAAATAAAATTGATAGTTAAAATCATTATTAAGACTAATTTTCACATCTCTTTTACTATCAAGAAAGTACATATTGTCGGCGTAAATGCTCAATTCAGCTATCGAAATAGAATAATATCCGGCAGATGCTTTTATTCCGATAGGAATTTTCATTTGCTCAAAATCATTTGGAATAGAATTAATAGCCATCACGCTATTAAAATCAGTATTTAAAGAATAAACCTGAGGAAAATTTTCGTTAGTAGCATAAAGTTTACGTGCATCAAATTTTGCATCAAAACCTAAATTTGCACCATCAACCAAGCGTAAAACAGTTTGATCGGTTAAATCATTTCCCGAAAAATTAATTCTACAAATACCTGTTTGAACCGATTTGTAAAAATCTTGTGTGTTATGAATTCTGTATGAACTTTTGATGTTTAAGGTAACATTATTAGTATTAGTTTTTACAAAAAAGCCTTGGCCAACCGGAATATTATTTGTAGCATCGGCAGTTCCAACACCATAAGTACCACCCGAAGAAGGCACATAATATCTGTAATTTGATTGTTGTGCATTACCATTATCATCATCAAAAAGATAAATTGCGTTTTCGGCACCGGCAGGAACAGCTCCGTCGTCAACAGCTAAATCCCAATCTATGGCCGAAGTATAAGGATTTCCTACTAAATTCCAACCTTGATTATCTGCCAAACCGCCGGAGTTTTTATATAATGTTTGAGTATAATCTGCAACATTCATTGTGCCTTCAAACGAAACAACATCATCAGACGAAAAATATCCGTATCCTTTACTAACCGCCATTTCAGATCCTGAGTATGTGTACCAAGGCTCGTAATCGCCAAGCCCGTTCCATTGCATAGTTGCGTCCCATGCAAGAAAATATCCCGAAGAAAACATTGAAGTAGGAGCATCATTAATTGGAGCAGAAATATAATGCCATTGAGTATTTGAACAATAACGCTGAACTGTTCCGCTAACATCACTTGTTGAAAAAATTAACGAACCATCACCTGAGCCGGAGGAAACAACTTTAACGCCTGAATTTCCGGCATTATTTGTAAATGTTCCATTAACAGTAATTGCTTTATTTTCAGAAATTAAAACTGAATTTCCGGTATTGTTTACAGTAAAATTGTTGCAGGTTGTTGGAGTTTCAAAATCTCCCGAAATTAACATTGTTCCGGTTCCTTCAAAAACAAGATTTCCGTAATCGTGGTTCATTACGGTTTGATTATTTCCATCAAAAGTAACAATGCTATTATCATCGTAAGTATAAGTAGCAATGTTTAAATCACCTTGAGTATATTCTAATTCGGCACCGGCATTTACAAATAAAGAACCAAGCACCTTTAATAAGTCTCCGTCCATTTTTACAACACCTGATGTTCCATCTCCGATATTCAAATTTCCCGGAATAACCAAACTTGTGTTTTCTTTTACATTAAAAAATACATTATCGGAAACGTTGATTGTTTGCGAATATATTTTTACAGAAGAAAAGAATATTAAAAGGAAAAATAAAAGGGTCAGAGTAAAAGTATTTTTTTTCATAGCCGTATATTTAGTAGTGAGATAACTCTATAATATACGATTACTTTAGAGGGTAGTTGTGGGTGTTTTTACTCGTTTATAAAGCAAAATAAAACAATAAGTATTTTTACTTAAAAAAAATAAAGGTATAACTTTTTTCACATAAACGCTTATAATAATTACTTAAGCAAGCTAACTTTGGAAGGGTGTATTGCCACACTTTTTTTAAATACAAAAACAGAAAAATTTAGTGTTATATGAACTTATAATGCACAAAATTTAAAAACAGTTTAGTATAAAATGATTAATTTAATAGTTCATCACAAGGCTTGCAACAAACTAAAAAACAGACACTTACAATTATAATAAAAAAAAGAAACAAGAAATATCTTAATATTTTAAATGTGTTTAAAAATGCAAAGCAAATACTATTTACTAAGCAATAGAAGCTAACTTTCTAATAACCTCAATAGCATTTGTTTCTTCTTTACCGCTTAAGATGCTGCTTAAAATAGTTTTTTCTGCATCAGACATATCTACCATAAAATCAGTATTTTCTATATTGATTTTTTTCTCCCCCATATTCCAAGAAGGGAAATCTCTCTTTTTTATAAATTTATAAGAAATCAAAATAGAATTTGAATGACGTTCGTCTTTTTTAATTTTTTCATATAAAGTAGTTACTTCATCTTTTTCGCCTTCAATACACTGAATAAAAGAGTCTTTTGTGTACAATAACATTCCTGTAACATTAATATCTTTGTTCTTTTCTCTGGATTTTTCGAGGATTTTTATGATTTCTTCTTCCGAACATTTTTTTTACTTACGTATATCAATTGGTAAAGCATAACTATTTTTTTTGCAAAAATATTATTTTTTTCAAATATTTCTAATGTTTTTTTCAAAAAATATTTTTTTTTCGAAAAGTAAGCTCTTGAAACAATCAAATTAAACAACTTAAAATATCTGACAATTTTGTCAGACATTAAAAAAAAACCGATAACAGGCAGAGATTGCTTCGCTCTTGCTCGCAAGGACAAAGCGGGATAAAAAACAATAAAATTTAACAACTATTTTTTACCGTTTATTTTGCTTTCAATGTTTTTAATAAAATATGTTTCTAATTTTAAACATTTTTCTGTTAATTCTGCAAGTTCTTTGCTCTTATCATAATAAATTACATCGTACAGATATGGTAATAAATT
>JAFGXO010000170.1 GCA_016936595.1 Bacteroidales bacterium | reverse complement strand
AATATTTCTTTTTTAGGAGATAAAAAAATAGACAAAACATCAATTAATATAATATCATACAACAATAATAATAACATAATTGAAAAAAATATTGACAAAATATCCGATTGCAAAAAACTACTTAATAATGACTATGTAACATGGATTAATATTTATGGACTGCATGATGTTGAAAAAATGAAAGAAATTTCAGATTTTTTTTCAATCAACAATTTATTTATGGAAGATATTTTAAATACAGGACATATACCCAAATACGTTGAATATGAGAATTATAAAGGATTTGTTTTAAAAATAGTTAATTACAACCACCAAAAAATAAACATCGAAGCCGAACAAATATCAATTATTGTTTTTGAAAATATAGTTCTTTCATTTCAAGAAAAATCAACAAAAATTTTTGATCCATTAAGAAAACGCATCAGAAAAAGCATTGGCAGAATTAGAAACAAAAAAGTTGATTATTTAATGTTTGCAGTAATTGATATTCTTACTGATAATTATCTTCAAACTATCTCAAAAATAGGACAACAAATTGAAAACACAGCAAAAATTATTTTCGATAATTCAAAACCTAACATTGAACAACATATTTTTATGCTTAAAACTGAAATTGGTTTTTTAAGAATGCAAGTTAGACCAGTTAAAGAACTTATTTTAAGAGCTATAATCTCCGAACAATCATTTATTAAAAAAGAAAACACAGAATTTTTTAACGACATTTTAGAATTGCTAACTCAAGCAAATGAAACTATTGAATTATATAATGTTTTAATTGCTGATCAATTAAATTCATACAATTCCTTTATTGGTAATAAAATGAACAAAACAATGAAAATTTTAACAGTTTTTGCCTCAATTTTTATACCTTTAACTTTTATTGCAGGTGTTTATGGAATGAATTTTGAAAATATTCCGGAATTAAGATTAAAATACGGATATTTTATGTTTTGGGGACTTATTATTATTATTGGCGGCACATTATTATTATATTTTAAAAAAAGAAAATGGTTTGAGTAATATAACTGAAAATGAAGCTTTAAAAAAATAAATGAAAATACAATGAAAAAACATTATTTATATTGTTAATTATCAGCTCTTTATGGAGCTGTGAAAAAATCAGCCAAAAAAATTCATTGCCGGATTGGTTAGAAACATTGACCGACTCTTTAGAAGTAAATGATTATTACTGGGGTAGTAAAATTTACCAATATAAATTGGAAAAAGAATATTATTACGACTTACAAATACCTATATCATCGTGTATGTATTGTAATATATATACCGAACAAGGCAATTTAGTAAATTGGACAAATAAAGATATTGAAGATTATTTGGAGAATAGAAAAAACGAACTAATTGTTTGGAAATGGGAAAAACAGGAATAAAATTAGTATCATTTTAAACACTACTACAACCAAATTTTGGCAGCAGTAAGGTGTTTTCACCTAACTGCTAAACTAAGTGAAATAATTAATCATTTATTAATATTTCGTATTAAAAAGCACAACTACCAAAATAAAAGTCAAAAAATTTGGGTATTTTTGATTTAAAAGTGTTAAAATATGTGTTTTCTTTATTGTTATATCTGTTATATGAATAATACCAATAATTATCAGGATCGTAAGAATAAACTTTTGTGTAAACCGAAGCTGCAAGATAATAAGCCAGTGCTTTATCGCGTTTTTTTCTGAATAAATTTATTGCTGCATCATAGTATTCAAAAGCTGTAGAGCATGTTTTATAATTTTGGTTAACTTCGGTATTAAATTCGGAATAGTACAGATTTTCGCCGTAAACACTCCAACCATAACAATCGTATAACCAATTTTGCCCAAAATAACTCATATTAAAATATGCGTTAGCTAATTCAAGAGCAATATTTGCTTTTTCAACTCCTGTGGTTATATTATATTGATTGGTTTTATCAATCAAAGTTTGAACAAAATAAGCTTTTTGATTGTACTTTTCGTCAATCATATCATAATAATTTGTAACAAATTTATTTTTATACGGGTCTGTACCTAAAAAAGAACTGTAAGGATAGTCATCATAAAAATTTAAATTAACTTTTTTATAATTTTCTAATGCAGATTGTAAATCGCCTTCTCTTAATTTTATTGTTCCAAGTAAATCGTAAAACTCATTATCATTGTACTCATTTTTGTAATTTTTTAATAATAATTTTTCAAAATTATTAGTTCCTGTAACGCTAACAATATCCATAAATTGTTTAACTTGAGTAAAATTTGCATATTTATCTAAAAATAATTTTGGAGAATTAATTGACCACCATGAATAAGAATATCCAAAATAAGAAGATTCAACAAAAGCCATAACAACTGCAGCTATTTCGTGATTTCCTATGCTTAAAAATCTATTGTACAATGATTTAAATACACTTTGTAATAGTTTTGACTGACTAAAGTCATATAATGTATCAGACAAAATAAAATTCAAATCCGTATAAAGTGCTTCAGCCATGTTTGAGTTATATTGATCATACTTTATTGAAGATATTAACAATCTATCTATATGAAATTGCAATTTAGTTTCGGTATCATCTAATAAATTTGTATCAATTTGATTAATAAAGTTTTCTGCATTTAACTCATCATTTTGCAAATAATACAAATGAGCAAGCATAAGTTTCCACATTTGTTTTTTATCGTTGGAAGAATTTTGCATTATTTTTTTAGTATATTCAGTAAACTTTATTAAGTAAATAGAATCATCTTTTATTGAAGAGTTATTAGAGTAATAAAAATCGAAATAAGCTTGAGATAATATCCAATCGTCAATTTTATTTACTTCGCGGTTCATTAACAGAATAAAGAGTTGATTTTCGGCGTCAATATCTGATATTTTTGGCAAATATTTTAAAGATTTACCTGGGTTTTTTAGTTGTTCAAGCACTAAATAAGCATACTTTTGTTGTTCATCTAATTCGTCAAAAAAAGCTTGAATAAAATTTAAATCTATAACCTGAAAAATATACTTTTTCTTTAAATCAACATTATAAAAAACTGTCAAAAAATCTTTCTGGGCTTCTTTAGGTGAATCACTTGTTTTCGTCTTGCAATAAGCCACATGCGACAAAGCCCAATATTTAATAATACTTTCATCATTGGGCGAAATATTTTGAAATTGTTCATTGTAAAAATCTATCGCTTCTGCATAATCATTCAAATATCTATACATAACAATTATTTGGTAAGCGTATCTTTGTTTTAAAAATATGTCATCGGTAACTAAAATAATTTTTTTAGCTCGTTCAATTAATTTATTTATCTGAGGCACGTCAAAAACCTGATCCCATCTTACCCAATTATTCAGTTCTTTTTCAACATTCTTTGCAAAACCCAAATATCTAACTGCGTTTTCATTATTATTCAAAAGTAATTTTTTGGCAAATGGATTTTTCACATTATCAAAATTATCAGCATCTAACAATTTTTCTGTAGGAGTGTTATAAATAAAATCATAAATAACTTGTAGGTCAAACCCACCACCGGCATAAATATTCCACTCTTCTATATTTTCATAAGGGAGATAATATGATTCTAAGTCAAATTCCGAAAAATTGCTATTTAAAATATATGGTGAATAAAAAAAAGGATACAGACTTTTAGATATTTTTATTGAAGAATGATACAATTGAATACGAGTTTCGTCAAAATAAGGACCGGGACCACAGGAAACAACCAAAACCCATAAAATTAAAGCTTTAATCAGAATAGAATATTTGTTCAAGTATTTCATTTTTAAATAAATTTGAGGTTTTAATTTTATACGAATATAAAATAATTTCGTTATTTCTATGCAGTACCGGCTCACATATTTTTTTAGCTTCCAATAAATCGTTTAAAGTTACTGCTTCGAGCCTGATTTTATCCCCTACCCTTAAATATTGTTCGTCTATAACAGTGTCATTTGTAACTTTGTACACATTATCGGCAATAAGTTCCACATAATCAACGTCGTTAATAGAGTTAACATTAATGCTATACAATACATTTACATCGTTTGTCCAATCATACCACAACGACCACGAATAAACAGGCAATGCTAACGATAATTTTATTGGATAACTTGAATTTTTGTTAATGTATTGCTTTCCGATATCATTATTAATTATACTGTTAATTTCGTAAGGATTTGTTACATCGCCCATGTTATAATACATCAACACACCCTTGTTAACAGGCGGAATACCGGCAGATTGTTGGTACTTTATTTGATGCAATCTGATTGTAACAGAAAGTTCTTTTTTTGAAGTTTGCTTTAATAAATTTAAAAACTCAAAATATTTATCGCGTGATGTTTCAGTCCAATCACAATCTATCTGGATTTCAGAAATATTATGATTAATAAAACTTTCGGAAAAAACTTGATTAATTTTATAGTATATATTTTCTGATAGAACTTGCAAATCGGCAGTTTGAATATTTTTCAGAACTTCATTTTTAATATAAACAACCGGAATAATTTGAATATTAGAAGGAATATTACCCGAAAAATTCAAAATTGAAATTGGCTCAGGTTTGTTTGTCCATTCAACATCAAACATTCTGATATACAACTTATCGATTTTATTTTTTTCAAAAAAATCTATATCTAATTGATTTACAGATAATTCAGCATTCCAAATATATAAACTTCTCTGATTTTTATTACTAATATTACATGAAATTGAAAACAGTAAAAACACAAAAACAATATTTTTAAGATACTTATATTTCATTTCAGAATAATTATAGGCAATCGGCAAAAAACAGTTAAAATTATTATTTTGAATTTATACAGGATTAAAAAACGAATTGTTCAAAGATACATAAATTAAACTTCTAATTTAATTCTTTTTTTTTTGGCAACTCTTTTTACGATAGATATACTTAATTCATACAAGCCGAGAATTGGAAAAGCAACCAAAACCTGACTAAAAACATCGGGAGGTGTTAAAATACCCGACAAAATAAAAGCAAGTACAATTGCATGTTTGCGATATTTTTTCATTAATTTATCGTCAATAATTCCAATTTGTGCTAAAACATAAGAGGCTATTGGAATTTCAAAAATTAAGCCTGACCCAAGAGCAGTAGTTATTAGAGTTGAAAAATAAGAAGAAAAATTTATTGTGTTTTCTAATTGAGCAGAAACACTATAATTGGAAAGGAAATTAATAGCAAGCGGTACAATAATAAAATAGCCAAAAAGCACACCAATAGTGAATAATATTGATACCCAAAAAACCATTTTACGGGAATAAACAAATTCACGTTTTTTTAAAGCCGGCTTAATAAATCGCCAAAGTTGGAAAACAAGATACGGGAAAGCCACTAATAAGCCAAAAATTAGAGATACCAAAAGATGAGCTTTAAACTGCCCCGACAAGTCGATATTTATTATTTTAAAGTCGTTTTGATTTATACATAAAGCCTGAGTAGATGTATAATCAGCCGCTTTACAAAGCATTTTGTTTGTAAAAAAATCGGCTCTTTTGGGCGATAAAATAACTTGATTAAAGATAAAATCCTTAAAAAAAAATGCGACAATTGAAAATAACACAATTGCCACAACTCCTTTTATCAAATGACTTCGGAATGAGTCTAAATGCTCAACAAAAGTCATTTGTCTGTTAGGTTTCTTTTTATTTGGTTGTCGGTTACTAACTTGGTGAACTTCTTCGTGCATTATTCGGTTTTATCTTTGTCTTTATCAGCTTTTTTTTTATCATCGTTAATATCAACATCTAAACCGTTAACGCCGTCTTTAAATTCTTTAACCCCACGTCCAAGCCCTTTCATTAGTTGAGGAATTTTAGCCCCACCAAAAAGTAATAAGATTATTAAACCAATTATCAGAATTTCTTGAGTTCCAATGATACCGAGTAATATGTAATTTAATGTCATGTGTTTAATTTTTTACAAAAATAAGCTAAATATTTTTAAAAGTGTGAAAATAATTCTTCAAATTGAAGTTGAGAGTTAAATAACTACCCACAGCCACCTCCACCTCCATTTTGTTGATTATTATTTTGTTGCACAGGAATAACCGCAGCTGGTGGAGCATCAGTACTGTTATCGCTAACACTTCCGGGACCGCTTGATGTTCTGTATTGTCCTTCGATAATTGGGTAAACGTTAGTTAAAGTATTTACATCTAAAACAGCTGTTCCGGGCGATGCGTTGGTAAGTTTTACGCTCATAAAAGAATTTGCTCCGTACATAAATGAAACCGCATCATATCCAACTAAACGTAAATAAGCAACAACCGAAGCAGCATGATGTCCTGTGTAACAATAAACAACAATACGTTTATCGGTAGGTAAAGTTCCTAAAAACGAATTAGGTAATAAATCAAAGCGAGGCGTATAACGAACGCTTCCGGGAAAATGACCTGCATCGTAAGTTTCTTCGGGCCAATAAGCAAGAACGAAATAATCGTCAGGATTAGCTACAACAACATCGGGCGAAATAATAATATTTGACATATCTTCTGCAATCAAGTTAAAAACTCTATCATCAATAAATTGAAGAATATTATCAGAATTAAATTCGGGAATATCATTCAAATGAGGTTTTACAGTGTTTTGTGTTTCAACAATACTTGCATATTTATTTGATATATAAGAGGATATATTACCAACAAATTTATTATTCCATGCTCCCATACCATATTTTAAAGCATAAGCATTGTAGCCGGCAAATCTTAAAAGAGTAGAAACATATAAAGAAACAGGACCATTATCGTCAACTACAGCAATTTTTGAATATCCCGAAGGACTCACCTCATGTTCAAAAAAGTATAATAAACTATCTCGTTGTACATTATAAGCACCTTCTATATGTCCCTTCGCATATTCTTCAGGAGTTCTAATATCTATCACAAGATATTCCTTTAAACGAATATATAAATCATAAGCTTTTACAAGATAAGGAAATTCGTTTTTTTCAACAATATTGCCTGTTTTATCAATAAATTCCAATAAAGAATATGAATTTTTTGTAATTACACTATCTCCAGCCTCAATAGTAACCTTACACGAACCGCCGGAACCACATGAAGCCAATAGCATCAAAAATGGTATTATAATAATAAAATATTTTACTTTCATTTATTCTAATTTTTAATCAATCTTAAAAAAAGTTTCAATAAAAAAATACTATCTAAAAGAGAATTAATTACAGCCGCCCGAACTCTGAACATTATCTGTTTGTTGAACATTAATGATTGTTGGTGGCGGAGCCGAAGATGAGTTTCCATTTGCATCGGCTTTACCTAAGCCGCTTGTTTCAGAAACAATTTTAGCAAAATTATATTTTGCAATCTCGTCATCATAAGTAGCTGATTTTATATTAAAACTACTGATGATATTGTTATAAATATAATCGTAACCACCTCCAAGGGGGGCAACATTTTTTATCCCAAGTTGCATTAAATATGTATATACCATAGCAGCTTGCGATCCATCATATCCATAAATAAGATAAATTAAATCATTTTGGCAAAATATTTTAGTGTTGTTGCCACTTAAACTTTTTAGAGGTAAATTAATGGCATTCATTATATGACCGTTAATATAATCGTGCGGTTCTCTAACATCTACAAAAATATAATTTATTGTATCGTAAGACAATATAATATCAACAACTGTTTCAATATCTAAATATTTTACATTTTGGGCAAATTCAAAAGCTTCGGGAACAGAATATTTAAATTCCTTTTTGTCGTTTGAGCAACTTGAAAAGCCCAAAATAAAAGTTACTACCCCAATCCAAATAATATTATTTTTTATCATAATTGATAATTGTTTGAAAATTGAACAAATATTTTTATTAATCGCACCCACCACCGGTACTTGTTGTGTTATTTTGTTGCACCTCAATTACAGGAGTTGCTACATCACTTGAAGAATTATCAACCGAAATACCGCCACCAAAATGCTTACTTGCTGCCAATCTAAAGTTGTAAATATCAAAATCGTGAGGCGGAGCAAAATCGGCAGGTTTAATAGGTCTGAGAATTGTTTCAATCCATAAATTTAAACCACCCTGCATAACATAAAGATTTTGGTAACCTAATCGAGTAAGAATAAACCAAGCCTGATCTGATAATGAACTTCCATTTGAATAAAAAACAACATTATACACTTCTTGGTCGATATATCTTCGATAAGTTTTACTTAAAAGACTATCAAAAGGAATATTCATTGCTCCGGGCAGAGCATAATCCTCAAATTCGGGTTTAGTTCTAATATCAACAAGAATAAGTAAAGGATCTTTTTTGATCATCATTTTTGCAACATCATCGGTTGTAAAGTAATGATTTAAAGAAGTTTTATATATAAGTTCTTCGGGCGATAATTCAACAAAATCGTAACGTTTGTTAGGCAAAAAAGCTAACCAAATTGCCCCAATTAGAAGAATTGCTAAAAATAATATGTCTCTTTTTTTCATATTGATATTATTAAAAAAAATGAATTTATTTTTTGATACCTAAATCTTGTAAAAATTCGGCAGATTTATTTATATTAACTTTAGTTTGAATTTTAGTTACAACAAAAAAGGCAACAATAGCAATAATTGTAACAAATAAAATAAATAAACCGTCTGAAACACCAATTGCTTCGGCAATATTTGCACGTCCAAGATTACCTTTTAATCTTAGATCTGCAAAAAGTGTATTGTAAGTAAAGCCATAGGCTAAAATGCCAAGAAAAACTCCTCCAACAAAAACCATAGCGTCAATTTTTCCGGTTACGGCAGCACAAAAACTGGTACCGGGACAAAAACCGCCAATAATAAAGCCTAAGCCCATTATTACTCCTCCAACTAAAGTTGGTATCCAAAATGTTGCAGGGTAAAATGTTAATTGTAGGTCAATAATTCCATAATAATTCATTAAAAAAAGGCCAATTGCAGCAGTTAGGGCGGCAGAAAAGAATACTTTTAAAACTACAAAGTCGTATCCATAAAAAACGCCTGCTAATTTTCGGGTATTTGTAAAACCGGCTCCTTCTAAAAAAAAGCCAAATCCTGCACCAATCAACACAGCAATAAGCATATTAACAGGTTCAGAAATTATATCTTGTGGAAAAAGTGGTCCCATAATTATTATTATTAAATTTATTTTT
>JAFGXO010000169.1 GCA_016936595.1 Bacteroidales bacterium | reverse complement strand
TCAAATGAACTTAGAAACACAAAATCAGGAAACCGAAATTGAAGTGCTTAAAATGATTTCGGAAAAAGAAAAGTTGCAACTTGCTAATAAACAGTATAAACGAACAAAAATATTTGTTGTTGTAATCTTTTTACTATTTCTGTTGTACTTGCTTTTTATTTATTATCGCTCACGCGAAAGAAAAAAAGCTGCTGACGTTTTAAAACATGCTAATGAGAGATTAAAATTAGAAGTTGAAGAACGTAAAAAAGCAGAATTTATTTCTAAAAGTAATGAAAAACAATATGAATTAGTTTTCAATCAAACTCCTGTTGGTATTTTGCAATTTGACGAAAATCTTATAATTTCTAATGTAAATGAGAGATTCGCCGAAATTTTTTATAAAACTTCTGTTGAAATTAATAATAAACATCTTAATTCTATTTTTGATAGAAATACAGTTCAAAAAATTATTTATTTATTTGAAAGTAAAGAAGAAATAATTAAACTCAGAAATGAAATACCAACAAAAAAAGAAGTAGTTTTTGTTTCGGTTACTGTTAAAAAATATCGTTTATGGATAAAAAATAATGAAGTTATTGGCGGAATAATTATTGTTCAGGATTTTACAGAACAAAAAAAGGCCGAAAGGTACTATAAAGCAAATATTAAACTCAAACAAATGTTAGTTAAACAAATACCCGATGATATTATATTGCTTGATGATGATGAAAATATATTAGAAATTCATTTTCCTGATGCTCCTGAACGGGAGGTAGGAGTTTCTAAACTCGAAGATATTTTTAAAGACAGTACTTTGTCGGTGTTTAGAACGCATCTTTTAAATTCAAAATATAATAAAAAAACATCACAGTTTTTCTTCTCTGATAATTATGATAACTTTTTGGTAAGAGTTTTTCCTGCTAACGAAAATGTGATGATTATTATTAGCCGTTTTGAGGGCGAAGCTCAAGATGCCGGTATTATAATCAAGGAACAATCTAATAAAAAAGAAACTTCTGTTGATAATTACATTATAAAAATTCAAGAAGGAATTGAACAAGAATTATTGCCAATATATCAAAATATTCAAAGAGGATTATCATTTATAATGATTAAAAACTTTGCAGAAAAAATTGTAGAGTTAGGAAAAACTTACAATAATAAAAAAATAAAAGATTTTGGCGAGAAATTACTTGATCATGTAACATCGTTTAACGTTTTTAAAGTTAATCAGCTGTTAGATGATTTTCCGTCTTTTATAAGCCAATTTATGGGAATTAGCAGTAAATTTTAATTGTTGTTTAAATTTTAAAGTTATTTCTTAACAATAAAGTTGTAAGTTTTTATATTATTTGCATTTCCTGTATTGTCAATTGAATAATAACTAAAAGAATATTCACCCTCGATTAAAAATTCAACAGGTGTTGTGTAAACAGTATAATTGTTATTGTTTATTGAATACATAATTTTGTCTAAGCCCGAATTATAGTCCACCGCTGATAGTTTAATTTTTAAACCCGGACCGTAAACCGATTTTCCGCGTGAATAATACTTTCGTGTTCCCATAAAATAGGCATTAGGAACAGGGGGAAGCCCATCTACATATATTTTAAAAATTGCTTGCTTAGTGTAATTTGTTGTTGTGTCGATTGTAGATACGCTTCTAAAAGTATTGTAACCATCTGAGTCAAAATACATAGGATTAATATATTTTTTCGAACGTTGGCTTGTTAATAGCACGTCTTGAGTTGTGTCGGTTGGACTGGTTGAAATCCAAAAATAAGCCGGTGTATTTTTATTATAATATAATTTTCCGTCTTTTTCAAACCAGTGATAATTAGCATTTTGCCCAATTAATAAAATAAAAGAGTAAATAAAAGTCATAATTAGACCAATCTTTTTCATAATTTTGCCCTCCAAAAATTAATTTATACAAAGATAAAAAATGTTACAAAAGATAAAATATTATTTTCAGTTAATAAAATTTAGTCATACAATATTTGCTCTGCCATTTGCATTTATTGGTTTTTTTTTAGCGTATATAAAGTATGAAACTACTTTTGATATTTTGATATATGTAGTGTTATGTATGATTTTTGCCCGAAGTGCTGCCATGGGATTTAATAGGTTTTTGGACAGAAAAATTGATAAAAATAATCCTCGCACTTCAAATCGAGAAATACCAGCAGGCAAAATAAAACCGCTTAATGCCATTATTTTTGTAATAATAATGTCGGCAGCTTTTATTGCTACCACGCTTTTAATCAATAAGTTAGTTTTTTATTTGTCGTTTGTGGCGTTGTTTGTTGTTTTGGGATACAGTTACACCAAAAGATTTACTTCATTAAGTCATATTGTTTTGGGTATAGGTTTATCCTTATCACCAATTGGAGCCTTCCTTGCCGTTTCTGCAACCTTTGAATTAATTCCTGTTTTGTATTCTGTTGTTGTTTTATTTTGGGTAAGTGGTTTTGATATTATTTATGCTTTGCAAGATTACGATTTTGATAAAAATAATAATTTAAATTCAATTCCTGTCATGTTAGGTAAAAAAAAAGCACTCATACTCTCATCAATTTTGCACTTATTTAGTGCATTAACTTTATTATTTATTGTTTTTGAAAATAATTTTTCGTTGTTGCTATCAATAGGCTCAATTATTTTTATTGCAATGTTAATTTATCAGCATACTTTAGTTAAAGCTAATGATTTTAGTAAAGTAAACTTGGCTTTTGGAACTACTAATGGTATTGCAAGTTTAATATTATCTGTTTTTGTTATTGCCGATTTATTTATTTAAGAAGTAATTATATGAAAAAAAATTTAAAATTTTCGTAAAAAAAATTATCTTTGTTTGTTAATAAAATTTATTTTTTTATACATCTTTATCAAGCTATATCGCTGATTTTAAATACAATAATATGAAGCAAATTGTGATTATAATTTTAATTTTGTTTATGGGATTTTTTAGTTTTTCGCAAAGTAAAATTATTTCTCACCCTCAAATTTATAAAGATACAACCGGAAAAATATTTGTTAACAAATCGCTACCTTTATATTTTAAAATTTCTGAGAGTATAGAACCAAATGCCCAACGAAAATTATTGATTAGTCATACTACTCCAAATACAACAAATCCTGTTTATCTTGCAAATGAGGGACTTAATATCTTTTATTCTCCATGGGCAGTTGATACGGTTTCTAAAAAAACAGTGTATCCCAAACAAAATGTTTCTTTTGAAATTTACGCCGATAGTAAACCTCCCGAAACAAAAATTGTAAATAATTTAACTTCTTATGATAAATCCGACACACTTTATTTTGGTGCAAATTTAAAAATTACTTTTAGTTCTTCAGATAATTTGTCCGGTATTTCACAAACATATATTTCAATTAATCAAGCTCCCTACGAAGAATATTTGCATGATACTTTAATATTTGAACATGGTGTTTTTTATGTTATAAAATATTATTCTATTGATAACACCGGTAATGATGAGCCGGAAAAAGAGGTGAGCTTTACTATTGATACAACCCGCCCATTGACTAATTTAGTTATAATTGGTAATCATCAGGCAAACATTGTTGGACCTGATTGTAAAGTTACTCTAAAACCTCAAGATGCATTTAGTGGAGCTGCTAAAACTTACTACTATATTGATAATCAACCAAAAAAAATCTATTCAGCTCCCATAAATGTTGGAGTTTTAAATGAAGGCAGACACGTTTTAAATTACTACACACAAGATAATGTTAATAACGTTGAAGATGTAAAATCTTACGAATTTTATATCGACAGAACTCCTCCAATGGTTATTGACGAAATAGTGGGCGATTTTGTTTACATTAATGGTCAAGCATACACTTCCGGACGCTCTCAAATGCAAATCTCGGCAATAGATAATAAATCAGGGGTAAAAGCAATTTACTATTCCTTAGACAAACAAAATTGGCAAGTGTATGATAATCCTTTCTTTTTGCCTTCTGGCCAAGATAACGTTGCAGTATATTATTACGCCGAAGATAATGTTGGAAATAAAACCCCTTTTGATTTGAACAGTACTTCTTCAAATAAATATTTCACCTCTCAAATGGATTTAGAGCCTCCCATTGTAAAGTATAGATTAACAGATCCTTATGTGAAATTATTCGATACTTTATTTGTTTCTCCTAAAACCAATATCATTTTATCTGCAACTGATGATTTAGCAGGTGTTAAAAATATTACATACCAAATTGATGGTGGTCAGAATTTTGATTATGCCGATAAATTTTCAATTTCTGAACCAGGATATCATAAAATATCTGTTTTTTGTTTTGATCAAGTAAACAATATGGGAAATGCCGATTTTTTTGTTAAAGTTGATTCTACTCCTCCCGAAATTTTTGTCAATTTTTCATATAAATCATTCTTATCTAACAAGAAATTAGTTTATCCAAAAGGCACAAAATTATTCATTGCTGCAACCGATTTTAATACCGGCGTAAAAAATATTTATTATCAAATAAATAATTCTTCAGAAAAATTATATTCCGGTTTCTTAGTTTTTTCTGATTCTGGAGAATATACTTTGAACATAACAGCAATAGATAATATTAACAATAAAATTATTAAAAGTTATATTTTTTACATAGAATAATATTTTAAACAAATATTTTTACAATGAATATAGACCAGATACTTCAGTGGGGATTTTTTGCATTTATAGGTTTTGCTGTAATTCAGATATTTTATATTGCATTTTTTTATTTAAGAGTTGTTTTTTTTAAAACCAAAACTATTAATAACGATAAGCCCGAAGTTTCTGTTATTATTGCTGCACGTAACGAATCGGAAAATTTGCAAAAAAATTTAAGCTTTTTTTTAGAACAAGATTATCCGAAATTTATGGTAATTGTTGTTAATGATGCTTCGGTTGATGATTCCGAAACCATTTTGGCTGAATTTCAGCTTAAATATAAAAATTTATACGTTACCAATATTCGGTACGATAGCAAATTTAAACACGGAAAAAAAACAGCTCTTAATGTTGGAATAAAAGCCGCAAAAACAGAAATTCTTCTTTTTAGTGACGCTGATTGTAAACCTGAAAGTTCAAAATGGATTGAAAATATTGTTAGAAATTTTGATGATAAAACAGATTTTGTTATTGGTTTTGGTGGTTATAAAAAAGAAAAAGGATTGTTAAATAAAATAATTAGATCAGATACAGTTTTAATAGGATTACAATATTTGAGCTTTGCAATATCTAAAATTCCATATATGGCTGTTGGAAGAAATATGGCATATAAAAAATCGTTGTTTGTTAAAAATAAGGGCTTTGCAAATCAAATGAATTTGTTAAGCGGCTCCGACGATTTATTTGTAAATAATTATGCAAACAGAAAAAATTTAAAAGTTGAATTATCGCCCCAAAGTTTTACTATTTCAGAAACAAAAAAAACAACAAAACAATGGTTTGTTCAAAAAATTCGTCATCTTACTACCGGTAAATATTATAAATTTAAACACAAATTTTTACTTTCACTCGAGGTGTTTTCAAGAGTCGTTTTTTTGGCTCTTTCAATAGCTTTATTAGTGTTTAACAAAAATTTAATATTAGTTTCTTCAATATTATTTTTTAGGTTCGTGTTTTTTTCTGTAGTTTTGTCCTTTGTAAATAAAAAGCTGAATCAGAAAGGATTATTGTTTTTTGAAATTTTATACGATATTTTTCAGCCGTTTCTAAATTTAATTTTTTATATTTTTGCAAGCAAGAAAAAGGAAATGATATGGAAGTAAACAAAAAATCGAATTTAGACCCTAACGAAGAGATTTTTTTATTGGTTAATAGAGCCAAAAAAGGAGACGAATTAGCATTTAAAGATTTAATGAACAAATTTAATCGTGCAGTTTATTTCTTGATATATAAAATGGTTAAAAATGATGCCGATGCCGAAGATTTAACTATTGAAGTTTTTTCAAAAGTCTTTTTTAATTTGGATATGTATGCCGAAACTCATTCATTTAGTACCTGGCTTTTTAAAATTGCTTCTAACCATGCCATAGATTTTTTAAGACGCAAAAAGAACAAACAACGTCCGGTTAATATTGATGAACCCGTTAATGAAGAAACTAACTGGTTTATTGAATTAGAATCAGACGAACCTAACCCTGAACGTCAGATGATAATTAAACAACATGAGCAAGATATTCGCAAACTGATAGACATTTTACCCGAAGATATACGCACTGTAATTATCTTACGTGTTTTTGAAGAGCTCTCCTACAAAGAAATTGCCGATAAAATTGATCAACCAATAGGTACGGTTAAAGCCAGATTATACCGAGGCAGAAATCTTCTTACAACAATTTTGCGTAAAAAAATGAATTATTAGTTTGAGTTATCTTCATTTTTACGTAGGTTGCGTCGCCATAAAAACATTAACGCCGAAATTCCTGAAAAAATTAACAGTATATAACTGTCTTTAAAGCCCTGAACTATTGTACTATAAATAAATAAGGTTACGGTTAATATTGATAATACTAACCATATATGTTCCATTAAAATAATTTTCTTTTTTGCCATATCAAAAAACTGTTACTTTTGCACTCACTTTGCAAAATTGGTAAATATTTGGACTTAAACAAAAAAATATGGCAATGGACTGCACTTTTAACCCTTTCGTTTATTTGGGGTGCATCTTTTATTTTAATTAAAAAAAGTTTATTAGCTTTTACTCCTTATCAATCCGGAGCACTAAGAATCTCTTTTGCTTTTTTGTTTTTTTTGCCACTTTCGTTAAACAGACTGAAAAAAATAAAAAAAGAAAACATAAAACAGTTGCTTATTGTAGGATTTATTGGTAATTTTTTCCCTGCTTTTTTGTTTGCTTACGGCGAAACAATTGTTACCAGTACATTGGCATCAATGCTTAATAGTACTACTCCGATTTTTGTTCTAATTGTAGGATTAATTTTATACCGCACAAAAGCAAAATGGCAAAATGTTCTAGGTATAACAATTGGATTTTTAGGTACTTTAGGTTTAATTGTTAAAAGCTCTTCATCGGTTTTTTCCGGTTGGAATATAGGAGCTGTAATTATTTTGATAGCAACATTTTTTTACGGAATTAACACTAACGAAATAAAATTTAAATTAAATAATCTTGACGGAATTTCAGTCTCATCATTAAGTTTTCTTTTTATTGGTCCGGTTGCTATATTTTATCTTTTATCCAGCGACGTACATTCGGCTTACGTTTCGGAGTTTTTTTGGGAAAGTATGGGGGCTTTACTAATTTTAGCCTTTTTTGGCTCTTTTATCGCAGTTATTATCTTTAATACTTTAATTAAATTTACTACTCCAATATTTGCAGCCTCGGTAACTTATTTAATTCCAATTTTTGCTATAGGGTGGGGGCTTATTGATGGCGAATATATTTCAATTGTGCAAGTTGTTTCAATATTAATTGTTCTTGCCGGAGTTTCACTTGTTAATAAAAAAGATAATCCTGTTGTAAAAATAAAATAAATTTACAAATTTTTAATAATAATTTATTGTTATTTTTTCATCATTACAAAGTTCAATTATTGAAAAATAAATAAAATTCAACACAAACAATATTTATACAAATGTCTGATAATTATCTTTTAGAATTAAACGAAGTACAAAAAGAAGCAGTAATAAATACCGACGGACCTCAATTAATTATTGCAGGTGCAGGTTCAGGAAAAACTCGTGTTTTAACATATAAAATAGTTCATCTATTAAACTCCGGCATTAAACCTTCAAATATTTTAGCTTTAACTTTTACAAATAAAGCAGCCCGCGAAATGAAGGAAAGAATGGCTACTCTTACCGAAAAAAAATTAGTAAATCAAATTTGGATGGGTACTTTTCACTCCATTTTTTCAAAAATTTTACGTATAGACGGCGATTTTATCGGGTATCCCTCTAATTACACAATATATGATGCCGAAGATACTAAAAAACAAATCAGAGAAATAATTAAATATCTTAAACTTGATCCAGAACAATATCCTGTTAATGAAATTTATAGTAGAATTTCTAAAGCAAAAAATAATTTGGTGCTTCCCTCTGCTTATCAAGCTAATATAGAAATTCAAAAGCAAGATATTAATTTAAAAAGACCCGAAACAAGTAAAATTTATGCATTATATCAGCAGAGATGTAAAAAGGCTTCTGCTATGGATTTTGACGATTTGCTTCTGAATACAAACATTCTTATTCGCGATTTTCCTGAAATATTAGAGAAATATCAAAACATTTTTAAATATATTCTCGTTGATGAATATCAAGATACAAACTATTCTCAGTATCTAATTATAAAAAAATTATCCGGATTACTTCAAAATATATGTGTTGTAGGCGATGATTCTCAAAGTATTTATGCTTTTAGAGGTGCTAAAATTGAAAACATCTTAAATTTTAGAAACGATTTTCCTGAACTTAAGGTTTATAAATTAGAAAAAAATTATCGATCAACTAAAAATATTGTTTATGCTGCCAATAGTTTAATTGAAAAAAATAAAAATAGAATACCTAAAACAATTTTTACAGATAACAAAATTGGCGAAAAAGTTAAAGTTGTTGAACAGTTAACCGACAGAGCTGAAGCGTATTATGTAGCTAAAAAAATCATTAAAATAAAAAAAGAAAACAATTTTACTTTTTACGATTTTGCTATTCTTTATCGCACCAATGCTCAATCGCGTGCCTTTGAAGACGCTTTGCGAAGATTTTCAATTCCTTATAAAATTTTTGGTTCTATTTCATTTTATCAACGTGCCGAAATAAAAAATATAGTAGCCTATTTGCGTTTAGTTATAAATAAAAATGATGATCAGGCTCTTCAACGAATAATTAATTTCCCTAAAAGAAGCATTGGTGGCACTACTGTTGATAAATTAGTTGCTCTGGCTTCCTCAAATAATATTACAACTTGGGACGTAATTTTACAAACTCACAAATTAGGGGCAGTTTTTAATTCTCGCACAATTGGTTTATTAAACAAATTTAAAAATTTAATTATTTCTCTAACCGAAAAAGCTAAGGAGCTTAACGCAAAAGAATTTGTTGATTTTGTGCTCGAAAAAACCGGAATTAAAAGATCTATGGCTGAGGATAGATCACCCGAAGGTATTAGTAAATTTGAAAATATTCAGGAATTTACAAATGCTGTGCAAGAATACGTTGACAAAAAAGAAACTGAAGAGCAAGAAAAAGTATCCTTAGAAAATTTTCTTGAAGAAATTGCTCTTGCTACCGATCAGGATTCTGATAATGCTGATACTGAAAAAGTTAGCATGATGACAATACATGCATCTAAGGGACTTGAATTTAAAGCTGTTTTTATTGGTGGGGTTGAAGAAGGCTTGTTTCCAAGCTTTAGAAGCATTACCGACCCTAAAGAAATTGAAGAAGAACGCAGATTATTTTATGTTGCTATAACCAGAAGCGAGGCTGAGCTTTTTGTTACGCATACAAAACAGCGAATGAAATGGGGGCGATTTCAAGATGCAAATCCAAGCAGATTTATTTTTGAATTAGACGAAAATTATGTTGATTTTGAATATATTAATGACGATACTTCACAAGATTTTGAAAATTTTTCAAATAATAGTACATTTGCAAAAATTAATTTTATTGAAAATGAATCAAAACAGCCCAAAATTGATATTCATGCACCTAAAAAACTTAAAAAAATTAAGAGCAATCCTGTATTAGACACTTCAGAAAGCAGAGAAAAAGATGATAAAACAGGTATTGCGGTTGGTATGACTGTTGTTCATGCAAAATTTGGGAAAGGCAAAGTTTTAAAAATCGAAGGAGTTTTTCCGCAAACAAAGGCTACCGTTGATTTTGGTGACGCCGGACAAAAAAATTTGCTGCTTAAATTTGCTCAATTAAAAATTATTGAATCTTAAAAATTAATAAATTTTAAACATTTTGTGTTGTTAACGGGTTGATTATCAATATTTTATCTGGTTTTAAATTTAAAATCATCGAATAAATATTTGTAATACTTTTAAATTTATAAAAGAATAACTATTTTTACAGGCTGAAATATTAATAATTAAATTTTTCAGTTATAATTTTAAAATATTATTATGGACGAAAATATCGTAAAAGACAAAGTTACCGGCGAAGGCTTGGAATACAATACTCAAAGAGGATCAGTAGTTTTATCGCAATATGGTAGAAATATAGATAAACTTGTTAATCATGCTTTAACTATTGAAGATAGAAGAAAAAGAAATTTAGCTGCAGAACAAATAATTGCAGCAATGGAAATTTTAAATCCAAAGATTAGATTTATTGACGAATATAAAAAAGTTTTGTGGAACCACTTGGCAATGATGTCCGGACACAAACTTGATGTTGATTACCCTTACGAAATAATTCCCGAAGATGAAATTAAATCTAAACCCGAAGCTATTCCGTTGATTAAAAAACGAATACAAAAACGTCAGTACGGCAGAATAATTGGCGAAATGATAAAAATTGCCATTGAAATGACAGATGAAGAAGAAAAAAAGGAATTTATTCAAGTTATTCTTATTCAAATGAAACGTACATATATTGAATGGAATAAAGATGTGGTTAGCGATGATGTAATTTTTGATGATTTTAAAAAATTATCTAATAATCAGCTTGTTTTACCAGTTGGTTTTAAACTACCCCAAAGTTATGAGCTGCGAAACAAATATAAAAATGTTCCAAATGCTACTGCTAAACGACCAAGAAGAGATATCCCAAAGAACACAAGGAAGATACGATAAATAATATTTTTTTATCATTAATGATGATTTAATTTGAAATATCTACTAATATAAGGCTTTACTTAACGCTATAATAATTCAAAATAAAAGTGATAATTAAAAAACTACATACGTTAATTTTAAAGTCTTTTTTTGTATTACTTTTGCCTTCGCTTTTTATCACAATTTTTGTGTTAATTTTGCAATTTATTTGGCTTTATGCCGATGACTTAATTGGTAAGGGATTACAGTTTAAAGTTTTTTTCGAACTTTTATATTATCTTTCGTTAATGAACCTAACAATGGCTTTGCCAATAGCCGTAATGTTAGCTTCAATAATGACTTTTGGAAATATGGGCGAACATTTTGAACTTACGGCTGCAAAATCAGCCGGTATTTCATTATATAAAATTATGTCGCCTGTTTTTACAATGGCTGTTATTTTTACTATATTTTCTTTCTTTTTTGCCAATAATATTTTTCCCTACGCTACCCTAAAAGCATATTCGCTTATTGCAAGCATTAGGCAACAACACCCTTCTTTACGTATCCAAGAAGGAATTTTTAATTATGATGTTGAAGGATACGTTATTAGAGTTGGAGCTAAAAGTAAATCATCGCAAATGATGTACGACTTTTTAATTTACGATCACTTAAATTATGTTGGAAACAGGTTTGTTTTAACTGCCGATTCCGGAACTGTAAAAGTTACCGATAATTTAAAATTTATGATAATTAATCTTTATAATGGTCAACAGTACGAAGAATTAAATGAAGATGTTACAGATCCTGATGATTTTAAATATCCTTATCATGTAGATAAATTCAACCAACAAGTTGTAATAATCCCTCTAAAAGGGTTTGATTACAAAGAAACTGATATGTCTTTGTATAGTCAGCATTATAATATATTGAATATGAGGCAATTAAATATCAAAATTGATTCATTAAAATTAGCTTACGAAGATAAAATAGATTATTATCAAAAAATAATACTTAATAATGATATTTTAAAAAGTCAGATAAAATTCAGAACTTCTACCGATTCAGTTACTTATTTCGATAAATTAGAAGTTTTAAATAATATTCCTCCCAACGAACTTAAGATAATTTATGACACCGACAGTGCTTTTAGTAGTTTGCCGTTGCAAGGACAAAAAGAAATCCTAAAATTATCGGTTACAAATGCCGAAAATTTATACAACCGAATGAATGTTTTTTATCAAGAATTTGAATCCCGCAGAGAATGGCTTGCAGAGCATCAGATTGCTAAACATAAAAAATATGTGTTTGCATTTGCTTGTTTTATTTTCTTTTTTATTGGGGCTCCTTTAGGAACAATTATTAGAAAAGGCGGATTTGGCTTACCTACAATTATTTCCGTTTTACTTATATTAACATTTTATGTGATTTTAACTCTTGGCGAAAAATTTGCTCGTGATGGTGTAATGACGCCTTTTAATGGAATATGGTTAGCCGTTTACATCTTTTTACCTTTCGAATTTTATTTATTTTATAAAGCTTCGAGAGATTCTGTGGTGCTTAATTATGATTATTATCTTGAATTTTTTCAGAAAATTTTTAGAACTATCACTCCAAATTTTTTGCGACGTCAGCAATATAAAAAACTAAGAAAAAAATTACAAAAAAAAGTATAATTTATAAAATATGATTTTTTTACGTAAAAATTTAACATGAATATTTTAATTATTACTAATAAACTTCCTTATCCATTAAAAGATGGTGGTGCTATTGCTACATTATCGTTGGCGTATAGCTTGTCTGAATTTGCACAAAAAATTGATATTCTTACAATTAATACATCTAAACATTTTTTTAAAGTAACTGACATTCCTGATAAATATACTCAAAAAATAAATTTTGTTGACTATTACCTTAATACCGATATTAATAAAGTTGATTTAGTTAAAAATTTCCTGTTTTCTAAACTTCCTTATAATGCACAACGTTTTATCAACGAGGGTTTTAAACAAAAAATTATTGAAGTTTTAAATCATAATTCTTATGATATTATTCAGTTCGAAGGCTTATATGTTTTACCATATTTAGATGTTATTCGTAGCTATTCTGATGCAAAAATATCATACAGAGCTCATAATATTGAACATGAAATTTGGGAACGTACAACTAAGAACACAAACAATAAAATTAAAAAAATTTACTTAAAAAGTTTAACAAAAAGACTCAAAAAGTTTGAGCAAAGTTTTGTTAATCAGTATAATTTTATTGTTCCTATTACCCAACGCGACGAAAATAAACTAAAAGCAATGGGTAACACAAAACCGGCACTAACAACACCAACCGGAGTTGATATAAATAACTATAAATCAGATGATTATACTTGTGATGAAAATTCAATTTTTCATATAGGCTCTTTAGATTGGTCTCCGAATCAAGAAGCAATACTCTGGTTTCTAGATAATTGTTGGGATAAAATTTCTGAACAAAATCCTAAAGTTAAATTTTATATTGCAGGACGCAATGCTCCTCAATGGTTGATAAAAAAAGTTGATAAAAAAAATGTTGAATTTGTAGGCGAAGTAGAAGATGCTCACCAATTTATAAAATCTAAATCGGTTATGATTGTGCCTTTACTTTCGGGTAGTGGAATGAGGATTAAAATAATTGAGGGAATGGCTCTTTCTAAAGCTATTATTACAACAAGCATTGGCATAGAAGGCATATCTGCTGCTGATAAAAAAGAAGTAATTGTTGCAAATACACCCCAAGAATTTATCGAAAGTGTTAACTATCTGTTTACCAATAAAAAACAAATAAATGAGATAGGAAAAAATGCAAAAGTTTTTGTTTCGGAAAAATTTGATAATTTCGCAATTGCAAAAAGATTGTTTGATTTTTATAGTAAGCAATTGATAAACAACGATTTATAGATGATTTTAGTGTGGCAAATAATTTTTTGGGTATCCATTTTTCTTATATTGCATTCCTATGTTTTTTTTCCTGCAATACTTAATTTTTTAGGCAAAGGCAAAAAAGAAAACTTCGACAAATTTTCTGCCGAAGATGAATTGCCAAATGTTTCTATTATTATGGCTGCGTATAACGAACAAGATGTAATAGAAAAAAAAATCAGATCTGTTTTCGATACCCAATATCCCCTTGATAAAATTGAATTTATTATTGGTTCTGATAATTCATCTGACAGTACGAATAATATTATTAAAAATCTACAAGAAGAATATAAAAATCTGTTTTTAGTTGAATTTAAAGAAAGAAATGGTAAAATTAAAATAATCAATAAAATAACAGAACAATCTAAAAGTAAGATTATTATTTCTACTGATGCAAAAGTTTTCTTTTTACCAGATACTATTTTTCATCTCGTTGAGTATTTTAAAACACCAGAAATTTCTATTGTTGGAGGTATTCTAATAAATGAACACAAATCGGCTAAAGGAATTGCTCAACAAGAAGATATTTTTATGAATAGAGAAATGAAAATCAAATATTTTGAAGGACTCATTTGGCATAAAGTGATTGGTGTTTACGGAGCACTATATGCAATTAGAGCCGAAAAACTTATTAAAGTTCCTGAAAACTTATTAGTAGATGATTTTTATATTACCATGAAAATTATTGAGAAAAATGGCAAGGTTATTTTTAACAAACAAGCAAAAGCAAAAGAAAATTTACCCATTGAACTTTCAGAAGAATTTAAACGAAAAGTTAGAATTGCTACAGGTAATTTTCAGAATTTAAGAATTTTTTCTAAATTGATTTTAAAACCTTTTAGCTCATCTGGTTTTTCGTTTATTTCACACAAAGTTATCAGATGGACTGCTCCTTTTATCTTTATTTTTGCTTTAATTTCTAATGTTTTTTTATTCAAAATTTTGTTGTATAAATTATCACTAATTTTTATTTTGGCGTTCTTTATTTTGCCTATTTTTGATTTATTATTAAAAAAAATCAATATTAATATTGGATTTTTTAGACTGGTTACTCATTTTATTTCTATGAATTTAGCGTTAGTATTTGGTTTTTTTAAAGCAATTATCGGCGTAAAAAACAGTACTTGGGACCCATCAAAAAGAAATACAAAATTATAAACTAATAATAAACTTAATAATAGTTTAACCGAGTTGATTGGTTAACTGTTTTACAGTATAAATATATAACTTTTTAAAAATGGACATAATATTAAACACTATACCCGAAGCTATTGAAGCTTTTAAAAATGGCGAAATTATTATTGTTGTTGACGACGAAAACCGCGAAAATGAAGGCGATTTTATCACTTCGGCTGAACTTATTACTCCCGAAAAAGTAAATTTTATGGCTACACATGGCAGAGGTCTGATTTGTGTGCCTATTACCGAAGAACGTGCTGATGAGTTAAATTTAGAGCTTATGGTTGGTAAAAATACTTCTTTACACGAAACCCCTTTTACCGTTTCAGTTGACTTAATTGGTAAAGGTTGTACGACCGGAATTTCTGCCTACGACAGAGCAATGACAATACAGGCAATTGCTGATGTAAACACCAACCCCGAAGAGCTTGGGCGTCCGGGACATATTTTTCCGCTTAAAGCAAAAAGTAATGGCGTTATTCGCAGAGCCGGACATACCGAAGCAACCGTTGATTTAGCTCGTTTAGCCGGACATTTTCCTGCCGGTGCATTAGTTGAAATAATGAACGAAGATGGCACTATGGCACGCTTACCCGAACTTGTTGAAGTTGCCAAAAAATTTAATATGAAATTGGTTTCCATTAAAGATTTGATTTCGTATAGGCTTGAAACAGAGAGCCTTGTTGAACGTGGAGAACAAATTAATATGCCAAGTGAATATGGTATGTTTCAGCTTATTCCGTTTCGTGAAAAAAGTACAGGTTTAGAGCATCTCGCTATTTTTAAAGGGCAATGGAGTCCTGACGAACCAATATTTGTTCGTGTGCATTCTTCGTGCGTTACTGGTGATATTTTAGCATCTAAACGTTGTGATTGTGGCGACCAGTTACACGAAGCTCTTAGAATGGTTGAAAAAAACGGCAAAGGTGCTGTTATTTATATGAATCAAGAGGGTAGGGGAATTGGTTTATTTAATAAAATAAATGCGTATAAATTGCAAGAACAAGGTTACGATACTGTTGAAGCTAATATTAAACTTGGGTTTAATGACGATGAGCGTGATTATGGCGTTGGTGCTCAAATTTTAAGAAGTATTGGTGTTAAAAAAATGAAACTAATGACTAATAATCCTGTTAAAAAAATAGCTTTAGAAGGCTACGGATTGGAAATTGTTGATACTGTTTCTATTGAAATTCAACCTAACCAATTTAACGAATTTTATATGCGAACAAAAAAAGAAAAAATGGGACATACTCTCAAAAAATACGAATATAAAGCAGATAAAAATTATTTTTGCAGTCGAAAATAATTGGTTTAATACATAAAAAAAGAGGAGTTAAATTTTGATTTTTAATTTCTTTTTTTTTATTTAAAAACTTATTAAATAAATATTACTAAAAGTTGTAAGTATTTTGTTTTTAAAGATGTTATGTTTTAAAAAAAAAATGAAAATTTGATTTAGTTCGAGTGTTTGTTAAAATAACAGCCTCATTTATAGTTGATTATAATAAAAACAATATTATTTTTATTACATTTTTAATTTTGATAATGCTTTTTTCTTAAAACCTTTGAATTTTTTCAAAATACTAAAAAACGGAACAGGAATAATATCCTGACTTGCTATTTTTTGTGTTTTCTTACTTATCTTTCCTTTAATAACAAGCTCATTTCCTGCATGTTCAATTGCTTTATAGCTTTCTGAAATTTTAGGATATTGTTCTTCCTTTTCTTTACTTTTACCCTGTCCGGTAATTTTTCCTGAACGGCGAATTATTGTTCCAACTTGTGGAGCTTCCAAAAGTTTTGAAAATGTTTTGAAATAAGAAACAACATTTTTAGACATTTCATTTTCAAAATTATCGTGGCAAATTAATGTTACAAAAGGTTTTGAATAAATATCTTTACTTATGTGATGAAAAAATAATCCACTTTCCGACAATCTTAAATCGCTACTGTTTCCGGTTGAATTTATTCTATCAATAAAAATTTTCATTAAACCCGACATATTAAAAACATAAATAGGTGTTGCATAAACGATTATGTCAGCTTCACGCATTTTATAAAAAATCATCGCAACATCATCTTTTTCTTCGTAAATACATTTTAAAAGATGTTTTTCTGTGTTACAAACACCGCAAGCTTTGCACATATTTATTGTTAATTTTGCAAGAGTAATTTCTTCGCAATCAGCTCCGGCCTTTGTTGCTCCTTCAAATATTTTTTTAATTAAAAAATGAGTGTAACCTCTTTTTCCTGAATGACTTCCGTTTATTGCAAGTATTTTCATCAGTTTAATTTTTTTTGCAAAGCCAAATGACTTTATCAATGAGGGTTTTATAAATCTATTTATTAAAATGTTCTTTTAAAATCATTTCGGCACATAAATTTCCCGAAATACTTACCGAAAATGGGCTTGGGCAGGCGGGTTGGGGCATTTTTTGCGAAGCCGTAGGTGAAGCAAAAATGCTCCAAATCGCTTGCATCAAGCCTAATGTTAAGTGCCTGGTTTTCATCATTCAAGTCCATTTCAGTTTATTTTGAGATTTTTTATCGTTTCTGTGCAAGCAAAATCTCTTGACTTGCAAAAAATTCAGCTTTTAATGCGGTTTGTTTACTCCTTTCATATCTCTGAATTTTAAAGGTTATAGACTGTCTATCTTTTCTTTTGATAGATTTGTTAATTTCTGAATTTCTTCGGTCGATTTGCCACTGTCTTTTAATGTTTTGGCTAAATCTAATATCATTTTGTCTTTTTCACCCAAGGCTTTGTCTTTTTGTTTTCTTAATTCTCTTTCTTGTTCCAATTCTCCTGTTGTCTTTTCTAATTCTTGTTTAAAATAACTGATTTCATTATCTCGTTTTGTGAGTTCTGCCAAATATTCGTCTTCGGCGTTCATTTGTTCTTCCAAATC
>JAFGXO010000029.1 GCA_016936595.1 Bacteroidales bacterium | reverse complement strand
TTATGAAAGTAATAACTAATTTTTTTTACTTTTGCTGGTACACTTTTAGTGAATAATAGTGGCCACTTTTCTTGAATACTAACAGTTATTCCGGATACGGTTCTTAGTGGGCTTGTGCTATCCGGTTGTACAACTAAAATTAACAAAAAATGACAGAATTAGAATTGATTATTGACTTGCATAAAAATTCAGAAAGACAGGGTCCCGGAAGTGAAAAGGAAACACTCAAAGCACTTGATTTTATGGATTTTCCAAATGACAGAAATTTGAAAATCGCTGATATTGGTTGCGGTTCGGGAGGACAAACTATTTCGCTTGCCAAAAAACTAAGCGGACAAATAACTGCAATAGATTTATTTCCTGAATTTCTAAACGAGTTAAAAGCTAAATCAGAAAAAATAGAACTTAAAAGTGAAATTAAAACACTTGAAAAGTCAATGGACGAATTGCCATTTGACAATGAAGAATTGGACATTATTTGGGCGGAAGGTGCAATTTATAACATTGGATTTGAAAATGGAATAAAAAAATGGAAAAACAATCTCAAAAAAGGCGGTTATTTGGCTGTAAGTGAAATTACATGGATAACAAATTTACGACCAAAAGAAATAGAAACGTTTTGGAAACAAGAATATCCTGGAATTGATATTGCTTCAAACAAAATGAAAATATTAGAAGATAACGGATATACTATTGTCGGATATTTTTATTTAGCACAAGACAGTTGGATTGAAAATTATTACAAGCCAATGGAAGCAAGATTTCAACAGTTTTTAGACAGAAATAACAATTCGGAACTTGCCAAAAAGGTGGTAGAAGAAAACAAATCCGAAATTGGCTTATATTTGAAGTATAAAGACTATTATAGTTATGGATTTTACATAGCTAAAAAAAATGAATAAACTATAGCAAAAACGAAACAAATTGAAGTTCAAGATAAAGTAGCAGTAATTGTTGAACATGGCTAAGATGATTTCTTTTGCTTAACTGATATGCAAAAAGCCAAAAGACGGTGATTTTTTTATAACCGACTGGTTGGAAAATCAAATGCAATAGGAATTTTTGCAAAAGCAGGAAAATATGGAGTAACTTTTGCACATGAGTTAACACAATATCTTAAAAAGAAATTCAATATAGAAAAAATATTTCTTGCGGGATTTGTAAATGGCAATTTTCAATCATTGGTGTTTCACAGGTGATTAGTATGTCAGAAAGCTGGGACGCTTCTATGCAATGGTTAAAAGAGCAAACCCAACAAAAGAATGATACAAAAGCATTAAGTCAGTTGGATTTAATCGAAAAAATGGACAGCACTGTTTGTGCTACAATGTTGGATTGCTTTTTGAGCAAGTACGAACTTGTTGTTAAATATAGAGGAACCGTTTACGATACAGCTATTGCGAAAGAAATTGAGAAAGCGGAAACTATGTATGAAGATTACAAGAACTATAACTGGTTTGAAGCATTTAACTACACTTTGGCTCCAATGAATGGCATTGCCTTAACAACAGACATTTCACATATAATAGAATTAAAGATACCTGTTTATTTTATTGGTGGTCGATATGACTGGAACTTACCTGGTGTAGTGGCAGAAAAACATTTGAGCAAAACGATAACCCCTGAAAAGAAATTCATTTGGTTTGAGAAATCAGGACATGAAGTACCTGATGAAGAGGCTGAAAGATTTAATCAAATCAACATTGAAATTGTGAAAGAAAAGAGCCGCTAACAAAATTAAAATCAGGCGGACGAAAGGTGTTAGTTTGAAGGGTATTACAACTAATAATCTTCGTCATATTTCCACAGAGAATCGCTTTTAAATGTCCGCCAGTTTTTAGCCTAAGCCTTTAGCGATAATGCAATAAAACAAAAGCTGATTATTTTTTTGCAAACAACATGTTTTATATATGGCTGATTTTAAAATAAATAAAAAACATTATTTGCAATTTACGTCTTTTAATACTACCTATTTCAATTATAGTATTGATATTAAAATTTTAAAGGGAAAACATTGATTTTGTAATTTTATCTGTCAATTATCAGGTTAT
Source organism: Bacteroidales bacterium (assembly GCA_016936595.1). Taxonomy (GTDB): domain Bacteria; phylum Bacteroidota; class Bacteroidia; order Bacteroidales; family JAFGUD01; genus JAFGUD01. Next base: position 11,473 of record JAFGXO010000029.1, on the reverse strand, counting down.
CTTGTATGTTTTTGTCCTTTTATTTGTAACAATAAGTGTTATTTTTCAGCGTGAAACATTTTTATACTAAAAGTAGTCCCTTTATCTGGTGTACTATCTACATTTATTGTTCCATGATATTTTTCTATTATTTTTTTAAGTATTGAAAGTCCAAGCCCACTACCCTCAATATTTTTTGTTTGATTATTTTTGATTCGAACAAATTCACCAAAAAGCATATCAACTTCTTCTTTAGTCATACCAATTCCTGTATCTTCAGTAATTATTTTTATTTGATTTTCTTCAGGTTTTATTGTTAAAAATATTTTACCGTTTTCAATATTGTATTTTATTGCGTTAGAAATTAAGTTGTTAAAAATTATATTGATTTCATTTTCGTTACAATAAAAATTACACTCGGCCGGAAAATCAGTATAAATTTTGATGTTTCGTTGTTGCTGCATTGGTTCAAGAGTTTCTATAATTCTTTTAGCTAATGAGCAAATATCAAGTTCACTTTTAGGCAGATTTTGATTTTGGGATTGCACTTTAGTTAAATCGAGCATATCAGAAATTAAAGTACGCATACCTTTAATTCTTTCAATAGAACGTAGTATCATTGTTTTATAATCGTCAATATTGTTTCCTAATTGTTGTTCTAGAATTATTCTCAAATAACTTTCTACGGCGTTAATAGGCGATTTTAATTCATGCCCGATTATTGATAAAAATTGAAACCTAAACTGCTTTTCTTCTTTGTTAACGTCTTTAGTTAATCGCTTAAGGTACAGGTGTTTAGTTATGTTTTCCATAGCCGTACGAAGTTCGGCAGGCGTAAATGGTTTTGGCACAAAATTATAAGCTCCCTCGTTTGTGGCTCTAACGGCTAAATCTAACGAAGCAAAAGAGGTTATCATCATTACGGCACAATCAATTTCTTCTTTTTTGATGATATTTAAAATCTCAATTCCTTCGATGCCCGGCAATTTATTGTCTAATAAAATTATGTCATATTTTTTTATTTTTATTTTATCTAAAGCAATAATACCATCTTCTGCTTCTTCGAGTTCATATTCAAAGTTTTCTTCAATAAATGGATAAGAAGTTGTAAAATTTGATAAAATTCTTCTAATCCCGGATCTTATTCCGGGTTCGTCGTCAACTATTAAGGTTTTTAATTTTGCCATGATAATAAAGTTTAGAGTTCATAGTGAATAGTGCATAGTTTAGAGTTCATAGTGCATAGTTTATAGTGCATTGTGAATAGTGCATAGTTTAGAGTGCATAGTGCATAGTTTAGAGTTCATAGTGCATTGTGCATAGTTTAGAGTGCATTGTGCATAGTTTAGAGTGCATTGTGCATAGTTTAGAGTGCATTGTGAATAGTGCATTGTGCATAGAAGAAAGTAAAGCTGTTTACAATGAACTATGAACATGTTACTAATTTAAAAGTCGTTTCATTTCGCGATGAAGTTGATCTTCTCTAATGTTTTTTTCGAGATATAAATCAGCTTTAATCCAGGTTTTATTTGTTTCATTATCAAGCCCAAAAGACATTCCTGTTTCGCTTGCAACGGCAGTAATAATTATAACCGGAACATCAGGATATTTTTTCTTTAACTTATAAGAAAGTATAAATCCGCTATCTTCATTTTCCATCATTAAATCAAAGATAGCTAAATCGGGTTTATTATTTTCAATATAAGTTTCAGCTTCTTTTTGATTATCAATTTTTATTGGATTAAACCCAAATTTTGAAACGTATAATCCCACAATTTCCAATTGGTCTAAATCGTCGTCAACAAGTAATATGTTTTTTTTGTTTGTCATTTTATGTATATTTTGAATGTTAATTATTTATTATTTTCTTGGTATTGAAACAGTAAAAGTTGTTCCAATTTCTCCGTTTTCAATTTTATCATTAGATTCAACTTCAATTTTTCCTTTGTGCATTTTAATGATGCCATAAATTAATGGTAATCCAAGTCCTGTGCCTTTTCCTAAAGGTTTTGTAGTGAAAAAAGGAGTAAAAATTTTATCAATATTTTCTTTTGAAATACCGGATCCGGTATCTTTAAATTTAACAATTAAATAAAAATCTGTTTGAGCAATTTCAAGGGTTAATTTACCACCCTCGGGCATAGCTTCTATTGCGTTTTTTTCAAGATTATTAAACACTTGCATCATTTGTTCATAATCAAAATAAAAATATTTGTCGGTTGCGTTGTTAATAATTTCTACTTTAATATTTTCGGGTAAAATTATTGTTTCGATACTATGTTTTGTGAAATCTAAAATATTAGTTTTTTGATTTTTAACTTGATTTTTACGTGCAAAATTCAAAAGCCCTCCAACAATATTTTTACATCTTTCTGCTTGTTCAACAATAAGTTCAAGATCTTTATAGTTTTGATTTTGGGGATCAAACTCTTCTTTTAAAATGTTACTATACATTGTTATAACTCCAAGCGGATTATTAAGTTCGTGAGCTATACCGGCAGAAAGTTGCCCCATACTTGCAAGTTTTTCGGATTGTTTTAATGCTTGTTTAGCCGATGCAAGTTTTGAATTTGTTACGTTTAAACGTTCAACCGAATTATGTAATTCTTCGATTGTATATGGCAAACACATTTCAAGTTCTGCTAATCCGTTTATTGTTGCAATTGCGTGTTCAACACAGGTACTATAACCACATGCACCGCAATTTAGATGATCTTTTTGAGAATATTTGCCTAATTTTTTAAGCACTTCTTCAATTTGTTGTTTTGAGGGTTGTTTTAGCCTTCTGTCTTTTGCAACTATTGTTCTTTTTAGGTCAATATTTTTATATTCATCAAAATTTTGTTGCCATTTTTGCTGATCAATTGTTTTAATTTTTTTATTTACGTATTCTCTAACTAAAGTTCTACGACTAAAACGTCCACCTTTTTTTGACATTCCCGGACCCTGAATACAACCTTCGCAGCACAATAGCTCTAAATAATGAGTTTTTAAACCACCTTTTTCGAGTTCCAAAATTGCTTCTGTAAAATGATTATGACCGTCTATTGCAATAATATCTTTATCGCCAACTTTTTCTTTTTTTTCCATTGTTTGCAACATTCCTCTGCTGATAGGAAAAATTGCACCAATACCAGCAACAGGATCATCAAAATCTGATAAAATTATATCATCTTCGGGTTTAATTTTCCATTTTAAAATTTCTCGTAATTCCAAAAAAGTTATAACATTTTCAAGCTCAGAACTTTCTCGTTTTTTTGCAATACAAGGACCAATAAAAACAAGTTTAACATCTTCTCCGTATTTTTGAGTCAAAATACGTTTTGTTGCCACCATAGGCGATTGGATAGGTGCAAGATTTTTTATTAAATTTGGGTGATATTGTATTATGTAATTTACTATTGCCGGACAGTCGGACGAAATAGTTGTTGTGTTATTTTGTTCATTTAAATATTTATTGTACTGTAAAGCAACAATGTCAGCACCAAAGCCAACTTCAACTACTTTATAAAAGCCCACTTTTTTAAGCATTCCAACTAAATATCTATAATCTTCAATTTCATCAAATTCAGCCGGAAAACTTGGTGCTATGCAAGCAATAACTTTAGGATATTTATTTAAAAGACTAAATATTTCGCCTTCGTGACGTTCAAAAATTTTAGCCCCTTGGCTACAAACTATAACACAGTTGCCACAGCCAATACATCTTTCGGTTATTATTTCTGCTTGACCATTAGATATTTTTATTGCTTTTGCCGGGCATTCTCTTACACAAGAGTAACAAACTCTGCATTTATCTTTTACTGTATATACCAAAGGTTTAACTTGCATGTTGTTGTTTTTTTTTTAAAGTCCGGTGCGGAAAATTTTCCACACACGGACAAACTAAACCAATTAAATTATACGGCTATGAAAAATTTTACAATAAAACATCTCGTTTTTTATAAGTAGTATGTAATAATTTATGAGCTATGTGACTATTTGGCTCTTCTAAGAAATTCTTATATAATTCTATAACTTCTGGGTTTTTGTGAGAAACTTTTAAAGTTTCATTTTCATCTATTATATATAGAGCTTTCATTCTTTCTTTAAGAGCATTTTCGTCGGCATTAATTTTTTGACCTCCGCCGCCAATACAACCACCCGGACAAGCCATTATTTCTATAAAATGCAAATCATCTCTTCCATTTTTTATTTCTTCTAACAGAATTTTTGCATTTGCTAATCCACTAACAACAGCAACACCAAGTTCCAAATTGTCAATTTTTATTTTTGCTTCTTTTCGTCCTTTTAAACCTCTAACAGATTTTACTTTAAAATTAAGAAGTTCAGATCCTGTTAATTTAAAGTAGGCAGTTCTAATAGCTGCTTCCATCACACCACCGGACACTCCAAATAATTTTCCGGCAGTACTTCTAACTCCATGAGGAGAATCGGTTAGTTCCGGTTCGATGTTTTTAAAATCAATGCCAAAAGTTTTAATTAGTTCAGATAATTCGCGAGTTGTTAAAACAGCATCAACATCTGAATAACCATTATTTGTCATTTCGTCTCTTTGTCCTTCAAATTTCTTGGCAGTACATGGCATTATTGCAACCGAATAAATGTTGGCCGGATTAATATTATTTTTTTGTGCGTAATATGATTTTAAAATTGCACCAAGCATTTGTTGCGGCGATTTGCAAGAAGAAATATTAGTTAAAAATTCGGGATAAAATTCTTCAGCATATTTAACCCATGCCGGACAACAACTTGTAATAAGAGGAAGTTTTTCTCCGTTTTTTATTCTATTAATTAGCTCGGTTCCTTCTTCCATTATAGTTAAATCGGCAGAAAATGTAGTATCAAAAACTTTATCAAAACCTATGGCTCTTAAAGCAGCATTTAATTTTCCATTAACATCTGTTCCTGCTTTAAAATCAAAATCTTCGGCTATAGAAACAGAAATTGCTGGTGCATATTGAACTACAACTTGTTTTTTAGGATTATTTATTGCGCTTAAAATTTCGGGAAAATGTTTCTTTTCAGATAAAGCACCAGTTGGGCATACCATAATACATTGGCCACAATTTACACAACTTGAGGTGTTTAAGCCTTCGTTAAAAGTAGTACCTATAACCGTTTTGTTACCACGATTAATAAAGTCGATTGCCGAAACCTCCATCACTTCTTCGCAAATTCTAACGCAACGTCCACACAAAATACATTTTTCGGGGTCTCTTATTATGCTTGAACTTGATAAATCTAATTTATGGTGATTTTTGTTTCCACGAATTTTGCGTTCTCTAACTTGCAAGTTATCAGACAAAGATTGTAATTCACAGTTTCCATTTCTTACACAATATAAACAATCATCGGGGTGATTTGAAAGAAGTAATTCTACGATTGTTTTACGCGAACTAATAACTTTTTGAGAATGAGTTTTAACTTTTAATCCATCATAAACAGGGAATGAACAAGAAGGAATTAATTTTCCGCTATCAGCATCTTCTACAACGCAAATTCTACATGCTCCGGTAGGCAACATATCTTTAATGTGGCAAAGTGTGGGTACGTGTATATTGTTGCGTTTTAAAACTTCTAATATTGTTTCTTCTTCAAAAGTTTCAACCCATTTATTATTTATCTCTATTTTCATAATTTTGATTTTTTTATTCACTTTGTTGACTTTTGGGGTACAAGTTGCAGGTTTCAAATTGTTCTATAAATAACTATTGATTTTCTCAACAACTCGATAACTTAATAACTCGATAACCCGATAACTCGATAACTCGATAACTCGATAACTCGATAACTGATTTACTCGATAACTATTTAACTGTTTAATTATTTACTAATTGAAATTGCATCAAATTTACACACGGTTTGACAAGTTCCACAACCAATACATTTATCCTCTATAATAAAATGAGCTGATTTGGGACTACCAATAATTGCATTTGTGGGGCATTTTTTCACACACACATGGCAGCCGGTGCAAGCATCAACGTTAATATTAAAAGTTCTTAGTTCGGTACAAATATTTGCTGAACATTTGCGTTCAAAAATATGTTCTTCGTATTCGTGTTTGAACCATTTTAAAGTACTTAAAACCGGATTAGGAGCAGTTTGTCCTAAACCACACAATGAAGTATCTTTGATAGTTTGAGCTATTCTTTCAAGCTGAAGAATTCCGTTAAATCGTTCTAAAGCTTCTGAATTATTTATTGGTTTTTTGGTAATATTTTGTAAAATTTCGAGCATTCTTTTAGTTCCTTCGCGACAAGGAATACATTTACCGCAACTTTCGCGTTGAATAAAATCCATAAAAAATTTAGCAACATCAACCATACAAGTGTCTTCGTCCATTACTACTAAACCACCCGACCCCATCATTGCACCAACTTTAATTAAAGAATCATAGTCGATTGCGATGTCTAAATTTTCATTTGTGATACAACCACCAGAAGGACCACCAATTTGTACGGCTTTAAATTTTTTATCGAAATTTATACCACCTCCAATATTAAAAATTACGTCTCTTAAAGATGTTCCCATTGGTACTTCTACTAAACCGGTGAGTTTTACATTTCCGGATAAAGCAAAAACTTTTGTGCCTTTACTTCCTTGGGTTCCGATAGACGAAAACCATTGATGACCATTTTTAATAATGTCAGGCACGTTGGCAAAAGTTTCAACGTTGTTAATAATTGTAGGTTTACCAAATAAACCTTTAATGGCAGGGAAGGGTGGGCGAGGGCGAGGCATTCCTCTTTTACCTTCAATACTATGAATAAGGGCAGTTTCTTCGCCGCAAACAAAAGCACCTGCACCCATTTTAATTTTAATTTCAAAATTAACATTAGAGTCATAAATATTTTCACCAATAATACCATACTCTTGGGCTTGTGCAATTGCAATTTTTAAACGTTTTATAGCAAGAGGATATTCAGCTCTAATATAAATATATGCTTTTGAAGCACCAATGCCATACGCAGCAATAGCCATACCTTCAATAAGTCGGTGAGGGTCACCTTCAATAACTGCTCTGTCCATAAAAGCACCAGGATCACCTTCGTCGGCGTTGCAGATTAAATATCTTTGTTCTGAGGCTTGATTAGCAGCAAATTTCCATTTTTTTCCGGTTAAAAATCCACCTCCGCCTCTGCCGCGCAAACCACTTTGTTCAACGATGTCGCAAATTTCAGTAGATTTATATTTTTTTATAGCTTTTAAATAATTCGAATAACCACCTTTGGCAATATATTCTTCAATTTTTACCGGATTTATTAAACCGCAATTTTGTAATACAATTCTTTTTTGTGGTTTAAAAAAATTATGTTCATTAATATCATTAATATTTTCCCAAGCTCTGCTGTCTGAAGTAAATTGGCCAAGAATATCGGCATTAGGAACGCTAAGTTCAAAGATGTTTTTCAAAATATCATCAACTTTATCGGCAGTAACTTTACAGAATGAAATTCTGTTAAAACCAGGTAAATGAATGTCCATAATTGGTTCGTACGCACACAAACCAATGCAGCCGGTTTCAATTATTTGAGCGTCAATATTATTTTGGGCTAAAAATTTTTCGGCTTTAGCTCTAGTTTTATCCGCTCCGGCACCTAAACCGCAAGTTCCGGCACCAATATATATCAATGTTTTATCGGTTTTTTCTCCCCTTAAAATTTGAAGATTATTTTTTTCTTCGTCGTTAAACTTTACTGAATTATTATTGTTTAAAACACTGTTTATCAGAAAGTTTTTTAATTTTTTGTTATTTTGAGTCATTTTAAATGCTTTTATTACGATAAGAATTAATAATTTCTTTAACACTGTTAATTTCAAGTTTAGCATGAAATTCTCCGTTCACAGAAATAACCGGAGCCAGACCGCAAGCACCAATGCACGCAACAATTTCAAGGCTAAATATTCCGTCGCTGGTAGTTTGTCCTGCTTTAATTTTAAGTTGTTTTTCAAATTCATCAAGAATTGTAGCCGAACCTAAAACGTGGCAAGCAGTACCTCTGCAAAGTTGAATATGATATTTGCCTGTAGGTTCAAATCTAAATTGGTTGTAAAATGTTGCAACGCCGTATATTTTACTTGTTGGAAGATTCATTTTTTGACCAACTTCTGTTATAGCCTTTTTGGAAAGAAAACCCTCTCTTTCTTGAATTTCTTGCAAAATTGGTATTAAATTATCTCTTGAAATTTGATTTTTATCGAGTATTTTTGCTTTATTTTGTAGCATTTTTTATATTATTAAAGATTAAGAATTCAAAAAGTTTAGTTGTATTTAATGAAATATATGTGTAAAACTCGAATATTTTATATTATAAATATGGTTGCACTTACTGTAATAAAAAAATATTAAACTGTTAAACTATGAATTTTGAATATGAAAAGTAAGCACAACCAAAAAAAAATTAACCTATAAGTTTTTTAATTTCCGGTAAAAGTTTTTTAGATTCTACGGGTTTTTTCAAGAAACCATTTACAGGAACCCAATGAGTTGTTTTATTTTCGTCAATATAATCAATACCTGCTTCGAGAGTAATAGCATTACGTACAAGAATAACATTTAATTCTTTGTCGTTCATTGTTTTACGGTATTCATGAGCAATTTTAATAATGTCGTTTTCGGTAGTTTCGAGCACATAAATTGAAGTTTGTAACAAAATTGGCAAATTCTTAAAATCAGGATTTTGACGTATTTCTTTTGCCATTTCAAAACCTTCAAATAGGGTTGTCATAACAACATCAAGGATAGCCATATCGGGTTTTTCGGAGTGCAATTTTTCAAGCCCTTGAGTTTTATTATTGGCTGTAATTACTTGATAACCTTGATTTGATAAAATTGTTTCGATGATATTTATTACATCTATATCGTCGTCAACTACTAAAATTTTTTTTGTTGTGTTCATGATGTTAAGTTTTATATTGTTAATTGTTGTTTTCTATTATTGATATGGTTTTTTTAATTTTTAAATTTTTATCAAAATTTGTATTTTCGATATTATTTGTAAATATTCCTTCAGAAATAAATATTTTGTTGGTTTTGTTAATCAAAATTTCTTTTAATAAATTGATATTATTTCGGCATTTAGAAAGATAACCATGTGCTCCGGCAGCCAAATATTCAGAAATTCTGCAATTTTGTTCCGACGAAGAAAAAATATATATCTTAACTGAGTGGTTTATTTGTAATGCCATTTTAATAATGTCAGTACCTTTTGCTTTTTCAAAATTTGTGTCGATAAAAATAATATCGCAGTAGTTTGATGCTACGTAATCTAAAAAACTTACAGCTTTAGAAAATTGAGCAACAATCTCTACATTTCCAATGTCTTCTAAGGTTGTTTTTAGAGCTTCTCTAAAATATACATTTGCATCTGCCAATATTATTTTTGTGTTTTTCACTTTTTGTTTTTTAAAATTCAGTTCAAAAATATGATGTAAAAAACACTTTTGGTAGAGGTATTTAAGAACTTTTTTAATGGGGTAAAAACCTTTTTTTTTGAATTAAGTAGCTTAAAATTAGAGTGTTATCAATATAATTTGAATTCAAATAAAAAAACGTAAAACCCTAATTTAAAGATGTTTACAATATTGATAAAAAATAAAATTTTTTATAAAGGGGGGAAATACCTTATTAAATTTTGTTGTCAGATTTTTAGATAAGGTGTTTTTTAAAAAAGAAAATAGCACAAATTACAACACACCGGTTTGTAAAAGTGAGAATAAAGCAGTAAATTTTTTTATGTAAATATATAGTTGAATTGTAATTTTAATATTAATTTATATCAATTAAGTTATTTTTAAGAGCAAACATCACCAAATTAGCGGCATTTTTGGCTCCGGTTTTTTCAAGTAAATGAGTACGATGTCCGTCAATTGTTTTTTGGCTTAGGTTTAATTTTTTTGCCATCTCAACATTAGAAAAGCCTTTACAAATTAGAATTAAAACTTCTTTTTCGCGATTTGAGAGTTCACAATCAATTTTCTTCTTTTTTGGAGGTGTAATATTCAGACTACTAATAAATTCTTTGGAATAAAAATTTTCGCCTTCCATAACCGTAGTAATAGCCTCTTCAAGTTCTTCTTTAGTAGTTTTTTTAAGTAGAAAACCGGTAGCTCCGGCTTCGTTCATCTGATTAAAATAGCCAATTTCCTCGTGCATTGTTAATCCAATTACAGCCGTTTTTGTGTATTTTTCTGTAATTTTTTTTGTTGCTTCAATTCCGTTCATTTCAGGCATATTTATATCCATAAAAATAATATCAACCGGATATTTTTTCATAGACCTAAGTAATTCTATACCATTAGAAACCTCGTCGATTACTTTAACAAAAGGTATTTCATTAAGAACAGTTCTTAGTCCTTTTCTGAAAATTATGTGGTCGTCGGCAATAATTATTGTAAAAATTTCCATATTTAGTTTTTTCTAAAGTCATATTTTTTAGTATATGTTAATTAAGTTTAGTTGTTAAGTTTAATAGATATTAAAACAAACATTCCTTTATTAACATTACAGTTAAAATCGCAAGCACCTTTAATTGTTTTTACTTTATTGATGATATTGTTTAACCCAAGTCCTTGGCTTGATTTAGTTATTTCATCAAAATCAAAACCTACACCATCGTCTTTATAAAATAAAATTAGTTGATTATTTAAGACTTTAAGTTCGATTTTAATATTTTGTGCTTTTGCATGCTTTAATGTGTTGTTTATTAGCTCTTTAGTTACTTGAAAAATTATTGTTTCAATAAAACTTTCAGCTTTTTGAAGGTAATTAGTAGTATCGGTAACAATTTTAATTTGCTTTGTTTTGTTAACATAATTACAAAATTCTTGGATAGCAGTTGCCAGTCCAAATTCATGTAAAATAGTAGGCGTAATTCGGTTTTGTAAATCCTTAGCAGTAGAGATAGCCATATCAGTTAATCCGTCAATATCGTTAATAAGGTCTTTACTTTTTTTATCTTCAAAATTTTTAGATTTTAATAAATCGCTATATAATTTTATAGTGGAAAGAATTGGTCCGAGTTCGTCGTGTAAATCGGCAGCAAATTTTTTTCTTTCTTTTTCTTCGGTTTTAATTACTGTGCTAATAATTTTTTTTTCCATTTCTTTTCGCTGTTCAATATTCCGAGCAACACTTAAAATTAGTTTCTTTCCGGCATAATCAATTAGTCTGCTTTTCATTTCAACCGAAATAATTTTAGAATTTTTACAAATATGTTCCGTTTCGTAAGTAATTTCACCAAAACTTATAATTCGTTGTATGTTTTCTTTAACCTTATTTTTATATTTATTATTTTTTATTAATCTAATGTTACTGTTTAATAATTCCTCTCTCGAATATCCTAAAGTATCAATAGCTACCTGATTTAATTCAACAATATTTCCCTCTAAATCAAGTACATAAATTTCATCACTACTATTATCAAATAAAGTTTTAAATTTTTTCTCACTAATTTCCAGAGCTTTTTTGGTATTGTCAATTTTCAGA
>JAFGXO010000168.1 GCA_016936595.1 Bacteroidales bacterium | reverse complement strand
TTTGAACTTTTATCATCATAATAATTAATTAAAGCCTCGGCATACAAGCTGCGATATTTTTCTGCTTTAGACATATCATTTATTTGCACATAAGCATCTGCTAAAATTTTATAAGATTTAAATAATAACTCATAGTCGTTAAATAACTCGGCATTAAACCTTGCAGAATCGGCAAAAGTAGCAGCAAGGAAATAATTTTCGGATGCAAAAAGCACTCTCGCCAATTTTATATCAATTTCGGTTATTTTTCTTAAAACTTCAAATTTGATAAAAATTTGTTTTGCATTATGATAATTATTTTGAGCTTGTTTAAGCATTTCATTATAATAATATACATCACCTATAGTTTCATAAGTTTCGGCAACATAAAACTGTTTTTGCAAGCTATTAAATATTGACAAAGCGTCAAACAAATATTCTATTGATAAATCACTTCTATCTAATTCTAAATATGCTTTAGCAAGAAGCGAATATGTTTTTGCTAAATAGAGTTCGTTAGCAAATCGAGCAAAAATAGCTTTTGCTTGCAAAAAATAATCTATCGCAATATTCTCATTTTCAAGCATATAAGAAGTACCAAAAATTAAATACGATTTAGCAATTCCGATAGAATCGTCAATTTTGCTGTAAAGATCTAAAGCATCAAAAACTTTATCGCCGGCAATATCCGAAATACCTTGCTCAAGATATGATTGAGCAATAAGCAAAAGAGTATTAGCCATTTGTTTTTTAGAATTGTATTTTCGAAAGACAGCGTAATTTTCAAAGAAAATTTGAGTTGCCATAAAATAGGTTTTCTGCTTTAAAATACTTATCCCTCTAAGATTTTGCATACGTGAAATAAGCACAGAATCGCCAATATTATTTGCAATTTGTAAACCAATAGCAGCAGCTTCGGAAGCACGAGTATTATTTATATCAATATTTTCGTAAAAAACATATTCTACAAATTCAACAGTTGAAGTGTCGTACTGTTCTTTTTCCAAAATTTCATATAATTGATGCTGTAGAGTATCCAAATTTTCTTGAGCTTTTGAAAACTGAAAAATGAATATAAATATTAAAAATGATATTATTTTTGCATATTTCATAATAACTTGAAGTTTTCTGAAAAATTAAAATCGATTTAAAAATTTATATAAAATAAAAGTATTTTATCGTTTAATAAAAATCAAAACTATTTTTTAATTGAAAAAAAAATAAACATCTAATAACCAAATTATTATGATGTAAATATTTTTTTTATTCCTTAAATAATAAGACATTAAAATTAACAATTTTACTAAAAATATTGGAAAAATTCAAAAATTGTTATTAAAAAATTAAATTTGCAAGATTAGAGCATTAAGCATGGAAGAAATACAAAAAAAAATCAAGGAAATTTTTACAAATTTCATAAAAGAAAAAAAATTAAGAAAAACACCGGAACGTTTTAAAATTTTACACGAAATATACGAACACGATAGTCATTTTACAATTGAAGAGCTGTTTTTGTATATGAAAAGTAAAAACTACCGAGTTAGCAGAGCAACTTTGTATAATACCGTGGAATTATTACTTGAAAGCGGACTAATAAAAAAACATCAGTTTAATAGCAAAACATATTTTTACGAAAAAGCCTTACGAAGCAGTCAGCATGATCATTTAATTTGTGAAAGTTGCGGCAAAATTGTAGAATTTTGTGATCCAAGAATACATGAAATAAAGGCAGATATTGGAGAATTATACGAATTTAAAATTAATAACCACGAAATATATTTTTATGGTTTGTGCGAAGATTGTGTTAAAAAAATAAATCAATAAAGAAGTGATAAACAAATTAAAAAATATAAAAATTGGCAAAAAATGGCAAGTATTTTCAGTTTTTGTTTTTTTCACAGGAGTATTGTGGTTTTTAAATGCTTTAAATCAAGAATATACAACTGAAATAAAAATACCAGTTAATTTTTACAATATGCCTCACAACAAAGCAAATGTGTCAGAATTACCTAAAAATTTTATGGCCACTGTAAAAGCTTATGGCTACAATATTTTAAAATTTCAACTGAAAAAGAATTTTGTGCCACTAAAAATTGATCTTTCGGAGGTTCAATTCAATCACTTTTCAGATAACGACACTAACAGATATTATATTTTAACTGCATCATATAGCGATTATATAGAAAATGAATTGCAGGCAAATATGACTGTTGAAATTATCAAACCCGATACTGTTTATTTTCAGTTTACAACATATAAAGAAAAATATGTTCCGGTAATAGTTAATGCAGATATAAAAGCAGAATCGCAATTTACAATTAAAGATAATTTTATATTAACCCCCGATTCGGTACTTATTGGCGGACCGTCAATTATTTTGGATACTATAACTAACGTAAAAACAGCTTTTTTCAGTTTACAAAATTTGAATAAAATAACCAATTATGTTGCTGAAATTCAACCTATTAGCGGTCTGGTGATTTCTCCTCCAAGTATTAATTTAACAATAAATATTGAAGAATACACAGAAATTAGATATAATATACCCATAATTACTATCAATGTTCCTGATTCTGTTGAATTATTGCTTTTCCCTAATTATGTGAACATTGTTTGTAAAGTGGGTGTAAATGACTATGAACTGATTAAACCAGCTGATTTTAAGGTTATTGTTGATTACAACTATATTTACGGCAACATGGGTAGCCAATTAGAAACCGAAATTATTTCGTACCCCGATAATATCTACGAATTTTATCAAACCCCGGAATTTGTTGAATATATAATTGAAAAAAAATGATAAAAGTAGGATTAACCGGAGGTATTGGAAGTGGCAAAACGACTGTGGCAAAAATATTTGAAGCAATTAAAGTCCCTGTTTTTTATGCAGATATTGTATCAAAAGAAATAATTAATAAAGATAAATTTGTAGTAGCTCAAATAAAACAATATTTTGGAGAAATATATAATAACAACCAAATTGATAAACAACGCTTTGCTAACATTATTTTTAACAATCCCGAAAAACTAAAACTTGTTAACTCAATTATTCATCCGGCGGTTAGAAATAGTTATAAAAAATGGGTGCAATTAAATAACACACAGCCATATACCTTAATGGAGGCAGCCATTTTATTTGAAAGTGGAACGTACAAAATTTTAGACAAAACAATTACTGTTTTTGCACCTGAAAAATTAAAAATTAAACGTGTTTGCAAAAGAGATAACACCACGCCCGAAAAAGTTATAGTACGAATAAACAATCAAATATCTGATAATGAAAAAGTTAATATAGCTGATTATGTTATTTATAACGATGATATTCAGATGTTAATACCACAAGTAATTAAAATTCATAATCAGCTAACAATTTTATTTTCCGAACATAAACTCTAAACCAACTTTAAAAGTAAAACCTTGCTGAGGTATAACGGCGGTATAAACGCCACTTTGTTCATAAAGTCCGCCATGTTCAATAAAAGTATTTAAAACATTTTCAAAATTAGCATATATTCTAAAATATTCGCCTAAATTATTATATGATATATTTGCGTCTAAAAGATAATAACCAGGTTGAGTATTGTCTGGAAAAACAACATTGTTCATATTAAACATACTGCTAACCCATTTCATTCTGCCGGAAAAAGTAACATGATCAAAAAGATTTTGGAAAGTAAAACCAGCCCACACTTTATGCAAAGAAACTCTTGGAATAGAATTTGTTTCGCCTCCGGTTAAAGAAACGGCATCGGTATAAGAATAATAAGAATAAACAGTTAATTTTCGGGAAAGTTTAGCATTAAACTGAAAATTGCCACCTAAAATTTCTTGTTTCCCAATATTTTCGTTTCTTAAGCCAACTGTATAAGAATCAAAATATTTGTTATAAACAGAATCAGAGAACACGTTTCGTTCAATCACATTTGATAATTTATTATAATATATAGTAAAAACAAACTTCAAATTATTGCCAATTAACTGATGTAAAGAAAATTCCTGAGAAGTAATAATTTGATTTTGCAACTCCCAGTTCGGATCAATTTTTTGCATTTCAGAAGCCGAAATATTAACCACAGTAGGAGCCCCCCATTGTTCATACTGAAAAAATAAAGAAGGAGCCTGAAACGACTTTCCATAGTTAACTTTAATTTTTGTTGAAGAAAACGGCGATATAATTACACCAATACGAGGATTAAAAACGCCACCATAACGCGAAGAATAATCGTATCTTCCACCAATTGCAAAATTCATAAATTCAAAAGGATTATAAAAAAATTGTCCAAAAACAGAGCTTCTATTTTCGTAAATAGTTAATTTATCATCAATTATTTCTTCGTTTTCGTCAAAATATTTAACAGATTCACCAAAAATTTCATCATTAGCATACGGAGGAATCATTTCAAAATATTCATTATCAGCACCTAACACAAAAGTGATTTTTTTTGAAATATTCTGATTATAAGTAAATAAAGCCAAATAAGTATTATCTTTTCCTGTCATAAATTGACGATATCTTTGGGCGGGATCAAAAACATTTGGAACGTTCCACTTATAATATAGTGTATTTTTATCTTGATTATGATATTTATAACTTAAATCTACAGTAAAAACACCACTATTTTTAAAATTTTGTTTGTAAACAATCCAAACCATATCGGTTGAATTTTTCCATTTATTTTCTTTATTGTAAATATAAATTGATGGCACAAATCCCAGAGCGTTACCTTCGTCAAATTGTTTTCTGAAATAATTAACCGAAAAATTTTTATACGCTGCACTAAAATATATTGTATGGTCATTTGTAGGTTGCTCAAATGAATTAATAAGAGGTAAAGGATAATTTTTTACAACATTATAATTGTAAAAAGTAGAATCAGTATTGGTAAAATTTGGACCATTAGATTGATAATAGCGAGCCAATAAAAAAACAGAAAATCCATTTTTTGAATATGCTTCAGCTTTAAAATTTGCATCAGCAGAATACAAAGCACCATAATTAATACTTCCGGAAATATTGTTGGTTTGCAAATTATCTTGATTAATAACAATGTTAATAATACCCGAAAAAGCATCAGCACCGTAAACTGCCGAAGCAGCACCATAAATTATTTCTATTCGTTCGGCATAACGCACAGATATTGAATTACCTATGGATAAATAAGTGCCACTTGAAGGATTTATTTTATGCCCATTTATTAAAACTAAAAACCGGTCATTACCTTCAATTCCTCTCACACAGTAAAATTCGCCAAACTGCCCGGCATTTGATACAACATCAAAATCGTTTAAATCTTTTAAAACATCTCCTAAATCATGATATCCTCTGTCTGAAATTTGTTGTTGGGTTATTACTTGGATAGAATTTGAAATATCGTCAATATTTTGTGTAAACCTACTAACTCCCGAAACCTGATAATCCATCAAATCTTCTAAGGACATATTCCATAAATTATCAAGACTATCCGGATTTTGAGCATTAGTTAAAAAAAATCCAAAAATAAATAATAATAAATAAAAGAATTTTTTCATAATAAATTATATTAGTGTTTTTTAGCTACTATAACAGTTGCAATATTAAAGCCAAATTTTTTTTAAATTTAAAAAAAATTAACATTAAATTCAAACAACTAATATTTTATTTTAATTTTTATATTGTGAGTATTTACATATATTTGTAGAACACTAAAAATCAATCAATATTGAAATATTTATCTTTAAAAATGCACCAAATATTAACTTCTGAAGCAAAAATTTATGAAAAAAATTAAATATTTTTTATTAATACTTTTATTTGGACTAATAGCTTGCAAAAAGAACAATACAGAATTTTTTGTAACCGGTGTAGTATCCGATTTCAATTTAGACATAGATGAAAAACTATATGATTTTAGAACTGAAATAGTAATAAGCTTCTACGAAAACCCTGCAAGCCCTACAATCAATTACATGAATCAAAAAACCGAAGATATTTTCGAATGTTTAAAACAAATTGATAGTTTGTATAAAAATTCAGTTGACAATATAAAATTAAAAGAGTTTTTGAAATTAGCTGATATTCACTTAAATTTACTGTCAGAATTAATAATTTATTACAACCTAAACATCGATTTAGGTACATATAAAAACAATGCATTATTAAGAAAAGAAAAGATTAATGTAAATGAACTTCAAACATTAATATTAGATTTAAAAATAGCAACATATAATACTCTGAAACCCATAGTAGAAGAATCTTCAGATGATAATAAGTGGACAGATTTAACACAAACTATATCTCTAAATAAAACCAAATTTAAGGTAAACGAAACACTTGAGGCAGAAATTATAGTTTCAGCATCACTGAACAAGCCTTTGATAGCATTTATTGACAATAAAAAATATGAGGGAACAGGTAGTATTTTATATACAAAAATACTTACAACCCCCGGGAAGCAAATAATTTCAGGAGAGTTACTTTTACTTTTAAATTTCAAAAAAGATACTTTAACTTTAAATTTTAACAAACAAATAAATGTACAACAATGAAAAAATATATTTTATTATCATTTCTTTTTCTTTCTGCTTGCAATATTTCAATTGATACTAATTATTTATATGAAAATTACTTAATAATTACTCGGGCAACAGAAATTAAAAAAACAAAGATTGAAAAAGATTATGATAATATGGGTGCATTAATCAATATTTATACCTCTTTAAGCTATATAATAACCGCAAAACAAAAATGTTTATTTATTAATAATTTTATTGAAAATATTAAAAAAGATATATGCTCAAAAGATAGCATTTCAAAAGAGGATTTTATTTTACTTTCAAAAAAATTTGACAGATTATCAAAAGATGAATTGGATCAATTAAAAGATCTGATTTTTGATTATAAGATATTAATTGATTCAATTTTTGAGAATGAAAATTTTAATCATCATTCGCAGTATTTTACTTCAATAGATTGGGAAAATATTGATGCTTTAAAAGGGGAAAAAGTAAACTCTGCAGAATTATATACGGTTTTAACTGCTATTCAATACAATATTACTGCAACAGAAAATTTATTTCAATTCAATATATTACGCAATGCTATTATTGATGGTTTTAGTTATAATAGTATTGATGTTCAGTTAATTTTAAATCAAAATCAATATAAAGTTGGAGACACCCTTACTGCTAAAATTCAATTTATTAGATATGATTCTCTCAACGGAGTAACAATAAAAATTAACGATAAACAAATCACACGCAAAGGAGGAATTGGATATTATTCAACAAAAATCACCAATACGCAATTAGGAAAACATTCAATACAAGGATTTTGGACATCTCCTAT
The DNA here is from genome assembly GCA_016936595.1 of Bacteroidales bacterium. Classification (GTDB taxonomy): domain Bacteria; phylum Bacteroidota; class Bacteroidia; order Bacteroidales; family JAFGUD01; genus JAFGUD01. Next base: position 7,335 of record JAFGXO010000168.1, on the reverse strand, counting down.
GTATTTACAAGGCGATACAACAAAACAACCTTTTACTATTGAATATGAAGTTATTGAATAACTAATCACAAGCATCAGTCCATATAAAAATTTCATCTTTGGATTTAGGTCGGCAAGCATCAAGCCACAAAAAACCGGGAATAGTTTTTTTATCGTCGGGTAATTTGTCAGGTGGATATATTTTACCAACGGGTTTTAAATATGGCACGAGTAAATCAATTTGACTTTGGTGCATAAAAATATTCATTGAATCGCAATGTAGCACCCCCACCCCTATAATGGAGGAGTCGGCATCATCTTCCATATAATAAACAGCGTCTATGTTTCCAATTTCTAACACTTTATGAACCGAACGATTTTTGAACCAAGCATGAACAAAGTTCCCTTTTACAATATTAAAATTAACAGAATCTATTTTTTCGGCAATATAAGTAGAATCGTACATTATTAGCTCTTTAGGGTCATTTTTAGACATGTACAATTCAACATAATCGGCAAATAATTGTTGCTCGTCAGACCAAATAAACGGCATTCCAAAAAGCATTAAAATAGAATCTAATTGAGAATACACTAAAGAATCGCATTTTAACTGCAAATCTTCTTTGTATAATTTTACATGATTATAGGCAAATAATACTCTAAAAGGCACAGTATCAACATCATCAAAAAGAGTATCAACGTAGGACATCAAAGTATCGGCATGAAGCCATAAAGTATCGGGCTTATCAATTTCAATAAAAAGTGCACTATCTGTCATTATCGACATTTGATTTTTTTCATAAAACTCGCCATAATTACCCATCAAAATAAGATTTTGAACGGTGTCGGTAATAACAACATTTCCAAACCCTTTACCGTAACCCAAATCGCGATTATAAAATAAACTATCGGCCATAATGCTATGTTCGCCGCTTTTAACTAAGGATCGTTTACTTAAATAAGCTCTATTTTCGTTATAATCATAGCGTCCAAATTCTGCATAAATATAATTTGAATCGTTGTAAATTTCAGAAGGTCCTAAAAGATAGGAAATACGAGTGTTAAGATTATGTTTTAGGGTATCGGTATAAACTAATGCTTTTTTGGATCTAACAACAACATCTTTTTTAAAAAAAACATCTTTTGTACGCGAGTAATAATAGCCCCAAAAGCTATTAATTGTATCTTGTCCGCTAATAATTTGACCTCCATTTGAATATTTTCCAAATTTGTTTGCTAAATCATAATCTAAATAATCAGTTGTGAGAACTGTTGTATCTTGTTCAAGGATAACATTATGTCTCATTTTAGCAATTTTTGTTTGGCCATCATAATGTAATGTATCACCGTACAAAAAAATTGTATCCCAGTTATGCAAACGTTGAAGTTCAATTTCGCCAAAAGCATCAACTTTGTTTAATTTTGTATTGTAAAGAGCACTATCACAGTAAACTATAGTACTATCGTGTTCTAAAACAACTTCTCCAACAAAAATTTTAACATTAGGACCAAGTTCGGCAGTAGTAAAAAATCTGTTAGAATTGATAAACTCTACTTGCGTTTGCGAGATTAACAAAAAAGATGAATATATAAATATAGCAAAAAGTAAAATCTTCTTCATTATATAATTATAAATGAAATTATTCTGATAAAATTTTAAAATAAAAACAAACGAGGATTGAAAAAATCGACCCTCGAACAAATCTTTGTGTTTAGAAAATTTACATAGAAAATAAAGTGTTAAAATTCAAAGCAAAGATATAAATTTTATCGAACAGTCAATATTTTACCGGTTATTGTCGAATTTAATATTGCTCTACCTTTAGGTAAAAGATTATTTTTGGAGTTTCTGTATTGATATTTTTTTTGAATACTTTTTATTCATTAAAATTAATGTCATTTACCTTTTTTGTACGAAAATTATTCATTTTTGAACAGAAACAATGTGTATAACGTTTATATTACCCCAACTCTACTTGGGATAAGCTACTATTATAAAAATAACTCCAGCAAGAGTTAAATAATTGAATTTCAAGCATTTAAACTGCTTTTGTATTTTTTGAAAAAAAGTAAAACTTTCACTCTAACAATTAAGGTTATGCAATTTTCAACTTTTCAAAAATAAACTTTAAAATTTTAAAGATCAAATTTTTTGCTTTATTTATTTATGAAATTTTTCAATTTTTGTTAATAAATATGTGAGATAAACAAAACAAAGTTTTTGATACGTGTGTATTAAAGTGATTTGAAATAAAAACATTTAATTTAATTTTATGTTAAAAAAAACTTCGGAGACAGCTAAAATATTCTAAAAATTTAAAAGAAACCATTAAAAAATCAAAGGCTCATTTATGAAAAAATAGAATATCTTTAAAAATGTGTGCAAATCAAAAATAAAAAAAGCCCTTACAAATATGTAAAGGCTTAATTTTTAAGTATTCCCGAAGGGATTCGAACCCCCAACCTCCTGATCCGTAGTCAGGTGCACTATCCAGTTATGCTACGGGAACTTCTCTTTTTTTGGTTTGCAAAAATAATAATTATTTTTTTAAAAACAAAATTTTTTAATATTCTTGATTATTTTAAAATCTATTAAAATACTTTATTGAAAATTATTTTTCACAAAATAAAACGCTCCCCAAAGCATTAATTCAACAAGTTATTATTTTAAATCTACCTAATTCCTGTATTATTTATGGGTCTGCTTTGCCACTGTTTATATACCGAATTATATGTTTGCTCAAATTCTTCTTCGGGAGTTGGAGTATTATCTAAACACATATTTCTTTCAGGATCAATAAGATAATAACTTGGAAATACTTTCACATTGTAATTTGTAAGCGTTTGATTATCTAATTTAGCGAACAAAAAAGTCCATTTATATTCTTTATGTTCATCTAAAAAATCAATCATTTCAGTTATCGTATCACCTACAAAAACAGTAACAATTTCTAAATTTTTAATATTATTATCATTATAAGATTGTAGCACAGGTAAATGTAACAGTCCTCTTCCGCTTGAAACATATATAAAATTAAGGTAAACAAACTTACCCGAAAAATCCTCTAATTTTTTTTCTTTTCCTCGTTTATTCAGCAAATTAAAATTATATGCCGGAAAATATTTGCGAGTTTTTGTAATTGCTTCAAAAACGTTATGTACTGCATCGTAAATATAAGAGTTAACATCTGTTTGCTGAACGGATTGTAAGGTGAAAATAATATCGTTTTGGGCTCGTTCAACTCTAAAAAATTTATCGTACAACGATTTAACAGTAATAAGTTGAGCTAAATCATCATTAAAACCGGTTATTGTGTCGTTTATTAGAGCATTTTTTATGTACAAAAAATTGTTTAAATACATTCCTTTATACACATTTGGCATTTCAATAAGAGAATTTGTTCCGCTAAAAAAATCTTCAAAAATGTAATCAAACAAATCGGTATAGGGAGTTAAATAATACAAAACCGGCTTGTTAACAAAAAAACTATCAATGTAAAACTCAATGTCATCTTTTAATGTAACATATCTCATTATGGCAATAGAATATTCTTTATATTTTGTAAAATATTCATTGTTTGCATCAATGGCAAAAGTATCAGCTACGATTTTTAATGTGTCAATTTCTTTAAGAATTTCCACTTGACTATAAACATTTAACAAATAAGAGGTGTTTTTACTAATAAAAACATTAAATATTTGAATCAACCTATTGATTTCATATTTATAATTACTTATAACATAAGCTGAAGCGTTTTCTTTTACAAAATAAGGATCAGCAAGCTGAAAATGAGTTAATATTTGTTTTGTTGGTATTCTAATTTTGTAATTTGAGTCGGGTTCTACATATAAATATGTATTAACATGAGAAAGATCTATAAATACTTTTTGAGTATTATCCACATCAATTGAAAACTTGAAATATCCGTTTTTATGAACCTTAGCAGTATCGGCAAGAATAGATTTATGGACAATATAATCAGAATACTTATAAATTTTTAAAATATCGCCAGCGTAAGATGTTGCATACCCCGAAATATTAACTTGCGAATATATTTTAGATTGAAAAGAAAAAATCAATAAAAAAATTGCAATTTTATAAATGTGTGGTAATCCATTCAAATATGTCTGAAAAAACTTCTTTTCTGTTTGTTTCGTTAAGCATTTCATGCCTTCCGCCTTCATAAAGTTTTATTTTAATATCTTTAACACCAAATTCTTTGTATTTATTGTAAATCATATTTACATCTTTTCCAAATTCACCAACAGGATCCATTGAACCGGAGATAAAAAACAGGGGGATATTTTGTGGCGTTTTTTTAATATTTTCATTTTTGTTTATAAACGAAAGCATTGATAACATATCGTAAAAAAACCTATTAGAGCAGGCAAAACCGCAAAATTTATCGTCCCAATAATCTTTATTTCGCTCATCATCTCTCGACAACCAATCGTAAGGTGTTTTAGTTGGTTTAAATGGGTCATTATAACCCTTAAAGCTCATTCCTGTCATTAATTTACTTCTATACCATTTTGGCTTAAATAAACCCTGAACACTTGCAATAAATTTACCTGAACTCACAACAAACCCTGATTTTCCACTTGTTCCTGAAATAATTGCACCCGACAATAAATTTTGAGGATTTTTAATTAAATATGCTCTTGTTATCATTGATCCCATACTATGTCCGATAATAAAAACAGGGGTTTTGGGATTTTCGTTGCTAATAATTTGGGTTAACTGCTGAACATCTGAAATTGCTAATTCCCAGCCGTTTTTATCTGCAAAAAAGCCGAGTTTTTTAACATCGGCAGTTTTTCCGTGTCCTCTGTGATCATTTGCGTAAACAGCAATGTTTTTAGTGGTTAAAAATTGTGCAAATTCGTTGTACCTTTCAACATGTTCAGCCATACCGTGCGAAATTTGCAAAGCAGCAACTATATCTTCATCGGGCAACCATTTTTTGGCAAATATTTTTTTTCCGTCGGTGGCTTCAAAGTCAAAGTAAGTTTCTTTCATTTTTTTATATTTTATTCAGGGAAACTAATAAAAACAGAAGGCAGCATTCTTTCAATTTCTTTAATTTCGTCGTCGGTGAAATTATTTGATCCGGAAATGTCTAAATAAGTTAATCCTCTTAATTTTTTAAAAGTACGAGGTATAACTGTAATTTCATTGTTGCTTAAATCAAGTTCTTGTAAATTAGATAAGTATCCAAGTTCGTCAGGAAGAGAGATTAATTTATTATAAGCTATATTTAGCACTTCCAAGGATTTCATGTCCTGAATTTCAGAAGGAATAGATGTAATTGTATTGTTACCCAAATTCAGAACAATCAACTCTTCAAGTTTGCCAATTGATGTAGGAAGTGATGTTATTTTATTGTTTCTAAAGTCTAATTCTTGAACTTCTTCTAAATCGCCAAAATTATCGGGAATTTGGTATATCTCGTTGTTAGCCAAATCAATATACAATAATTTATTACAGCCTGATAGAGCAGAAATATCGGTAAGAACATTAGAATTTAAAAAAAGATATTCAAGTTTTTTCAGATTACATATATTTCGAGGTAAGCTTGTAAGGTTATTATTATTAACACTTAAAATCTTAAGATTCTGTAAATTACCAAGTTCATCGGGCAAAGTAGCCAAATTGTTATTGTCTAAATATAATTCTTGTAAATATATTAAATTTCCTACGCTTGCTGGTAGAGTTTCAAAACCGTTATCAATAAGTCGTAACCTTTGCAAGTTTGTAAAGTGTGATAAATCAGGGATATTTTGTAATCCAACGTGAAGTAAGTCAAGCACGATAACGTTATTAGGTTCTAAATTGGCTTCGTCAAGTGTTGTATAAATATATTGCTGGTCTAATTCATCGGAAGATAAAAGTTGTGCATAAATAGTATTTATGCTTAACAATAATAATGCTAAAAATAATATTTTTTTCATTGCAATTATATTTTATATTTAATTGTTAGATCTGTCAATAACAAAAACGTCCTCATTTGATTTATGAAAAAAGTACTGTTCTCGAGCAAATTTTTCTAAAGTTATATTATTTTGTTTAAGTTCATTTAATTTTATTGAATCTTGCTCAATTTTTGTTGATAAATATTGTTCCTGTAGTTCTAAATCAACTAATTTTTTTTGATTATCTGCTAATTTAAATATATTTACAGGATGAAAAATGATAATTGTTAATGCAAAAATTGCTATAGTTAACCAATATTTGTTTTTTCCTAAATATTTATAAATTTGTTTCAATTTTGTTTTGCGCAACTTCATATCTGCCTAATTTTCTTTGATAACAAAATTACGAATTTTTTTAATAATATGAAATAATAATGAAAGATTTTTTAAAGTTTACAATATTTCAGTCTGATATAAGGTGGAATAATAAGAATCAAAATTTAAATATTTTTTCTGAGGCTCTACATAAAATACCTGATACTGATATTGTTATTTTTCCCGAACTATTTGATACAGGATTTGTTACAGATGTAAACATCTTAAAAAAAGACGAAAATGAATTATCAAAAAGTTGGCTGATTAAAACAGCTGCAATGCATAATTTTTATTTGGGTGCAACTTCGTTATATCACGAGAATGGCAAATATTACAACAGATTTTTTGTAGCATCACCTCATAATAAGTTGTTTTATTACGATAAAAAGCATCTTTTTGCAATTGCAGGCGAAGCTGATCATATTTCAAGTGGTAACAAACGCACGGTAATTAACATAGATAATTGGAAATTAAACCTTCTGGTGTGTTACGATTTACGTTTTCCGGTTTGGGCCCGAAATAAAAATGATTACGATGTATTAATATATCCGGCAAATTGGCCTATTAGCAGAATTGCTCAGTGGAGGGCTTTGCTTATTGCCAGAGCTATTGAAAATCAGGCTTATACAGTAGGAATAAATAGAATTGGTTCTGATAATCATGGTTTTGTTTATTCGGGCAAATCGCTAATTGTAAACCCCAAAGGTGAAATAATTTACGAAGCAAAAGAAAATAAACAAGACATGTACACTGCTACTTTTGATTACAATTATTTACAAAAATTAAGAAAAAATTTTCCGGTTCTTAAAGATGCTGATGATTTTTTAATTACTTAAATATGAACAAAATTTCTTTCAAAAATAAATATTTTTTTAATGGGATTTGCTGACAAATATTTTAAAAGAGTAAAAAGTTACAATCATTTCTATTCTCTTGAACTAATAAAAATATATAAACTTGTTGTTGTTATTCCTTGCTACAATGAACCTGATTTTTTGTTAACCCTTAAATCGTTATTCGATAATATTTTTAACGATTTTAATGTATTAATCTTAGTTGTTGTAAATT
>JAFGXO010000028.1 GCA_016936595.1 Bacteroidales bacterium | reverse complement strand
GGTTGTTCCTCCGGGACTTTTTTGTGGCACTAAAGTACCACACTACATGCGGGTTGTTCCTCCGGGACTTTTTTGTGGCACTAAAGTTCCATGTTACAGACTGCTTGTTCCTCCGGGATTTTTTTGTGGTACTAAAGTTCCATGTTACAGACTGGTTGTTCCTCAGGGACAATTGAGTGTGTCGTAAATCCCTGCAAACTGTAACTCGAAACCTCGCAACCTGCAACTCGTATCTCGCAACCTCCAACTTGCACCCCGAAAACCCCCAACCCTAATTTTGCATTTAAATAAAAAAAGGTTTAACTTTGTATAAAAAAATGAAATACATCTTGATTTTTGTAACCGTTATGCTATCATTAACAATGTCTTCGCAAGTCCAAATTAATGGAACAGTTTGCGATGCAGATAGTTGTGCAATTAAAAATGCTTCTGTTGATGTTTTTTTTTATAATTTTGAGCTCGATTCATTCTATTTTAAGTCAGAAAAAACGCAGTTTATTACTAATGATACAGGCTTTTTTTCAATCTCATTACAAGAGCAATCATTTGTTGTTATTGATGTTAAATGTTCTGGTTATCAAAATTTTAGTCAAACTTTTAAAGTTGAAAATGATACACTTTTAAATATTTTTCTTCAACAAAAACCTGTTGATTTTGATATTAATAATGATGATGTTCACCCTGTTGCTCGTAAACCCGTTATATATCTTTACCCTCTTGATCAAACAAAGATTGATGTTAAATTAAGTTATAATGGACTGATTACCAATACTTATCCTCAGTATGATTCCGGCTGGCAAGTTATAGCAAACCCGAATGGTGATCTGATTAATATGCACGATAACTCCAAGCACAGATATTTATTTTGGGACGGAATAAATTCTAAAAATTATCAGGTTTCCGATTTTTCAACAGGGTTTGTTGTTTCGGCAAATAATACTTTGGCTTTTTTAGATTCTACTTTAACATTAATTGGTTTAAATGATTTTGAAAAGAATGATTTTATTACTTTTTGGCTTCCTATAATGCAACAAAACAAATATAATTTTGTTCATTTTATGATTAATGGTGAATGTGATGAGGTTGCAACCTTAGATGTTTCTCCAAAACCGGATACTGAAATTCGAGTTTACATGTTTTTTTCGGGGCTTGATAAACAAATTTCGGTAATGCATCAAACGTTAAAATCATTTAACCGAGGCGGGTTTGTGCTTATTGAGTGGGGAGGAGTAGAATTTTTAAATACGTTATCAAATTAATAAAAAACGCTACATGTTTTGTAGCGTTTTTTGTCATTTAAAAGCTTTTTTTCAAAAGTTTTTAGTTTTTTTATTAGATAAGATGTTTAAACCGAAAAATGATTCATTACACTTGAAAATTGTAGTTAAGTTGTTTATAATCAGCTTTTTATTAATTAGCGGTTTTTTTGCTTTTTACAACCTATCTTTTATTAAATTAGCATTTTTCTAAGGCTTGATCTAAGTCAGCAATAATATCTTCCACATCTTCAATCCCACACGAAAAACGAACTAAATCATCAGAAATTCCGGCTTTTTCTTTCCCTTCTTTCGATACAGCAGCGTGTGTCATAGACGCAGGATGTTGAATTAAACTTTCAACTCCGCCTAACGAAACTGCAAGAATAATCATTTTAACATTATCCATTAGTTTTTTGCCGGCAGTTAATCCGCCTTTTAAACCAAAGCTAATCATAGAACCGGGTCCGGCCATTTGTTTTTGAATTAAATCGTATTGAGGGTGTGATTTTAATCCGGGGTATTTTATCCACGAAACTTTTGGGTGTGCTTCTAAATATTTTGCAACCTTCATTGCATTTTCCTGGCTTCTTTCAACTCTAATAGCAAGGGTTTTAACTCCGCGAAGCACCATAAATGCTTGGTGAGGATCCATATTATTACCCATATAAACCATTGTGTGACGAAGCTTTTTGTACATCTCTTTTTCTTTGGCTACAATAACGCCTCCTACTATATCAGCGTGTCCGTTGATGAATTTTGTTATTGAATGAAGTACTATGTCAACTCCTAAATCTAATGGTTTTTGAAGTACAGGTGATGCAAAAGTATTATCAACGGCAACTACAATATTGTGTTCTTTAGCAATTTTTACAACTTCAACTATATCGGTTATTTCCATTGTTGGATTAGCCGGAGTTTCAAGGTAAATTAATTTCGTGTTTGGTTTAATAGCTTCTCTAACTGCGTTTAAATCAGAAGCATTTACAAAAGTTGCTTCAATACCAAAACGAACTAAATCTTGTTCTAACACAACTCTTGACGGTCCGTACACTGAGGCACTGCTTACAACATGAGAGCCAGCTCCAAGTATAGTCATGTAAACATTTGTTACGGCAGCCATTCCTGAGCTTACTGCAATACCGTCAACTCCGTTTTCTAACGAAGCTATGTTTTGTTCAAAGGCTCTAATTGTGGGGTTTCCAATACGAGTGTAAATGTAACCTTCTTCTTCGCCCGAAAATAGAGCTGCTCCGTGATCGGCATTTTTAAATTTAAACGTTGATGTTTGGTAAATTGGTACTGTTGCACTTCCAAATTCATCGTGAATTTCACCTGCGTGAATAAGTTTTGAGTTAAATTTCATAATATTTATTTGTTTTAAATTTTTGATTAAACAATTTGCAAATTTATTGATAATTTTTACAAAATAAAATGTTAAAAAACAATTTTAGCTTCAAGAATAAATTGATTTTGTTATTATATGTAGTAAATGTGTTTATTTTTTTAGATGCTTTTAGTGATAAAAAAAATATTATTTAGTGAAAAAACATGTAAGCTATAAAAATTGCGGCAATGATTCCGGCAAAATCGGCTATTAAACCGGCAGTTATTGCGTATCTTGTTTTTTTAATACCTACAGATCCAAAATAAACAGCCAATATATAAAATGTTGTGTCTGTAGATCCTTGTATTGTTGATGCAACTCTTCCGATAAATGAGTCGGCTCCATGTGTATTCATTGCGTCAACCATCATACCTCTTGCACCACTTCCGCTTAATGGCTTCATTAAAGCTGTTGGTAAGGCGTCAACAAAATCGGTGTTAAAATTAAATAGTAAAAAAAATCTTTTTATTCCTTCAATTAAATAATCCATAGCACCCGAAGTCCTAAAAACGCCTATGGCAACAAGTATTGCTATTAAATACGGGATAATTTTTATAGCTATTTTAAACCCATCTTTTGCTCCCTCAACAAATGCTTCATACACATTAATTTTTTTCACAAAAGCCGAAATGATAAATGCAATTATTATCGAAAATAATATTACATTTGATGAAACTTGAGAAACAAGTTGAGCTTTATCGTTGGGAAGAGAAGAAAAAAGATAAATAATTCCGCCAATGATAGCTGTTAATCCTCCAAGATAAAATAAAATTACTTTGTCAAAAAGTTTTATTTTTTGATATAAAGCTACGGTAATTAAACCAACAATTGTTGAAAAAAATGTTGCTAAAAGTATGGGGATAAAGATATCTGTAGGGTCGGCTGCTCCTAATTGAGCACGGTAAACCATTATGCTAATGGGAATTAGTGTTAATCCAGAGGTGTTAAGTACTAAAAACAAGATTTGTGCATTTGATGCCGTATCTTTTGTTGTGTTTAATTCTTGCATTTCTTTCATTGCTTTTAAACCCATAGGGGTTGCGGCATTGTCTAACCCAAGCATATTTGCCGAAATATTCATAACAATAGACCCAATAGCCGGGTGATTTTCGGGTATTCCCGGAAATAATCGTTTAAATAGTGGGTTTAAAAATCGTGCAAAAGAGTTAATTACTCCACCTTTTTCGCCAATTTTCATTATTCCGAGCCACAGAGCCAAAACGCCTGTTAAACCAAGAGAGAGTTCAAATCCAACTTTAGCCATTTCAAAAACACTGTCCATTATTGCGGGAAAAATAGCTGTATCGCCTAAAAATATCAATTTTATTGTTGCAATTATAAAGGCAATTAAAAAAAAGGCTATCCATATATAATTTAGTACCATAAAATTTGGTTTATGTAATTTTAATAACTTTTTATGAAATTAGTTTATGTTGGCATTTGCATTTTTGCTGGTGTTTTAAAAAAAATTCATATTTCACTTCTTAAATAGTCATTTTGTTGTTAATGATATAATTAGCTTGTTAATATTATAAATTATTTTATTCTTAATAACTAAATAATTGTTAGATTAATTAGTTTATTTGTTATGTGATTGTGGTGTAAAATATAAAATAATAAAAGTATAAACTTATTTTCATAAAACTGATAATTGTCATTGTAATTTTGTTTTAATATTTAGTAATTTGCATAATAAGATGTAAAAACTAAAAATTAAATAAAATGAATGTAAAAACCTTAACAACAGAACAATTAGATACTGCTTCTCAAATTTTGAAAGCAATGGCTCACCCAATAAGAGTTTCAATAATGGCTCTTTTAGAAGGTGAAAAATTAAATGTTACTCAAATTTACGAGACATTAAATCTTGAGCAATCAGTAGTATCTCATCACCTTGGCATATTAAGAGATAAAGGTGTTTTAATTGCCGAAAGAGATGGTAAAAATGTGTTTTATTCTTTAAAAAGTGAGCTTCTTTCCTCTGTAATTGATTGTGTTACAAATTGTTTAAATGAAGAAAAGAAGTAATAATTGCAAATAAAAGGCTGCTAAGCAGCCTTTTATTTTATAAATTAAATTCTTTTTTAATACTGTCAATAGCATCAAGTTTTTCCCAAGTGAAAAATTCAATTTCTTTTTTTGAACTTACTCCGTTTTCGAAAACTTCAACTTCTTCGGTATAAGGTGTTCTTCCAAAGTGGCCATAAGACGCGGTTGCTTGATATATTGGGTTTTTTAATTTATATTTCTCAATTATTGCTCCCGGACGTAAATCAAATATTTTTTGAAGTTTTTCCGAAATTTCAGCGTCACTCATGTTTACATTTGATCTGCCGTAAGTGTTAACATAAAAACCTACAGGATCTGGAACACCTATTGCATAAGCAACTTGAACCAACATTTGGTCGGCAATTCCTGCAGCTACTGCATTTTTTGCTACATGTCGCATGGCGTAAGCTGCCGAACGGTCAACTTTAGAAGGATCTTTGCCTGAAAAAGCTCCACCTCCATGGGCTCCGTGACCTCCGTAAGTATCAACAATTATTTTTCTTCCGGTTAATCCGGTGTCGCCGTGAGGACCTGCAATTACAAATTTACCCGTTGGATTAACAAGTAATTTAAAATCTTCGTTAAAAAATAATTTTTGTTTTTCGGGCAATCTAGATTTTACGCGAGGAATTAAAATGTTTTTCACATCATTTCTGATGATCTCTAACATGTCTCTATCTGCTTGTAATTGAGCTTCTTCTGTTTCTTCTTTGGGCAAAATAAAGTCATCATGTTGTGTAGAAACAACAATAGTATGAATTCTTAAAGGCTCGCCGTTATCATTATATTCAATTGTTACTTGCGATTTAGAATCGGGTCCTAAATATAACATTTCGTTACCTTCTTTTCTTATTGCCGCAAGTTCTTGTAGAATAAAATGTGAAATTTCAATGCTAAAAGGCATGTAATTATCAGCTTCGCGAACTGCATAACCAAACATCATTCCTTGATCTCCGGC
>JAFGXO010000167.1 GCA_016936595.1 Bacteroidales bacterium | reverse complement strand
TTATTCTTTGACTATCTTACAAAGGCAGTAAAAATTAGCTAAGGAAAAGGTCTTAATCCTTATTGTATTGGTAGTTATTCTTTGACTTGAAGATTTGAATTTTTTCATAACATCAACTGTTCGTCTTAATCCTTATTGTATTGGTAGTTATTCTTTGACACATAAACTATTTACATGTTGTTGAATTAGTTGAAGTCTTAATCCTTATTGTATTGGTAGTTATTCTTTGACTCCACTTTTTGTATTTTGCTGTATGTTAGTTAAATATATGTCCGTTTTTATGTGTTTTGCTGTTTTAAAAATCGTTTTTTGTACCATTTTTGTTTTTTTTCAATACGTCAATGAACGTAATTTATAAAAAAAATCTTCGCTTACAAAGCTAAATTTTTTTTGTTAATATTACAGATTTTCGAACTTCTTTTTTTTTCAAATCAAAATTCCAATTTGCATTGTACAAAAAAATGTCGCCTTGCTCGGCTATCATTCCTTTGGTTTCTATTGCAAAAAAAATATTCGAACTGTCGGTTTTTATTATTCCGTTTTTGGGGCTAAATGTATTTATTATTTCTCCCTGCCCTTTTTGGGTCTCAAAATAGTCTTTTGCATTTTGTCTTATTACTTCTTCTGCTTTTTTTATTTTTGTTTCTATTGCTTTGTTTTCGGCTGTGGGGTTCAACGTTTGCCTTTTGTTTTTCAATAAATCTATTATTTCATTCAATTTTTCTTTCAATATTTTTTCGCTCTTTATTTCTAGCAAAAATTTGTATAAATTTATTTTATAACTGGCATCTTGTTTGTCCAATAGTGCTTTTATGGCAAAAAACTCCGATGCTTCGCTATTTTTTGTCTCGTTTAGCAATTGTGCTATTTCAAAATATATAAACCATTCTTTTTTTATTCGCATAATATAAAAATATTCTTGTAGTGCTTCATTTTTTTTGTCGATTTTCCACAACGATAATGCTTTCGTTCTGCGTATCCAAATTTGATTGCTGTAATTAAACCTCTTTATTGTTTTTAATGTTTCGTCTACTTTAGTTATTGCTTTTTCATAATTGCCCAACATATAATTGGCTTTTATTTGGGCTACCATGTAGGTTTCTACAAAAGTTGGATAATTCAGATTTTTGAGAAACAAAGTATCGTCAAGTTTTTTGTAATCTTCTTGCAATGGATAAAATTCCTCAAATATTTCTAATATAAAATCAAATTTATGGTCGCTTTCAAAGGTCTTTACAATAATATGAAAAAACATTTCAAATGATATAAATTTATCGTTATTTGGAGTTAAAAACTTTATTGCATTAAGGGCTTTTAGAATGTTTTTTTTATCCGAATAATCAGGTTTATCAAAACTTTTATTATAAATATTCCGAGCATAAAGACTGTTGTTTGGATTAAATTCTTTTTTTGCCAAAAATATTTGTCTGCATATTTCCATAGATTTGTCTCCAAACCCGTTTTTCGAAAGTGCTAGTGCATAAAAATATTTATCCCATTCATTTGCGCTGTTATTATTATATATTTCTTCGTAAAATTCCAAAGCTTTGTCCCATTTTTGATTTTTCCTGGCATCTTCTGCTTTTAGCTTAATTTCGTTATAGTTTTCCATAAATGTATTTTTTCAATTTGTAAATTATCTAGTCAAAAAAACAGCGTATTTCTGTTATTCATAATAATGTCAAAATCAATATTTTGTCCAATAATTTTCATGCTTCTTATTTCGTCGGTCGAAACCGGAACAATAATAATACTGTCTTTGTTTTCGTAAAACTCCTGAACTTCTTTTATGGTTTTGTGTATATCGGCATAAACAGAATGTTGAGCCGAAGCAAAAAAAATTGACTTTTGTATCCGCACACAACCTTTGCTTTGCAGAAACTTTGCAATCTCGCGTCTAACTTTATTACTTTCTATGTCGTACATTACAAAAAATAGCATTTTAGTTTTGTCTTTTTTAATGTCTTCGCTCAAATCAAGAATTATTTTTATTCTTTCATCAAGCGTTGTTAATTTTTCAATATTTTCAAAATCTTCATTTTTATCACTTTTTTTAATTTTCTCAATACCTGCCTTTTTTATTATTCTCAGGCGTTTTTTGAATTCAATTTCGTCGTATTTTCTGGGCACTTTTTACAATTTACAATTAACAATGAATAATTAACAATTTTCCGGCACAAACCACCATTTAACTTGCAACTGGCTAACTGGTCAACTGTCAACTGGCTACTCGCAACTCGCAACTGGCAACTCGCAACTCGCAACTGGCAACTCGCAACTGTCTAACTCGCAACTCGCAACTGGCTACTGTCAACTGGCTACTCGCAACTCGCAACTCGCAACTCGCAACTGGCTAACTGGTCAACTGTCAACTGGCTACTCGCAACTGGCAACTGGCAACTGGCAACTCGCAACTGGCAACTCGCAACTGGCAACTCGCAACTCGCAACTCGCAACTGGCTACTCGCAACTGGCTACTCGCAACTCACAACTTCTGATAACCTGCCAAGAACTCACTAAAAACTTTAAATCCAATTTCCATAAGCTCCAAATTAGTTCCCGATTTTGGACTTCTAACAACCGAAAAACCTCTTCTTCCATAAAACACATTTATTTCAGCCGTATGATGTTTATGCGAAAAGATGAATTTTTTTCCATAATGAATATTTATTATTTCATCTATGTTAAGTTCAAATTTTTCGGCAAAAATTTTTGATTCAGCAATAATTTCATCAAGTTTTTCAGGCACATAAATATGTTTTTTTCGTTCCTCGCGTAGTTTTATATTTGGATTCAATTTTTTCTTTATTTCAACAAAAATATCTTTGTCAATATCCTCTTTTTCAATTACTTGAATGTTTTCTTTTTTAATAATTTTAATTTCGTGTTCCAAATCTTTTATTTCAAAAATATTGTTAAAATCAATAAATTTATCAATAACAACAGTTTCGGGATTAGGATTAAAATAAGCTTCTAAATCAACACTTATAAAACATGCTCGTGTTACATCAGAGGTTGTAAAATCAACAATTTGGTTAACATTGTGTTTTTGTGCAAAATGTTTTGCAAAACTTTGATAAAACAAACTAAACTTTTTGTGGTCAAAGCAAGGTTGCGCAAGTTTGAAAAATATTTTTAATCCGTCAGAACTTGGCGAAACAAACATTAGTTCAACTGTTTCGTCTTCTTTTAGTTTTTCTTTTAATTCGGCAATTTCAAAATCATAATCTGTAATATGGTCTAAATCGAGAATTAAATGTTGAATACTGTTAAAATTTTCAGTTTTACGAAACTGCGGATTAAACAATCCCGGCACCACATAAGGCAAATTTGTTTTCTTTTGTCGGTATGATTTTGGGTCAATTGTTTTTAAAATACGTAATTGTTCAATAAACTCTTTAATTTCAATTTTAGGTTTACTTACCGCTAAAAACAATCTACTAACATCTAATTTTAGCAAAGGATCGTTTTTTTGTTTAATATTTTTGCCGGCACTCAACATTTTGTTTTTAATATATAAATCGGTGAATATCTAAATTTTAAATGTGCTCATATTTGTCAACTAATCTTCAAATCAAAAAAACATTTACTAATTATCTATTTCGTTAAAAAACATAAATTTTTTAGCCAACTTTTGACAAAAAATTTTAATATGTTCATTTCTGGAACGCTGAAAAGAACCAATTTTCACAATTTCCTCCAAAAAATCGTTAATAGATTGTATTAAAATTCGTTTACTTAGCCCCTCAAGCCAAACCGATCCATCTTCCTTTTTGAGATACGAATCTTCGTCAATAGCAGAATGCAAAAGCAAATTAATAACAACAAAATCTACCCAAACTCTGTATTTTTCAATAACATCAAAAGTTAAAACAGGTCTATTGTAGTCTTCGCGGTGCATAACTCCAACATAAGGATCAATTCCAGCCCGAATAAGTTCCGCTTCTATTTTTCCGTACATCATACCATAGCCATAATTCAAAAGAGCATTAAAAATGTCTTTTGCAGGATGTTGGCTTCTTTCGTCAAATCTGTATTGTTCCGGTAACAGAAAATTTAAAGCCGAAAAATAATTTTTAGAAGCCGCTCCCTCCCAGCCTCTCAGGCTTTTAGCAACATCAGCAATATTTTCGCCTTCTAATTGCGAAACTTTATTTTTATAATCTAAAATTCTATTTGTAATTCTGTTTAAATTATTTTGCGTAGTATTGTCTTGTATGTCAAAAGTTAAAAGTAAAGCAATTTGATTGCTTATTTTTTCTGCAATAATCTCTTTTATCCAGTCAATTGCTTGTTTAGAAAGAGTAAAATCGAGTTGTTTTCGTCTGATAGTGGTAATCGAACCAAATTTATTACTCCAAATTCTGCCAATCGGTTTACCTACATTATTAGTAAAAATAACATCAATATTGTTTTCGATAGCCATAATTGCTGCATCGCTGGATATTTGTGCTCCTTTGCTAATAGAAATAGTTTTGATTTTAGATGGCTCCAAAGTTTGTCTTCCATCAGAATGAATTACAATAAAATTTCTGTTCTGCACAGCTAAATATGTCCCAAAAGTGTTCAAAACCAAATGCATAATTGTAGATTTATTGAATTATAAAATATGGTCCATCATCACCAAAAAACAACTTAATAACCAACACTCCGTTTGCTAAATAAGCTTTCCATTCGGTATCCGAAACTATAACATATTGGTTGTTGTAAGTTTGCACGTAATAATTTACAGCCACTTGATTAGAAGGCATTACCATAGTTAAATAACAAAGTCCTTGCTCATTAAAAAAATAAGCAATTGTGGCATTGTTTTCGTCATCGGTAACAATATATTTGGTTCCATCGTTCAAATAATCGGTGTCAAAAGACCAACTATAAAATTCAGTTTTTATCTGTAGCTCTGTCCAGCCAATACGAGATTGTGAAAAACCGGAATAGAAAAGCAAAAAAAATGTCACTAATAAAATTACATGTTTCATAAAATCAAGATTTAAAGTTTGTCCCATTAAATCCAAAACACGTACCCCAAAAACCGGTTAATTAAAAACATTTGATATTCAGACTATTACAAAACACTTACTGGAAAGAAAATTTTCAGCAAACAATCAAATTTTGACACAACCATTCAAATATTGACAACCGAAAAAAGCAGATAATAATAATTAACAATTGACTGGCGCAAGTTACTGGTTAACTCGATAATTGTCAACTGGTTAACTGAAATCACAATGAGCAATGAACTATCCAATTATTAATTATCAATCAATGTCGTTTAGTTAAGCACTCAAAAAATGTCCCAGCGGGACTACCTGTTTGTAAGTTCCGACGTAAGTCGGAACTAAAAGATAA
>JAFGXO010000166.1 GCA_016936595.1 Bacteroidales bacterium | reverse complement strand
TTCTATCGGATTTATTTAATCCTTTAAACAAAAAAAGGCTGTCTGAAATGACAACCTTTTTTAAAATAATTTGAATAAACTATTCCATTACAACTTTTGATGTGTAAATATTATTTCCGCAAATAGCTTTAACAATATAAATACCGGGTAAAACATCAGCTTGAATTACTGCATTTGTTGTATTGAAATTTTGATCGTACAATTTTATTCCTGTAGTGCTGTAAATTTCAATATTTTGAATGTTACTATTTTGTGAATTAACAAATATTTTATCTCTATAAGAATAAATTTTTACGATATTATTATTTGTAATATCATTCCCATTTGTAAAATAAGGTAAAAATGTTAAATACATTTCTTTTGAAGAACCAATATTACTGTAATTAAAAGTATAATCGGGATTAAGAATTAGATCATTAAACAGCTCTGTGTCAGCGTCATACAAATACAACTCCGAATATCCCAAAAGATAATTTTGTGTTAGTGAAATAGTTACATCGCCTTCATTACCCGACATATATTTTAATGGAATAATAGTTGTAGAATCAGGCATTGGTTGTGTATTTATAGCTAATGGCACATTGTCGGCTGAAAGTGCATAAAATGAATTTTCTTCGTATTCAATTGCCGAAAATTCAACAACATCTTCGTACAAATCATGATTTACACTTGCTGTATTATCAAAAACCAGCCCTAAATCATCGGTTGAAACACCATCAAAAACACTAAAAGTAAGGTAATTATCAGGATTTTTTGCAACTGTTGGTTCGTAATAATGTACACGAGCATTATTTATAAAATCAAAATTAGTTTCGTTTGCAGCAAAAACAAAAAACGCTTGATTAACTGTTAAAATTGAACCTAAATCTGTAAAACTCAAACCATTAGTTTGATGAATTATGAAGTTATGTCTTCCAAAATCATAGATGTAAAAAGCGGGTTGGATTTGTGGATCTAAAGATAAAAGATCAAAATCAACAGCCGAAGGATAAGGATTTCCGAGCAAATTAACTCCATTGTTATTTGATGTAACAATTTTGCTTACAGTTCCGGTATTAAAAGTTCCCCAAAATTGTTCGGTATAACTATTTCCGGTATTGTATAACAAATAACCTAAACCTGCATCAATATTTCCACCTTCTAAATCAACAAACTCGCCCAAATTTTCGTCCCAATACATAGATACACCCTGATTAATATTAGCAGCACTAAAAGCACTAAACGGAGTTGAGAATAAGAAAATAGAATCAGATATTATGGGGAAAGATTGCTGTGCCCAAATTGACGAATTTTGATTCATATCAATAAAAGAAGCACCTTTATCCATAATAAAAATTGAGTTATCTAACACATTTAATTCGCCTCCTTCAAAAACCTGAATTGCAGTTTTTGTTTTTTGATGAAAAATACCCTGAGAGTTAGGTGATGAAGATATGTTAACTACACCATTTACACCTACGACTAAAATTGTATCAGAAGCAAAATCTTTTTCGGCATCTTGCTCAATAAAAACTCTATTGGCATGAACAGTGTTTTGACCTCCTCTGTTTTTATCCAAGGATCCAACTGTTAATTTTCCGTTATAAATTTGAATATTACCTATATCAAGAACAGAAGAATCAGAAGAAGCCGTAGCATCAAGAATTACTTGACCTCCATTAGAAATAAAAAGTCCGGAAGAAGATGAATTAATATCTTTTTCGGCATCTTGCTCAATAAAAATTCGTCCGCCTCTTACAACCACAGAACCTCCATTACCTTTTTCGGCATCTTGTTCAATAAATATTCGTCCGCCGTGAGTAACATATATTGTAGAAGCGTCACCTTTTTCAGCATCTTGTTCAATAAAAATTCTACCGCCGGTTCCAACATGAATTATTCCGTCATTACCACGTAAAATAGTTTTTTCGGCATCTTGCTCAATAAAAATTCTACCGCCGTTCCTTACAACAACTTGTCCGTTTCCTCTTGAATTTTTAAAAACAGCAGAACCCTGAACTCTTAATCTTCGGTTCTTTCCCATAATAATATCGGCAACACCACCGGCAACAGGCTCAATAACAACATCGGCAAGTGAGCCAATTACCAAACCGTCGTCAATACCACCGGAAGCGGAATCAATATAAATTGTGCCATTTGTTAACAATAATCTTGCAGTATCAATATTCGGGAATTTTTCGGCATCTTGCTCAATAAAAACTCTATTTGCATGAACTGTTGTAGGGCTTTTTCCTGTTCCGTCAATTACTAAAGAACCGGAGGTTGTAACAACAAGACTTGTACAATAAGCATCAATATCGTTAATATGCATATCCGTTCCAAAAATAGAAACAGAATCACCTTCTTGTGGCAATGCACCAACGTTCCAAGCCGTTGGATTATCCCATTGTAAACCCTTTTGTTTTGATGAGGGATATATACTAAATCCTGAAGAAATAATTACTTCATCAACATCAAAACATGTTTCATCATCATTCCTCCAAATAGTATAAGTTAAAACTTGTTCACCATGTTGCAAAGCAGAAAGTTCAAATAAATTTCCGCTAATATTTAAATATCCAAACCCATCGGTACTTATTTCGATCCACTCTTCGATCGGATTAAAAAATCCAAGCTCTATTTGACAAGATTGAATTAAAACCGGGTAATTGTCGCTAACAAGATAAATATCGTCTCCGGCATTTGCTACAGGTTTTACGTTTGTAATAATAACAGTATCTGATAAAGTTTCAAAACCATCTGAAACACTCCATACAAGAATATTATCACCTTTGTAAAGATCAGTTACTACTGTGTTAAATTCATTAATATCTTCAAAATTTCCGGTTCCTTGAATTATCGACCAAGTTCCGGTAAAAATAGCAGGGTTATTTGCCTGAAGTTGATATGAAGTAGAACAGATTGTTGTATCGTTTCCGGCAAAGGCAAACATTTCAATTCCTTGAAATTCAAAAGCACCTAAATCGGGGAATGCACCATAAATTCTATTATTTCCATCAAAGTCATAAGGATTCATAACGTATTCGGGATCTCCGAGATCAATAGCAAATGAACCTGGTAATAAATGAAAATCAAGATCATCAGGGTTTACCCATTGTGGATTATCATTATAGATATTGTTAATTGAATCATAATTAATAATATTATCAATTCCCATATTAACATTGGTATTCCAAACTGCAAGATATCCACTACCCGGTTCTTTATAAATAAGAGAATTCGACTGCCCACCAACAAGGCTATTTTTAATGTAAACATCTGAATTAGAAGAATATACACTATCACCTAAGCTCATCGCCTCAGAAAAATAAAAAGTAGAATGAACAATATCAACTAAATTTATCATATCAGAAATAAAAATATCTCCACCATTAATCGTTGCATTATTATTTACAAACAGACAATTATCAACAGATGTATTACCGGCAGCTGTGTATATTGCACCACCATTTTCGTATGAAGTATTATAAAGGAAAGAACAACCTTCAAAATAAACAGAGGCATTGTTGTTATAAATTGCTCCGCCATTGGGAGCACCGTTTGCTTGAAATTCACAATGATTAAAAGTAATATTTCCACTTGTTATTTCAATAGCTCCACCATTTGAACCACTTAAAGAATTATGAAAAGCTGTATAATCAAAATTTGAATTTGTAGAATTATCAAAAGTGATTCCAGCCCAAGAATCTCCCAAAGCATAAAAAGCAATTGGCTGGTTATAAGTTCCAGAAGCCATGATATTTCCGTGGCACAAAATAGAATCCGGATTATTGAAAATTATTTTTGTATTTGGCAATATTTGAACCGTTGCACCGGCGGCTATGATAATACTTTGATTTACAAAATTTAAACCCGACCAAATAGTATCCTCTGAAACAACTGCCGGTAAAAAATTACCAACTTCGTCGGCTCCAATATCCGGAGGTATTTTACGCAATTGGTTATCAAAATCAAATAATTCCAGTCCATTTACACCTGAAACTGATAATCCGGCACCGCTTACTGCCTGAAAATTATTAACATGTAAATCGTTGTATGAAGTATAATCCGGAGAGGCTTCAAGAGATTGTGTGTTTTGATAACCCAATGTAGCTTGAAATGAAGCCCAATCGCTTATTGAATTACTATTGTAATTAGCAAAATAGCCACTTATTACTTCATAAATATTATTATTTGTAACTATATCGTTTGAAATGACATTGTAATAATAAAGAGCAAATCCCTGAAAATCAACCCTATAAATATTATTATAAAGTTCATCATGAAACCACGCATCATTATCTTTAATTATTGAAATTGCAGCACTACTACTATTTCCTCCAACAATATTTATATTATTAAAGAGTATTTTTGCAGAATAATCAAAAACACTTATTGCTGTGTTCTGGCCTGCACCACTAAGAGAAATCATATTATTAATTATAATGGCAGAAGTTGTAATATCATTTGAACTATCAATTGCAATAGCTGAATTTATCAAATCGCTTTGCAAATCAAAAGAGTTTCTGTTTATTACCAGTCCATAATTTGCTTCATTAATAATAATACCATAATGATTAGAAGCACTATACCCTGCAAAAAAATTGTTTTTATGTATTGAAAAATTACCAACTCTGTGAGCAATTATTGCAGCATGACCGATATTATCAAAAAAATTATCTTCAATATTAATATTATAATTTGAAGTTATTCCAGGAGTATCAAATAAAACCCCTATTGAACCACCGGTAAAATAACACCTGCTTATAACCATATCTGAAGCAGCTGTTTGATCAGAACACCTTATTAAAGACATATCGGGGTTTTCACCTGAATATAAAGCTAAACCATAAAAACTACAGCTATCAATTATAATGTTTTGATTTGAAGAACCTGTTCCGTCACCATCAATGTATAGAACTCCACCGAAATCTGTATTTTCATTTCTAAAAGATAAACCTTGTAAAGTAAGATTATTAACATTTTGCAATTTAAAAGCATAATTATCCATTTCACCGGCAATTCCTGTAACATCAATTGTTACTTCACCTATTGCTTTTATAGTCAATGAGTTTACAACTAATGAAGAAATTACAACCTGCTCGTTATAGGAACCTTCTTTAACTTCAATAGTTACGTCGGCACCGGCAAAATTAACTAAACCATCAATAGCTAATCCAATACTTTCATAATCACCTGTACCTTGCCAATCAACAACAAATGTTTGAGCATTTGTTTTGTGTCCAAAAAAACTCAGAAATAAAAAAAGTAGAACAATAAAATTTAATTTTTTCATATTAAATAAATTTAAGGATTTTGTTAATAGACGCAATTTGTAGTTAAATAGTTTCAAGTTTTTAATTTTTAACTTATATTTTTGACGAAACACTATTTTGTGTTTATAAACTTTAAAATAGCTCATAAGTACAAATATTATTTTTAAATCACAAAACAATAATAAATCACTTAATTTTTATCACTCTATAAAAACATAAACAGCTTTTTTTCAGACAATTACGCAATTTTTAAAAGGAATAAACAACAAAACCTTTTAATGAGATTTTAATATTTTAGAAAAAATAATTTTTATGTGAAATTTAACACAAAAAAGCCAAGCTGTTGAACTTGGCTTAAAAAAATCAGGAAATAAATTAAAACTAAAACTCAATTATACAATTAGGTAAAATAGTTTTTAATTTATTTTTAACATCATCATCTATATTATTACCAGTAAGTACTAATTTTGATAATTTTGAGCAACTTCTAATTTCGTAAGGTAAAGCAATCAACAAATTATTTGCAAGCAATATTTCCGAAATATTATTTAAGCCGGCAATTTGCTGGGGAATTTCTTTTATTTTATTATTGGATAAATTTAACAAAGTCAAGTTTTCGAGGTTATTAATATTTTCGAAAACAGAATCAATATCATTGCCGGAAAAATCAATTTCGAGTACGTTTTTAATAGCACAAACATCTTCGGAAAAATACTGAAGTTTATTATTTGAACAATATAATTTTTTAAGATTTATCAACAAAGCCATATCATTAGGAAGTTCAACAATTTTATTATTATTAAGCGATAATAAAGTTAGCTTTTTAATATTCACAATTCCGTTTGGCAAATTACTTAAAAGATTGTTATTAATACTCAAAACAGTTAAATTTTGCAAATTACCAATACCGTTGGGCAGTGCAGTGATATTGTTATTATCGAGTATTAATTTTGATAAAAAGAAAAAATTTGCTGTTATTTCGGGCAAAGATGTTAATTGGTTGTTGTTTAAATATAACTCGTTTAAGTTTAAAAGTTTATTAAATTCAACAGGCAAAAAACTTAATTTATTAGATGATAAATTCAAATAAGTAACTTGTTTTAAATTACCAATTCTACTTGAAATTTTTGTTATTTGATTGTTGCTAAGATTCAAAATTCTAAGAGCATTTAAATTATAAAAACTATCCGGTAGAGCAATTAATTCATTTTCACTTAAATTTAGTTCGGCAATATTTACAAGTTTTTTAAACTCTTGGGGCAACGAACTAATCTGATTTTTACTTAAATCAAAACTTGTTAAATTCATTAAATTTCCTATTTCAGGGGGCAATGAAGATATTGAATTTTTGCTTAAAATTAGAGTTTTTAATATTGGCAAATAAGTAATTCCAAGCGGCAACACACTTAAGTTATTATCATATAAATTAAGCACATACAAATTTTTCAGATCACCAATCGAAGGCGAAACATCATTAATTTGATTACTTGCAACATGTAGTTCTTGTAAGTTTTTGAGAAGCCCGATTTCAAAAGGTAATTTTTGAATTTTGTTAGCATTTAAAAATAAAATTTTAAGTTCTTGAAGTTCTCCAATTTGTGTAGGCAATTCAGAAATTTGATTTCCAGACAAATACAATTCTATAAGACTGATAAAGTGGCTGATGTATTCGGAAATTTTAGAGATGTTATTATAATCGAGTGATAAATATTTAATATTTTCGAGCTGTGTTAAAGCAGAAGGTATTTCAGTTAACTTATTAAAATTTGCTTTTAAAGTTAATAAACTTTGGAGCTTATTTATACTATCAGGCAATTTTTTAATATTATTAAGACTAATGTCTAAAAACACCAAATTAGACAGATTACAAATCCCGTTAGGCAAGGTATAAATATTATTACTATCGAGTTTAAGGGAAGTTAAATATGATAAATTTTTAATATTCTCCGGAATTTCAACAATTTGATTATAACCCAAATTTAAGTCAATCAATCCCGTTAAGTTAAAAAGTTCATCGGGTAACGAATCTATTCTATTTTTACTAAAATCTGCTTTGGTTAAAATAATCAGGTTGCCAATTTCTGCCGGAATTTTTTGCAGTTTATTGTTAGTAATTTCAATGGTTCTAAGATTAGAAAGTTGACCAATTTCAACAGGTATTTTTTTGAGATAATTATTGCTTAGCTGTAAAATTTTGAGATTTTGAAGATATAAAATTTCTTCAGGAATTATTTCTATCGCATTAGAATTAAGGTTAATATCAATTAATTGAGTTAATTTTTTAATGTTAGAAGGAATAGCTGTTATTTGATTTTCGTTTAACAATAAAATTTTAATTTGAGGATTATTAAAAATTTGAGGCGGAAATTCGGTTAAATTTTTACTGCTTAAATCTAGTGCTGTAATTTGTGGATTTAAGTCATTCACCTGATACGCAACAGGATAAGTATTTCCAAGGGTATCTAAAAGCATTTTAGTAATTTTACCGTATTCGTAACTTTGCACTTTTGCATATCCGTGACTACCAAACTGTTCGGCAGCATACCAACGGCCAAGTTTATCAACTTCGTTTCCGTCAACATCAATAAAATAATAATACCCAATTCCTTTTGCCAAAGCATATTTATCATTATAAAAATATATAGCATCAACTAATTTATCGGCTTTTATAAGAGCTTGTTCAGCTTTTATTCTGGCAAGTTCCAATTCTTCTTTAGCTGCAGCAGTTTTTTGCCACATTACAATACCAAAAATAGCAAAACCGATACTAATTATTGCGGCAATGCTTACAATGGCCATAAAACTACGTTGCCGTTTTTGCTGTTCCTTTAATTTTACTATTTCTTGCTGACGTAAAAACTCTTTTTGGCGTTCTTCTTCTTCTTTTTTTCTGATTTCAAAAAGCACCGTAATAGGCTCAATAAGAGTATCATGCGAAATTTCGTAACTGTAACCTCCTGTTGAATTTGGCTCGGAACGTAAAACTCTGCTATCAACAAGTTTTTGCAAAAGAGCCGGATTTATTTTATGTTTATATATAATAACTTTATCAGGAATAGGCACTCTCATTCCGTCAATTATCATGTTTTCTTCAATTAATTTACGCACAGCAAGCTTTTCGTCATCATTTTCGATAGCATTTATTAACTTTTCGTAATGCCTTAAAAAAACAGAATCTAAATCGCCAATATCATCAGGAAAAACAACTAACTCATTTTTCCCTTTTTTGATTTTTTGAATAATAATTTCTTCGCTAAATTGACATAATAACTGCAACTGAAAAGTTTCAATTGGTTTTTGTTTTTGTTTTGACAAATAATTAATTATCTTTTCAACTGTTTGATTATCAAAACTAAAAGAAGGAGAAATAAAATCCCCCGGAGCTCTGGAGGGTTGCAAAATTGCAGTTTTTGCTTGCTCAATATTTAAAGGTTGTAATTCATAAGTTCGGCGTAAAATTTGAGGCAAATAGTCTTTTAATCTATTTAAAGAGCTCATTTTATCCGATCTAATAGAAATAATAAACTTCACATTAACAGGCTCATATAAAAAATTTATTTCATCTTCGGTGAAATATTCTTCATCTTCGTCGGATTTATCAATTATAATATCTAAAAATTTTTGAGGCGTTTGCCCGTGAACTACTGTTGCTAATAAAAAACTAAACCGCTTAACTTGTTCAGACGAAAAAGTAAAAAGTTCTTCGAATTGATCAAAAACGAAAAATATTGCATTCGGTTTTTTTTGTATCTGCAAGGTTTTACAGGCCAACCAAAAGCTTTCGTCGTTATCTATATTAAGTAATTTTTCGGGAGGTTTAGAAATCATTTTTTCCCATAAAAAATTATCATATTCTAAATCTTGAGAAATTTTTTCAAGTAAAATTGATGAAGGTGTTTTTTCAACATCTTCTTTAGAAACATTAAATCTAACCGGTATGGATAAAAAATTATCATTTTCTTTCAGTTTTGGTAATACACCTGCATTTAACAAAGACGATTTTCCTAAACCCGATTTTCCGAACAATATTAGTAGCTGCTCAAGCTGAATTTGTTTGTATAGTTCAATTATGTCATCATCTCTTCCATAAAATAATTTTCGTTCATATTCTGTAAAAGGTCTTGTTCCGGGGTATCTATAATGTTTCATTGATGTTGTTTTTTCAATTTTTTCAATATGTAATCTTTTTAATATTCAGTGTTCAAATTTTAAAAAATTTATTTAGTATTTTGATTAATATCTATATCATTTGCCTTAATGTTTTGAGCAACAATATTATTGCTTCCCTGAATATTAATAATATTGGTTACATTTTGAGCATCATTTACTTTTGCCGGTTGTCGGAGTTGATTTTTTTCGGAATAATGATTATAAAGCAAATCGATAATTTTTTCGCCCTGAATATCAATAAATTGAAAATTAAACTCATTAACATAAAAATTAAAAATCTCATCGTTGTTGAGAGTTTCAATTTCATTCATAGGAGCCTGATACATAGCATTTTCGTAAAAACCCAAAAGCCTAAAAATGAGTTTGTAATACCATTTATTAAATTTAAATCCAAGAAATAAAACAGATTGGGCTTCGTTGAGCTGTTTTTTAAAACCGTCGGCAAGTTTATGGTCGCCAAAAATTGCTGCGAGATAATCAAAAAGCTGATTAAAACTAAAAACCAACGAGTTAAACATATTTTGAACTCCAAGCAAATTGTAAATTAATGGTTTTTCTTTTGAAACATGTCCAATTGGCTGAGGATTCATGTTTTTATCGTAATAATCAAACGAAAAATCATAATTATTTTCCTCAAAAATTTGTTTAAGCAATACATCGGGCGACATAGAAACGATTAGATGAAACGGAATTTGAGCAATTTTACGGTGCAAATCCGAAGGCTTAATAGTTTTAAAAAAACGCGAAAGGTGCTGATAAAACATTGGTTTGATTGAATGAGAATCAAAGAAATCATCTTTATCATTAAATTCGCATTTATATCTTTTTGTTTGCAAAAAACTGTAAAATTCGCTTAAAAGCGACTGTTTAAAGTCAAAGGCAAAATCGGGGCCAAGTATAATAACACATTTTTCTTGGTCAATCCATT
This sequence comes from Bacteroidales bacterium, assembly GCA_016936595.1. Classification (GTDB taxonomy): domain Bacteria; phylum Bacteroidota; class Bacteroidia; order Bacteroidales; family JAFGUD01; genus JAFGUD01. The sequence goes on along the minus strand of JAFGXO010000166.1, from coordinate 46,174 downwards.
CGGTAATATAGCTGAGGTCAAAATCGTCTGAATACACAATAGTTCGTTTATGATTATTTGAAACAAATTTGATAAAAGAAATCAATTTTTGCAAATAATTTAGAAATATTATTTTGGAGGAACTTTTTTTATTGATTTTGGAAGCTCCAGAATTTCCATATTTTTAAAATTTTTTCCGTCAATTTCAAATCTCACGGCAGTTCGTAAACGATGAAAACCGGAAATACCAAACGCCCCCGGATTAATATGTAACAAATTTAACTTTTTATCATTCATTACTTTAAGAATATGAGAATGACCGGAAATAAATAAATCGGGCGGGTTAGAAAAAATTTCTTGTTTTATACGAGCATCATACCTGCCCGGATAACCTCCAATATGCGTCATAAAAACTTCTACTCCCTCAATTTTAAATCTTTGATTTTCGGGGTGAATAACTCTCAATTCATGTCCGTCGATATTACCGTAAACCGCTCTTATGGGTTTAAAATTTGATAATTTATCCGATGTTTCAACATTTCCGATATCTCCGGCGTGCCATATTTCATCAACATTTTTAAAAAAAGTAAAAATTTCGTCTGTTAATATTGAGTGAGTGTCTGATATTATTCCAATTTTTTTCATGTATTTGATTTAAAACCTTAAGCTCCAACTTCTATAGTGCTATATCCCGAGCTATTTTTAGTTATTTTTATTTGAGTATTTATTCTTTCTTTAATTTCGGGCACGTGAGAAATTATGCCAATTGTTCGGTTATAATCACTATGTAATTTTTCTAAACTAACTAAAGCTCTATCTAAAGTTGTTTCGTCAAGGGTACCAAAACCTTCGTCGATAAATAAAGACTCAATTTTGGTTTTTCGGCTTGCTAAATCTGATAATGCCAGAGCCATAGACATGCTCACTAAAAATGTTTCGCCACCCGAAAGAGTATGAACAGAGCGTTTAGACATTCCTAAAAACACATCGTAAACAAAAAGATTATCTGCCGTATCGCCGGTTTTATCAAGAATATATCTGTTAGAGAATTTTTTTAAATGAATATTTGCAATAATAATAAGCTCTGTTAAAGTAAACTGTTGAGCAATTTGAGCAAATTTTTTGCCGTTAGCATCACCAATTAAATTACTTAATTTTGTCCAACGTTCTGTTTCGGCTTGCAAATGTTCAAAATCTTTTGCAATTTCTGCTTTCTTTTGTCTTTGATTATCATCATTTTCTAATTTATTTTTTAAACTACCAAATTTAATATTCAATTCATTTTGCAAATCACTAACTGTAACCAGCTGTTTTTCAACTTGTTCAAAGGTTTCTGCATCGTTATTTTCTGCTAATTTGGTTAATCTTAAATTATTATCATCTAAAGATTGATTTAAAGAAATTTGTTGTTTTTTTAGTATTTCTAAAACATTTTTAAACTCGATAACTTTATCTTCATGTAATAAATTTTTAGAAGCTTCTTGTATCGAGTTTATACCAATTTCTGAAAGTTTTTGGGTTAAATCTTTCTGTTTTTGGGCTGTTTTTTGAGAAGTTAAGTTATGCTCGTTTTTTGTGTCAACAATTGATTTTTCGATGTCTTTTATGGTTGTTGACAGCTCTGTGATTTTATTTTTAATCTCAAAATTTTGATTTTTTAAATTATCAATTTTTTCAAGATACAATTTTTCAAAAACCTCCGGCATCAAATTTTCGAGTTTTACATTAACTATATCCTGAAATTCTTTTTTGCTTATTTGAACTAAGTTTTCTGTATTTTTTAATTCACTCTCCGAAGTATTAATATTTTCCGAAAGCTCAAAAATTTGTTTTTCGAGGTCAGCTCTCAAAGCATTTAAAGTGTTAATATCAGTGCTTAATTCTATAATTTTTTTAGAATTTGTTTCAAATAAATTGTAGTTCTTTTTTAGCGCGATTAATATATTGTCAGGATTTTTTTCATTCTTGTAATAATTTTCATAAGGCAATAATTTTTCTTTTGATTTTAGATTAGTTTCAAAAATTGCGTCTATTTTTTCTTTTATATTTTCAGCCTCTAAAAGCTGATTTTTTATTGTTTGATGTTGTTCAATTAATTTAATTTTTAATTGAAGTTGATTTTTCTGATTTAATATTTTTTTAATATATTCAGCAATTTTTCCTTCTTCATCAATTTTTAATTTATGAGTATAAATTTCAGTAATTTTATCAAATTTTTCTTGTTGTAATGCTTGGTTTAATTTCAAGTCTTTTTGTTGGGATATAACATTTTCAATATTAGTTTTTATACTGCTTATTTTTGATAAAATAGTTTGAATTTGCTTGTCTAAATCTGCTTTGTATTTTTTCTGTTTTACAATACTACTTTTTGTAAGTTCTACGTGAACCCTTTTATTGTGAGTTACAAAAGGATGCTCAGTTGAGCCACACAAAGGGCATTCTGCATTCATTTCAAGTTTTAGTCTATCATCTTCGTATTTTGCTTCAAGTTGTTCTCGCTCATGTTTTTTTTCTAATTCTTCAATAGTTTTTATAACAATTTCAAGTTCATTTGAGGTCTTAGAAAATATATTTTCATTCAATTTTAAATCATTATTAAGCAAATCTAAATCAGAGGTTAATACCCTGTTTTTTTCACAAGTTTCTATGCACATTTTACTTATTTCTAATAGTTTTTCGGCAGCTTGCTCTTCTTGTATTTTTTTATCATAACTATTTTTCAAGCTTTCGATATTCTCATCAATAGCAGAAGTGTTGATTTTAGAAAAATCGTGTTTTAAAGAACTAATTATATCTTCAATTATTTGCGGATAATTTGCCAACTTTTGAGAAACAAAATTTTGAGCAAAATTACTTTTAACAACAGCTTCCTGAGCTTTTATTTTTGCATTATTATACTGTTTAAACAATTGTTCAACTATAATATAATCTACACCCAGATTTTCTAAATTTTTGTTATCCTGCAACCATTTGTCAGTTTGATTAATCAAAAGGGTCAACTTTTTTTGGTTGTCGATTTTTAACTGCAAATCGTTTTTTTTGTTTTTAAAATCAGCATTAATTTTGGCAAAATTAGATTTACTGTTTTTCAAATTTTGATTTAATAAATCATGTTGCTTGTTAATTTCTTTAGCTTCAAAAACATAAGGTTTAGCATCATTAAATTTAATTTCGGAATTTGATAAATCATCAATAATTTTCTTGCTTTCAACTTCTAATTGATTTTTTAATTTAATTATTGAAATTAAATCAATATTTTTTTTGTCCAATTTTTCTTGCAATTCAACCATTTTATTTTGCAAAGCATCTAACTCAAATAAATCAGTTTTATAAACAACCACCTTTTGGTGTATTTCTAATTTTTTATAATTTTGCTCAAAATTCTTAAAATCATCAGAATTAATATTAATTTGATTTCTAAGAGTTTCAATTTTAGATTGAATATTTCTAATTTCTTTTTTTATATTAAATTTTTCATTTAATATTTTAATTAAAGCTGTATTTTTTTGCGATTTATGTTCAAGTTCGTTTTTTTCGGTTACAATAAATTCCCTTTCATCATCAGTTAAAATTTGAAAATGAGAAAGTAACGCTTCTTTTTCAGTAAGTTTATTTTTATAATCTTTTGCAACTTCAAACGCTCGTCTGCCAATGGTTCTGTAGATTTCGGTTCCGGTAATTTTCTCAAGCATTTGTGTCCGTTCTTCGGGATTTGCTTTCAAAAATTTAGCAAAACTACCTTGAGCTAAAATAATAGATTTTAAAAATTGTTCATAACTAAGTCCTATAATTTGTTCGTTAATTTTGGGTACTTCACTCTTTTTTTCCTCGATAATTTTTCCGGTTTCAATTACAGAATTTAACGATAATTCGGACAACTCCATAGAATAATCAAAATTTACACGTTTAAATTCAATATACCATTTTGAACGATATTTTTTCCCCTGAGTAGAATATTCAACTTGAGCAAAGGCGTGTTTAGTTCCTCGAGTTAACACAGTTCCAAATTTTTCAACAGTTTCGGTTGTAATTCTTCTGTCAAATCGGGGCATTTGTCCATACAAAGCAAGCATAATAACGTCTAAAAGAGTTGATTTTCCGGAGCCGGTTGGTCCAACTATTGCAAAAATTCCGGTTTGAGACAATGGAGGTTGAGTAAAATCTATTGAATGTATGCCTTTAAGTGAGTGGATATTTTCAAAATCTATGCGTAAAATCTTCATAATTATAAAATTTACACAAAATAAATGATTTTTTGTGATTTTTTACAAAAGAATATTTTCCATACAAATGTTTTGTTTATATTTGAACAATTCTTCAAAACATAAAAAACAATGTTTCAGCTTAAAGATTATGTAAGTATTTCATTCATTAGCAGAGTTAGCACCGTTATCGAAGAGATTGCTGTTGGATTTGATAAAAAAAAATTTAAAAAACTTATTTTTGATAAAAAATGGGAGAAAAAAGAATTAAAACAAAGAACTCACCACATAGCTAAAATATTAAAAACTTATTTAGATAAAGATTACAAAATTGCATCTAAACAATTAATTGAAATTGCAAAAGGTTTACAAAAAGTTGAATTCAGACACGAAACTATCGGACTTTTATTTGTACCTGATTTTATTGAAGATTATGGAATTCAAGATTTTAATTGTTCGATGACTGCTATTGAAGAAGTAACAAAATTAATGAGCTGTGAATTTGCAGTCAGACCGTTTTATAATTCTTATCCAAACGAAATGTTTGCAAAAACAATAGAATGGACTAAAAATAAAGACCACAGAATTAGACGTTTAGCAAGTGAAGGGTGCAGATCAAAACTACCTTGGGCAAATGCCGAACCATACCTAAAAAACAATCCTCAAAAAGTAATGGAAGTATTAGAGCTTCTTTATAATGATGAACATAAATGGGTTAGACTAAGCGTATCAAATAATTTAAACGATATTTCTAAAGAACACCCTGAAATTATTCTTGATTTTGCAAAAAAACATATTGGGGAAGACATTAAAACTGACAAAATGTTAAAACATGGGTTAAGGACTTTGCTTAAAAATGGAAATGTTCAAGCCTTAAATTTATTTGGATTTATTTATTCGGATAAACTTATTTTAAAAGATTTTACAATCTCTTCAGAAAAAATAAAACTTGGAACTGAATTAAAGTTTAACTTTTCGATATTTAATTCGGGTAATAAAAACGAAAAAATTAGGGTTGAATACTTAATATACTACCAAAAAGCAAACGGCACTTTAAGCCCTAAAATGTATCACATTTCAGAAAAAGAAATAACAGCAGCTGAAAATATTCATTTTAGCAAAAAAAGAAGTTTTAAATTAATTACTACCAGAAAATTTCATTTAGGATTACACAAAATTGGTATTATTATTAATGGAAAAGAAATTGAAACCTTAGATTTTGAACTTGAAAACTATTAAGCACGCGGCAATTATTTATTAAAAACAACAAGAAAAATTGTTTGAGTTTTAATTAATTACATATTAATAACGCAAGATTAGCTAAATAGGTGCAAAAAAATTTATTCTTCATTCAAAAAGATTTTTTAATAAATATTTAAGATTAAAAATAAAATCTTTCGATTTTAACATTAAAAAATCATCTTTAAAGTTGTTTAAAAAATCAAAATTAACTAATTCTGTAGATATTTCGTTATAAATTCTTTCGGCATCTCCACCCGAATAGGCTATCGGAATAACAACTACTTTTTCTTGTTTAGCATATAAAAAAGTCTCATAAGAACCTCCATTCCCACCAATTACAATTAAAGCTTTGGCTTTTTTCAGCCCTTCAATCCATTCCATTACACCATTTTCAACATAAGTTATTTCGCCTCCTTTAAATATGGGTGCTTTGCCCTTTGTTACAACTTGTGTTAACATTTCCGACAGGCTAAAATCTGTGGTGCTAATAATTTTACTGTATTCATCGGCAACAACATAATCAACACCCTCCCAGCCTCCTACAACAACTTTATAGTTTAATTCAGAGAGAAGTTTTGCAACTAAAACACTGCTTTTATAAACATTTTCGGGCAAATTATAACTTCCGGTGCCAACAACCATAACTGTTTTATTTATTTTTACATATTGCTCAACAAGTAAGGATTTTAATTTTGCAAACTCCATTTTATTTCCGGAAATAATATCTTCAAGCTGCATAATTTTATTACCAAAAGCCGAAAAGAACTCTTTTATTTCTTCAGTGTTATTTTTGTTAATTGTTACAGTTGAGTTTGATACATCTTGAATAACAATATTTTCATTGCCATCAAGAGTAATTCTATTTATTTCGTTTATATTTCGTTCCATAACAACTAATTTACATGTTTATAAAAAAATATCTTATACCAAAAGTTATTTGTCGTGTATTATAATTTATTCTAGAATAATTTGAAATAGTTTTTAATCCAAAAAAACCACTAATTTCAGCACTTACATTTGGAAAAATTGAATACAAAAAAGTTAATCCAATACTTGAATTTGAATTTTCAATATATTTTGAGTCAAAAATATTTTCAGCAGAAATAACATTATTATTTTGAAAATCTGTTTTTATAACATTCATGCTAAGTTTTTTTTGTATAATAATAGAATTTGAAATACTAATCATTGCTGATAGCTTATCAACTTTAATTCCAAAATAAATAGGAAAAGAAAAATAAGTGAGATTTAAATCACTATTAATCTGCATATTATAGTCAGAATAATACCAACCTCTAATAAGATAATTAGAAAAAACTTTGCCCTCGATGTGGTCAACTAATAAATCTATTCCAAAAAAATTATTATACAGTTTATAGTTGTAAAACGCTCCAAAATTAGCAGATGGTAAAAAATCCGATTTTTTTTGATATCTAAGTTCATCGGTTATTTTTGAAACTCCTCCGGCCAACTTTAAACCAAAACTATTTTGACTAAAAACATTTAAGCTGAACAAAAAAATGACGCATAGAAATAATATTTTCTTCATAATTGATTCTTTCTTAACAAAAATACAAAAAAAGTCAAAATGTCAGGCGTTTTTGTAACAGTCAAGACAATTTTTCTTAAAAAGAAAAGTATTAACGACTGATTGTCAGTTACTTATTCTGAAAATTTGTTCGGCAATTTTTTTGTTATACATTAGCAAAACATAAATAAACAGCAACCATGAAACTTGATAATTTTACTATAAAAGCACAAGAAACAATTCAAGATGCTTTTACAATTGCAACAAACAATAACAATCAATCTGTTGAAAATTCACACTTATTAAAAGCTACTATTAACAAAGATCAAAATCTAACAAACTTTATGTTTGGAAAGCTTGGCGTAAATACCAAAACCTTAGAAGCAATTATCGATAAACAAATAGAATCATTCTCAAAAGTATCGGGCGGTGAAAGATATCTTTCTCCTAAAACTTCCGAAACACTTACAAACGCAGTTAATTTGGCAAAAACCGACGGTGACGAATTTGCAACAATTGAGTATATTTTATTGGCTATTTTAAAATCCAAAACACCTGCAGCCGAAATTCTTAAAAATCAGGGAGTTGCAGAAAAAAGCCTAAAATCAGCAATTACTGAACTCCGAAAAGGAAATAAAGCAAACTCGCAAACAGCCGAAGAAACTTATAACGCCTTAAAAAAATACGCCATTGACTTAAATGAAATGGCTAGAGACGGAAAACTTGATCCGGTAATTGGCAGAGACGAAGAAATACGTAGGATTTTACAAATTTTATCACGTCGCACAAAAAACAATCCTATAATGATTGGAGAACCCGGTGTTGGAAAAACTGCAATAGCCGAAGGAATTGCTCATCAAATAATAAAACAACAAGTTCCGGAAAATCTGAAATCAAAACAAATTTTTTCACTTGATATGGGAGCGCTTATTGCAGGTGCAAAATATAAAGGAGAATTTGAAGAACGTTTAAAATCGGTTGTAAAAGAGGTTATTAATGCCGACGGGGAAATAATCCTTTTTATTGATGAAATTCACACACTTGTGGGTGCCGGAAAGAGCGAGGGTGCTATGGACGCAGCTAATATTTTAAAACCGGCATTGGCAAGAGGTGAACTTAGAGCAATTGGCGCAACTACCTTATCCGAATATCAAAAATATTTTGAAAAAGATAAAGCATTAGCTCGCAGATTTCAAAAAGTATTAATTGATGAACCAAATATAAACGCTTCGATTGCAATTTTGAGAGGTTTAAAACAGAAATACGAAAATCACCATAAAGTACGTATTACTGATGACGCTATTATATCGGCAGTTCAACTTTCGCAACGCTATATTACCGATAGATTTTTACCCGACAAAGCTATTGATTTAATAGATGAAGCTGCTTCAAAACTTCGTTTAGAAATGAATTCGGTTCCTCTGCCAATTGATATTTTAAACAGTAAAATTCGTCAGTTAGAAATTGAAAAAGCCGCATTAAAACTCGAAAAGGATAAAACTCATTTAACTCAAATTGAACAAAATATTGCAAATTTAAAAGCCGAAAAAACTTCGCTTGAAGCAAAATGGTTGCAAGAGAAAGAAGTAATTGATAAGATTCAACAATTAAAAAAAGACATAGAAAATTACAACTTTGAAGCCGAAAAAGCCGAGCGTGAAAGCAACTACGAACGGGTAGCTGAACTTAGATATGGAAGAATAATTGAAGCTCAGAACGAAATAAAACTTTTGCAAAGTCAATTATCTAATGTTCAAGGCAATGATTCATTAATTAGAGAAGAAATTGATAGCGAGGATATTGCAGAAATTGTATCAAAATGGACAGGAATACCGGTAAACAAAATGCTTACGGGCGAAAAAGAAAAGATCTTAAATCTTGAAAAAGAACTTCACAACAGGGTTGTAGGACAGCACGAAGCAATTTCTGCCGTTGCTGATGCTGTTAGACGAAGTCGTGCCGGATTACAAGACAAAAGAAAACCTTTGGGCTCTTTTATTTTTGTTGGAACAACAGGTGTAGGTAAAACTGAATTAGCCAGAGCTTTAGCCGAGTTTTTATTCGACGACGAAAATCAAATTACTCGATTGGATATGTCTGAATATCAAGAACGTCATTCGGTTTCGAGATTAATTGGAGCTCCTCCCGGATACGTTGGTTACGACGAAGGAGGACAGTTATCTGAAGCTGTTAGGCGTAAACCATACAGCGTTGTTTTGCTCGACGAAATTGAAAAAGCCCATGCTGATGTGTTTAATATTTTATTGCAAATTCTTGATGATGGACGACTTACTGACAACAAAGGACGAATTGTTGATTTTAAAAACACACTAATTATAATGACTTCAAATATTGGTTCGCATTTAATTCAACAAAAACTTACAACTTTAAATGATCAAAACCGAGAAAAAATTTTAACAGAAGCTCAAAATGAAGTTTTAAGCCTGATGAAAAAATCGTTACCGCCTGAATTTTTGAACCGAATTGATGATATTATTATGTTTAAACCATTATCAAAATCTGAAATAAAAGAAATTGTGAATATTCAATTTAAAATGGTTCAAAAAATGATTTCGGAACAAGGTTTAAAAATGAAAATTACCGAAAAAGCTCTAAACTGGCTTGCCGAAACAGGCTACGAACCTCAATTTGGAGCACGTCCTATAAAAAGACTCATTCAAAGAGAGATTTTAAATCCATTGGCAAAAAACATTATTGCCGGTAATGTTGAAAAAGAAAAAGAAATAATTGTAGATTATGAAAACGAAGATTTAAAATTTAGAAATTAAAAATCAATATAAAAAAACTCAATCCTCCCCTACTTTATCGTAGGGGTTTTTGTTGAAAAACTATTTTAAAATTTCTGAATATAATTTAAAATATTCCTTCCATAAATAGCCATTAATATTGCTATTATGCCATAATATTACAAATTGACCATTATATTTTTTTACAATATTTTTAAGCATTAGTAAATGATTTTTAAAGTCGGAAATTTCTGAGTAAGTTTTTTGCGAAACAGTTTCCATAAATATCAATGGACGTTCAATTAAATTTAATTTAATCCTGTTTTTTATATCAAAAACCGAATATTCGTAACATGAACCTGCTCTAAAACCACTCGTATTGGTATATCCTATCGAGCTATCGTACTTTATATTAAGATTGTTAATATATTGCCAAGTTTCCGGAATTTTAAAACGCAAAAAATGTTGCCGAGCTTCACTAATTTTTAAATTGTATTGCTCAAAACGATCAATTTCTGTTTTTAGTTGGGTAATATTATCATAAGAATCATATCCTCCATGCATACCAACAAAATGACCACGTTGTAAAATATGCTCAATTAATATTTTTATATCAGAATCAATAAAATTATATTTCACATCAGCCTCTCCAACTTTGCCCGCAATAAAATAAAAATGAGATTTTAAATTATTTTTTTCAGAAATGCTCATTAGAGTATCAAAAGTATAAAAAGGGTCATTTTTTTTGAAAAATTTTACTCCCAAAAAGTTTTTTAATGATTCAAATGAAAGTCGTAAATTTTTTCTTTTAATTAAATCACCAAAAACATTTTTAATTCCTTTTGAAAAACTCGAAAATTGTTTCAAAAAATCAATATCATGAGTAGGAATTATTTCAAAATTTCTGATTTTACGAACCTGTTTACAGCCTAAAAATTGCATCATATTCCACAGCATTTCCAAGTACTCGTTAACAACTGCTCGCTGATGAAAATTATTTTTTTGTGCAAGCGATAATTCGCACGGAAAGCGGGAATGTGCATCTTTTTGATCAATAACATTTTCTTCCCAACGTGAAAGCATAAAATAACAAGAAGCAAAAATATCAATACCACAATAAATATTTTCAGTTACTTCTAATTCTTCATTTCCATAAATAATAGGAATATTTTTTCCTATACAAAATCTATTTTGTGTTAATAAAATATTTTGAGGAATATTTTGCTCGTCAAGGTATCCTTTTTTCTCGTTAAAATTAGCAAAAAAACTATCTTTAAACACAATTTTTTTATCACCAATATAAATATTGTAATCAACACAATCTTTAAACTCAATTTTATATTCAATTCCTAAAAACTCACCAAATAAAACATCAATTATGTAAGTTTTTTCGGGGATAAAAGTATTTGGAGCTTGAATTTTAAGCATTTTGTAAAATTTGTAAAAATTTGTCAGATAAAACAGAGTATTCATGATTGTTGAGAACAAATTTTTGTCCATTTTCACCCATTTTATTTAACTCATTTTTGCTAAATTGGCTAAATTTTAAAATAGCCTTTGCTATTTCCTCAGAATTTTCGGGTTCAATTGTTATTCCGGCATTTGCATCACTTACCAAATCATTACCGGCTTCAATTGCTTGAATTATAGGTTTTTTTGCCATCATATAATCAAAAATTTTGTTCGGACTAACTCCAAATCTAAATAAAGGTTGACGTTTTAAACCAACAAAAACAATATCAAGTTTATTTAAAAAATTTGGAATAGCTGTTTTTTCTATCGGGTCAAAAAAATACACGTGTTTAAAATCAATAGCAAGTTTTTTTAAATTATAAACTTCTGTACCAGTTCCTAATAAAATTACAGCTATTTTTTTGTCGCCTAAATAATTTTTACTTTCAATAAAAAAATTCAAAACGTTTGCAACACCAATATTTCCGGTGTATCCAACTAAAAACAAACCTTTTTGTTTAAGTTCATCTAATTTTTGAGCGTAATTTTGGGGAATTGGAATAGATTTCTTCCAATCATTTAGATAAATTCCATTTGGAACATAGTGCCATTTTTCGGGTTTAAGTCCATGATTTTTAGCATGTTCCAAAGTTTTTGGCAAAATACTGACAACAGCATCAGATTTTTTGAAAGCTATATTTTCAAAATATTGTAAAAAAGCAATAAATGGGTGAAATTTAGAATACCCGCCCAATTCCATTGGCGATAACGGCCATAAATCGTGAATTTCAAAAATGAGCTTAGCTTTTGCTTTTTTTGCTATTTTTTTAGCGGGAGCAATATCCACCGGATAGGTTGAAGAAGCAATTACAGCATGAGGTTTAAATTTTTGAACTATATCACTCGAATACTTATTTAATTTACGTACAAAAGTTAAAATATTTTTTAATCTGTCTAAACCATTAGTATTATATTCGGGTGTTTTTATCCATAAATAATCTAATCCATCAATATTTTCATATAAAAAATCACCGGTAATTTGTTTATTAGTTTTACGCAAATGCGAGAAAGTAGCAGCAACAATCAACACTTTGTGCCCATTGCCCGTCCAATTTTTTGCCATATAATATGGTCTAAACTCCATACCACACTCAGGACAACCGGAATAATGATTTATAAGTAAAATATTCATAAAATTTATTAAAATATCATTTATTTATAATAAAACACAACAGAAAAAGAATATAAAAAAGCACACTTTACACCAATAGAATATTACATTTCAAGAATATTTTTTATAATAACTTCCGAGGCTTTACCATTACCGTACAAATCAACTGAAAAATCTAAAGAGCTATCAATTAGAAGTTTATATGCCAAAATTATTTTTTCCGTATCAGCACCCACAATTTTATTATAACCATTTTGAACTAATTCAACCCATTCAGTTTCATCACGTAAAGTTATACAAGGAGAACTAAAGAAAAAAGCCTCTTTTTGCATTCCTCCGCTATCGGTAAGAACTAATTTACTGTTTTTCAACAAATAAACTATTTCTAAATAACCAACAGGGTCAACAATTTGAATATTTTTAGTATCGATATTATTTTTTTCAATTATTTTTTTTGTTCTTGGGTGTAGTGGCAACAAAACCGGAATATCTTCAGAAATAGTACTAAGAGCAGAAAAAATATTTTTCAATCGTTCAATATCATCGGTATTTTCAGCTCTGTGAATTGTTGCAAGAACAAAATTTGAAGGCACATCAAAATTAGGCTTTTTAGCTAAATCGGTATAAAAAATTGCAGTATCTTGCATAACATCGCCCGATTTTACAATTTTAATATTAAAATTTGCAAAGCCTTCATTATCAAGATTTTCAATAGCTTTATTAGTTGGACAAAACAAAATATCACTAATCCTATCGGTTAATATTCGGTTCACTTCTTCGGGCATTTTAATATTAAAAGACCTTAAACCGGCTTCAATATGGATAACTTTAACATGAAGTTTTTTTGCTGCCAATGCACCGGCAATTGTTGAATTTGTGTCGCCAAAAACAAGCACAAAATCAGGCCGTTCAGTGATAATTACTTGTTCAATTTGTTCAAGCATTCTTCCGGTCATTGCACCATGCGAAAGCGAATTAATATTAAGATTATATTTAGGTTTTGGAATTTGCATTTCAGTAAAAAAAACATCACTCATATTTTTGTCGAAATGCTGTCCGGTATGAACTATAACTTCTTGAATATCAAAATTTTTACTAATTTCTCTGCTTATTGCAGCCGCTTTAATAAATTGTGGACGAGCTCCAACTATTGTTAATATTTTTATCATGATTTTATTGATTTAGGAACAAAGATGAAAAAATTATAAAAAAAGAAAATAAATACTACACCCGAAAAAGTGTTTATCATAGATTCAAATAAAAAATAAAAAAACAATAAAACTATAAATGAACTGAAAATTTTATTTTTATTTTTAATAGCAAAAATTAACCCTCCAATTAATATTGAAAGGAGAAAAAATAATCCCAAAACACCGGATTCTAAAGTAGTTTGTATATACTGATTGTGAATATTAAGATGTAAATGAAAATCTCTAACAGTTGAATTATTATACAAATTATCGGTTTTAAGTTGTTCTTCTAATAAAAATTGAGCATCTGCCGGCGTTGTTCCAATTAATGGTTTTTGTTTTATAATATTTAACGAATTTTTCCACAAAATAAGCCTTACGGGGTAATAATCGTAGTTTTTGCCCAAAGTAATTGTATATTCAATTTCTTTATACATTCTAATAATTCGCTGATTATTAATAATATAAATAAACCCAGCGATAATCAAAAACACAAAAAACATTTTTAATAATATTGATTTCTTGAAATATAAAAACCTTAAAATATGCCAAAATGCAATTGTCGAAAAAGCAATTAATCCTGCTCGTGAAGATATAAGATAAATCACAAAAGCAAAATAAATTATAATAAAAAAATATAGAAATCTTATCTTAGCCGAAAAAATTTTATCTAACAAATTTAATACTATGATAATTGATAAATTTATATATAAACTTAAATAAGTAGGGTGAATAAAACAAGAGAATTTGGTATAAAAAAACCGAGAATAATCACCTGATAATGTAGGAATAAAAATTAATGTGCGAGTATCAAGAACAATAGAATCTTTAAAAGCCAATACCAACATAATTAGCGTACTAATAACATTGGCAAAAACAAAAAGTTTTAAAATTAATGAACTATGTTTTTTTAAAATATCAACCGAAAATAAGAATAAAACAGGAAAAAGAAAAATTGATATTCTCATAAAAGAAATCTGCAGGGCATTGCTCTTATCATCAGAATACAAATAAGATAAAAATATATGAAAAAAAAGAAAAAATTGCGATATAGATATAAAAACTTGAAATTTAGAAAGATTTAAAATTGATATTTTTTTATTAAAAACAAAAAAACTCAAACCAAACCAAATACCAATGGCAACAGACGCTCCAATTTTATAAATAGGGATAAATAAAACAATTGCAACAACAGCAAATAAAACAGAGAAATTTATTATATTTAATAATTTATTATTCATTAGGGTGTAAAATTTCAGTTTTTGTTTCGATAAATTCGGAACGATGCCTTAACATAAACATATACAGGATAATATCAGCTAATGAAATTCCCCAAAAAATACCATATTGAGTTAAAGAATAAACCAAAAATACCGACATAAAAATCCAATTATCTTTACGTAAATTTCTAAAAATCAGCCAATAATATAGCAAAGAGATAAAAATACCATTAGTTGCCCACACTTGCATATATGCATTGTGAGCATGAACGGGTTTGCCTCCGTAAATAGTATAAAACTTAAATGATCCGTTTCCAAACCAAAAATGTTCGCGAATAAAATTCAGATAATTACTCCATATTAAATCTCGGCCGGCTAACTCAATTTTCCCCGTATCTCTTGTAAATTGAGAAATTAATCCCTGAATTTTTATTGCAACAACTACTAATAATATTATTATAAAAATTGAAAAAAATATTGTTTTCAGCAAGCTTGTTAATTTTAATTTATTTGATAAAAATTCATTTACGGCAAATAAGTAAAACACAGCAACACTTATTCCATAATAAAACAAAACAGTTACTAAAACAGTTCTATTGAACGACAAAACCACTCCAATTAATAGTAATAGTTGTACAAACCGTATTTTAATAGACTTTATTTTTAAAAAATCAATTAAAACCAAAGCCACCACCATTTTGTATGCAAAACTACTTGAATTACTACTTAAACCAAAAACACGCCGATAATACATTAAGCCACCTTCTTGCACAGAATTTTCTGTTAATCCCGAAAAAAAAGTATTTGTATTTAAAGCAAATTCAGCTATACCAACAAAAACTTCAAATGCAATTAAAAAAATGATAACTTTTAAGTGGTGTTTTGTTATAGTTTTTGCAAGAGCAAAAGTGGCAATCAAAAGTAAATAATAAGGGTACAATGTTTTTGATTCATCTAAAAAAAACAGATTATTAATAGAACTAAATAAAATTATTGCAAAAATAATTAACAAATTCTTATTAGCTATAATAACTCTATTTTGCTTAAAATCAATAAAAAAAATGGTTATTTTTTTCCATTTAACAATAATAACATATAAAATTATAAAAACATAAATATAATGCGGAACATAAGCTAAAGTAGATATATAAATAAAAAAACCGAGCATAATATTAATTAATTATCATTTTTTTTAAAAAGTAACCAAGGCATTTTGTATATTTTTGCACTTACAATCCACATTGCAATAAAAAGCACAAAAAAAGATATACAAGTAGCCTTTGCAGCACCAACAGCCCCTTCGGATTTTACAAAAAAGTAATTCAGAAAAATATTTAACAAAGCAACTGAAAGTGTAACAGGCCCAATAATTTTAGTTTTTTTCAGATAAAATAAGTAATTAACAACCATTTTATACATTCCGTTAAACGCAAATCCTAAACCGAGCCAAAAAATAAATTTTTGAGCATCTTGAAAATCTTTTCCAAGAAAAAATTTAACTATATAAGGCGAGGCAAAAGTAAGTAATAAAACAAACAAAACGATAACAACATCGTAAAGGTAGGTAAATTTAACAATTTTACGTTTAGTAGAAGATTTATTAATTTTAAGTTTTGAGTATAGCCAAGGAGCATAAGCCTGATTAAAAGAATCTTGCAAAAGTAAAATAACTGCAGCAATTTGATACCCTGCAGCATATACACCAACCTCATCGATGCCAACCATATTAGTTATAAAAACTCTATCGGACATTGCAATAAGAACGGCACCAATTGTATGAGGAATTAACGGTACGCCAAAACTTAAAGCATCTTTAAAATATTCAAAATTGAATTTAAAATTTAACAACTTTTCTTTAAACATAAAAAATATTGCAGATAATCCAACTATTATTACTGCTATTAAAAGTCCATAAATTCTACTTTGCCAACTTGCATAAATAACCACAACAAACAAAACAGACAAACAAAGTTCAATTGCTGTTTTTACAATTTTTAGAATACTATATTTTAACGCCTTAAATTGAGCCCGCCAAACAGCAAGTAAAATATTAACTAAAGCAGTAAAAAAAGCCAAAATAACAACGATATAAAGTTTACTTTGCGGGATATTTGTGATATTGGAGATAGATTTACCAAAAAAAACATAAACTGCAGTAACTAAAATTGTTCCAATTAAAACAATAAAAACAACATTTGAAAAATAATTTGAAAAATTAACCTTTTCTTTATCAATATATTGGCGAGTAATTGCTCCATCTGTTCCCCAAATTACAAATGGCATAGTAAAATTTAAAAGTACTAAAAAATTAGTAAGTATTCCGTAATCGGCTTTTGACAAAAAATTAGTTAAAACCGGCAAAAGGAAGAAAGGAATTCCTGCATTCAAAAAATTTGCAACAGTATATACTCCGGCAGATTTGAATAATGTGTTGTGTAACAATTTCGACTTAATATTCATCTTTTTTATAGCTGCATTTTAATATTCAAATCAGATAACCTGATATAATTTTTATTCAACATTATATATTTTAAATTCTCTAACTTTTTATATAGTTCAGGATCTGATAAATCATCAATAATTATTATTTTATTAGCTAAATAAGCCTGAAATAACAAAGTGGAATATTTTGTGCAAACATATTTAGTTGAACTAAAAGATGTATCAAAATCTACGTCTATTGGATTTTCAAAAATGATATTACTGTTTTTGTTAATCAACTCTTTTTTACTGTATCTCGGATGCAATCTAAAAACAGGTTTTACTCCAAAGTTATTAACAACATGTTCATGAATAATATTAATTTCTTTAATTGTTTCCATTCCTTGCAAATAATATAAAAATCTACCACCAGAGCATAAGTTATGACTAAATTTTGTTAAAACATCAGGTAATTCAACAACAAACTGATCAGGTTTAGCTTTTAAACTTTTAAATAAATCAATGTAATAATTATCCCAAACATAGAATTTATGAAAAGCAAAAAATGAATCTCTTATATAAAAAAGTTTTTCGCCGTGCATAACATTAATATGCAAAACATTATTATCTTCGCAATATTTAGTTAAAAATGAAGATGAAAAAGAATATTCTGAATTTGTAATTATTGCATTACATTTAGTTTGTTTAATAATTGAACTATAATTTGCAAGATGAATAATATTCCGCAAAATAAAGAAAAAATTAAAACTAAATTTTCTGAAAAGGAGAAACAAATAAGAAAAATCTTTTATTTTTAAAGATGAATTAATGCTATTATTAATAATTATATACTCTTTTTTTAGGCTTTCTGGAATAACGTTTAATTTAAGATTAGTTATTGAGTATGCTATTTTTTTAGCATGAGTGGTTTTATTTTCAGGATTTGCATCAAAAATGTTTTTTAGAAGATATAAAACAACAACAAAAGGCATCACAAAAAAAGAAACGATATTCAATATCAATATTTTTTTGTTATCATGTATTTTTTTATAAGCTAAATATTGGTTGAAACTTCTGTAAATATAATTATTATTATTTTTTTTTCGAAGACTTTCTAAAAACAGAACAGAATCTTCATAGTTCAACAAATCCTTAGGCGACTTGTCGTGAAAAAAATAATTATTTATTTTTTGCAGAAATTTATTCATCTCGGGTCTTTAAAACAACTTCAGCAAGCTTAAAATCTATTAAATTGTCAATATCTATTGAATTTTCAGAAGACATTATATAAGCGTTAGTTTGATTGCCCATAAATCCTTTATTTTCAATAAAATATTCAATTTCAGCAAAATAAATAGCTCCATTTAATCGATAAAACGTAGGCAAATCTTGTGAACGCATATTTTTAATATCATCTCTGATAAAATTAGCCATAGATAAATTTGCTGGTAAAGTGTTGCTCCACAAAGGCGAATGTTCAGATTGACAAACAGAAACCACAGCTTTTGATTTTTTTTCAACAAATGCTTCTATTGCTTGATCAATGTTTGAAGTTGTTCTTAATGGAGAAGTAGGTTGAAGCAACAATATATATTTATATAACTTTGTGTTTTTAAAAAAATCAATAGCATGAACAATAACATCGAAACTTGAAGCTAAATCATTTGCAAGATGATTAGGTCGCAAAAAAGGAACGGAAGCTCCATATTTTGTAGCAATATCTGCAATAATTTGACTATCAGTAGATACAACGATATCACAAATATACTTTGACTTTAAAGCCTCTTGTATTGTCCAAGCAATAAGGGGTTTATCATTTAATTCCAATAAATTTTTATTCGGCAACCTTTTGCTTCCGGCACGTGCTGTAACTAATACTAAAATATCTTTACTGTTCATCTTTCAAGTGTTTTACAATATCTTTAGCCTTGTTATAATCTTCATGCTGCCCAATATCAATCCAATAACCATATATTGGACTGTGGATTATTTTTTCATGATTATTGAGTATTGCATTCATTAAATCAGTAGTATTAAAAAAAGTATTTTCGGGAATTTCAGATAAAACTTTTTTATCCATTAAATAAATACCGGCATTTGCATAATGAGTATTGTTAGGTTTTTCCTTAAAAGAAAGTATTTTTTGACCTTCTGTTTTAAAAATTGCGTACGGTATGTTTACTGTATAAGGAATTGAAGCAACTGTTATTGCAGCATTATTAAGAATATGGTCTTCAAAAAACGTTTCTAAATTTATATTTGTAAATAAATCTGAATTCATAACCAAAAGGGTATTATTATCGTATTTTTCAACATTTCTGATTGCACCAATTGTTCCCAGCGGTTTATCTTCGTGTATATACCTAATAGTAACCCCTTTAGAACTGCCATCACCAAAATGTTTTTCTATTTTTTCAGCAAGATAATTTACAGAAATATAAATATTTTCGACCCCAAAACTAATAAGTCTGTCGATATTATGTTCAATAATTGGTTTTTCGCCAAGTGGCAACATCGGTTTTGGCGTTTCCAATGTTAAAGGCATAAGACGTTGCCCCTTACCACCGGCCATTAAAATTGCATCTACGGGCAAAATAGATTTTATTTTTTTAAGATCATATATTTTTTTAATATTTTTAGATTTATCCAAAAGTGGCAACAAATTAATTCCCTTTTGTCGGGCAATTTTAAAAATATGTAAGTCAACATTAGCTTCTTCGAGATACAAAAAGTTTTTAAACATAAACTTATTTACTTTGCTTTCAATTGTTGCTCCTACAAGCAAAGCCCTTCTAATATCGCCATCTGTTAATGTTCCAACCATTTTATAATTGTTACTGATAACAAATAGTGTTAAATTTTCATCTCGTAATAAATTTAAACTAATTAATGCATCTTTAATTGTAATATTTTCATCTACCAAATGGTGTTCATAATTATTCATAACGATATTTTTTCGTCAATTTCAAAATTTTTAATAGCTTTTGTTCCAATAACATTATCCCACTCCATTGGCGAAATACCATCTCCGGGACGTTTAACACCAATATTAAATTCATCTAAAATATCATTTTTTTTGATGTTTTTTATTGCAACAATACTTTTTCGAGCTATCTTAATATTTTTATTTTCAGAAGCAGTTATTTTTTTAATCCCATCACCCATACTTTTGTATATATTCCTAATAGCCAACACCATAGCTTTCAATTCCTGAGGTTCAAGACTTGCCTGATGATCAGGTCCTTCCATGTTTTTGTCTAAAGTAAAATGTTTTTCGATAACAGTTGCTCCCATAGCAACGGCGGCAATAGGAACTTCTATACCTAATGTATGATCAGAATATCCAACTTCAGTTTTAAAAGCATTTTTAATTGTTAACATTGCATTCAAATTTACATCTTCCATTGGTGTTGGATATTCAGTGTTACAATGTAATATTATTATATTACTTTTAATTGTTCCGGCATTAGTCAAAATTTCAATTGCTTTTTCAATATCACAAAGATTAGCCATTCCGGTTGACATTACAACTTTTTGATTAAAAGCACCTATTTTTCTGAGATAAGGTAAATTTGTTATTTCACCCGAAGGTATTTTCCAAACTTTTATTCCCAAATTTTTCAATACATCAATACTTTCTAAATCAAAGGCAGAAGATAAAAATTCGACCCCTTTAGAATTGCAATATTCAATCAATTCCACATGCGTATCAATATCAAGCTCTAATTTTTTTATCATTTCAAACTGAGTTTCCTCAGTGTGAGTATTTTTTTTCTGATAATCGGCTTTTGCAGCAAACTTACTTACTAAATTTTCGGTTTTAAAAGACTGAAATTTAACATAATCTACACCGGCTTTTGCTGCAACATCAATAAGTTTTTTAGCAATTTCGATGCTACCGTTATGATTAACTCCTGCTTCGGCAATAATAGTTGTCATATTAATTAAAAGTTAATTTTTTAATCAAAAACTCATTATTAAAATTAGTATTTTTAATAATTTCGAGCATTTTTTGAGCTGTTTTTTCGTTGCCAAATTTATATTCCATATCTGAAATTTGCTCTTTAAATTTTTCAGAAATAGCTATTTCAATTGCTTTTTGAATTGAAGGGATAGAATAATCGGTGTTCAAGATGCTTTTATGCTGCATTCTGCCTTGCTGTCTGCAACCAATATTAACAGTTGGTTTTTTAAAAAATGGCACCTCAATAATCCCGCTTGAAGAATTACCGATTACAAATTCCGAGTATTTTAACAAATTAATGTAATTTACAACACCAAGCGAATTAAAAAAAATATAATTTTTATTTCCAGAAACATTATCATCAATAATTTTAGAAATAATATTTCTATCGGCATCAATATTTGGAGCAGTAATAACAAGCTGAAAGTTGTATTTTTTTAACGCTGCAAAAATATTTTTGATTTGAATTTCTGCATCAAAATCAGTATTTAAAGTAACGGGGTGATACGTCATTAAAACAGTTGGAATTTCTGTATCTAAATTTAGTTCAGAAAACAGTTTATTTTTTGATTTTTTTTGAACGTTACACATATTAACAACCGAAAGAGCACCGGTATTAAACACCCTGTGTTTTTCCTCTCCTATAGAAATAATATTTTTGGCATACTCATCGGTTGCAGCAAAATGAAGATGTGCAGATTTTGTAATCATGTGTCTAATTTGCTCATCTATAGCTCCTTCGGTTTTTTCGCCCCCATGGATATGAATTATTGCTTTTTTAAACAAAATTGAATTAAGCACGATAGGAAGCAACTCGTATCTATCGCCCAAAATACAAATTGCATCAAAATAAAAATCGTTAAAAATATGGGCAAGTTCAATTGTTTCAATTCCACAAGATTTAGCCAACGAAAAAGCAGAATCTTCATTTAACAAATAATCAAATGTTTTTGAAATTTCAAAATCATTATTTTTAATTTCAATATTTGTGAAGCCATGCTCTTTTGCAAGATGAGTTCCACCAACGAACAACAAAACGTCTGTTTGTTTGTCGGCTTTTAAGGCATTAATTAAAGGAATAAAAATACCAAATTCTGCTCTGGTAGTTGTAAATATTGCAATTTTTTTAATCATTTGTTTTGTTTTTTTGCAGGATTTCCAATATAAACACCTTCGTGATTTATGCTTTTTGTAACAACTGCCCCTGCTCCAATTATTACTTTTGAGGTAATATTTATTCCTTGTTTTGTAACAACACCGCTACCTATAAAACATTCATCACCAATATTACAATCTCCGTTAATAGTTGAATTTGTAGAAATATGACAATTATCGCCAATGTTACAATCATGTTCAATTAAAGCTTTTGTATTGATAATAGAATTATAACCTATT
Organism: Bacteroidales bacterium; assembly: GCA_016936595.1. Lineage (GTDB taxonomy): Bacteria > Bacteroidota > Bacteroidia > Bacteroidales > JAFGUD01 > JAFGUD01. The sequence continues at coordinate 23,663 of JAFGXO010000166.1, read as the reverse complement.
TTCGAGTTTGCATTAACCACCACATTATGCATAATAACAGTACCTTCAGCAATTTTTGAATGCACAGAAACGTATGCCTTTGGCGAAATAATCACCGGTAATTTGACATTGTACTTTTTAAGTTCATTGAATATTTTAAGCCTTATTTTTGGACTTTTAATAAAACCGATTGTAACAAAAAAGAAATCGTATTTTTCAACTAATTCAGGAATATCTTTATCTGAGGCAATAATTTCATATCCTAAAATTTTTTCTCCAATTTTTTCAAATATATCAACTATACCGGCAATTTGATATTTATTTTCGGTTTCGATAACATCAATAACTGCCCGACAATGCCCTCCCCCGCCTATTAAAATTATTTTAGGTTTTGTTATCATAATATTACACTGCTTGGAATATTTACTAATCTGTCGGCAATCCATTCAGCGTTTTGAATATCAAAAACCTGGCAATTTTTATACATTTCCAGTCTATTCATAAGTTGCCAAACAGGTCTTGTCATTACTCCGTTTTCATTTGTAAAAGATAAAAATTTATCTCGTTCATTTTTATCTTTTAACAAAATAGAATTAAGCCAATAATTTGATTTAGAATTTTCAGGTTCAGAAATAAAATTTACACCATAATTTTGAAAAAAATTCATGTATTTTTTGGCGATAATACGCTTACTGTCAATAAATTTAGGCAATTGTTCTAATTGAGCTACACCAAGAGCAGCATTAATATTTGGCATACGATAATTGTACGCAATCATATCATGAACAAATTCCCATTTGTGCGGCACTTTAGCTTGAGTTGTAATGTGTTTTGCTTTTTTTGCAAAAAATTCATCGTTAGTGAGTATCATTCCTCCGCCGCCGGTAGTTATTGTTTTGTTTCCATTAAAACTTAAAGTTCCAAATTTACCAAATGTACCGGTATGTTTTGTTTTATAAAAACTTCCAAGGCTTTCGGCAGCATCTTCAATTAAAATAATATGATATTTGTCGCATATTTCTTTTATTTCATCAATACAATTAGCATGACCAAAAGTATGCATCGGAACGCACGCTTTTATTGGTTTTTTTGTTATCAAATTATATGAATAAATACCGGTTTGATCTTCTGAGATATAAGTATATTTTTTAAAAAATTGCTCCAACTTATAGGCAGATAAACCTAAAGTTTTTTTATCAACATCAACAAAAACAGGTTTTGCTCCGGTATAAGAAATTGCATTTGCGGTAGCAATAAAAGTTAAAGGTTGAGTTATTACATGATCATTTTGTTGAACATTAGCAAGTAATAAAGCAATATGCAAAGCTGCCGTACCGTTTACTGTGGCAATAGCATACTTAGCTCCGGTATATTCAGCTATTTTTTGTTCAAAAAGATCTACAAATTTACCAACACTCGAAACAAAATTTGTATCAATACATTCGTTAATATATTTTTTTTCATTTCCGGTTAAAAGTGGCTCATGTAGAGGTATAAAATCATTTGTTTTGTACAAATTCCTCACAAAACTTACAAATTCATTAAACATTATAAATATTTGTTTTATATTTAAATAAATTTTCTTTTTTAGTGAACCAATTAATTGTTTCAGTTAGTCCGTTTTGGAGAGAATATTTAGGATTAAATCCGGTAAGTTCCCGAATTTTAGTATTATCTCCCCAAAGCCTGAAAACTTCGGAATTTTGCGGTCTAATTCTTTGATTTTCAGTAACAAATTCCACCTCCGATTTCATAATATTTTTAATTAAATCTAAGGTATCTTTCATTGATATTTCAAAATTTGACGCAATATTTATTTCTTGTCCAATAGTATTATCATTTTGAGCTAAGGCGATAAATCCGGCACATGTATCTTTAACAAAATTAAAGTCTCTTGTAGGAGATAAATCACCAAGTTTTATTTGTTTTTTTCCAGAAGCAATTTGCGAAATGATAGTAGGAATAATAGCTCTAGCAGATTGTCGTGGACCATAAGTATTAAAAGGTCTGGCAATTGTAACAGGCAGATTAAAAGCATTATAAAAGCTCATAGCCATAGCATCAGCACCAATCTTACTTGCCGAATAAGGCGATTGAGCTTGTTTGGGATGTTTTTCGTCAATTGGAACATATTTAGCTGTTCCGTAAACCTCAGAAGTTGAAGTATGGATTACTCGTTGAACATTGTTTTCTTTTGCTGCCTGACAAATATTAAGTGTTCCTTTTACATTTGTATCAACATAAGAATCTGGAGCGATATAAGAATAAGGTATCGCAATTAATGCAGCCAGATGATAAATAACATCTATATTTTTGGTTATTTCTTTGCAAAAATGAGAATCTCTAATATCTCCGGAAACAATTTCCAGATTATTATTTGCAGGAATATCTTCGAGCCAGCCCCAATAATTAAAAGAATTATACTGAGAGAGTGCCTTAACCTCAAAATTTTTCTGCAAAAGCATTTCAGTCAAGTGTGATCCAATAAATCCGTCGGCACCTGTTACTAATATTTTTGGCATAAATTATTTTTTGTATTTGCAAAGATAAAAAATGTAGCTTATAATAAGACTATTTGTACATGAAAAGCACAGAGTTGTTTTTTCGAAATAAATAAATTTAAGTTTTTACTACTTCAAAATCCTTAAGAACGTTTTAAAAATTACGGTAAAATAATTTTTAACAGAAGGGTTTTCAATGAAAGTCATGTTAAGTTTTATTTTTTGAGGCATTATTTCATGGGTGTATGTTTTTTCGGGATCTTTTGCATTAGCTAAAATATTATTTTCATCAAAAAATTGCACCGAAGCAAAATCAGTAATTCCGGGACGAACATTTAATACTTTTTGCTGTTCGTAAGAATATAAATCAACATATTTTTTAACTTCCGGGCGAGGTCCAACAAAACTCATATCTCCTTTGAGCACATTAAATAACTGAGGAAGTTCATCAATTTTATATTTTCGTATAAATTTACCTGTTTTAGTTATTCTATTATCATCTAACCCGATAGTTAGTAAGCCTTTTTTGTCGGCTCCAACCTTCATTGAGCGAAATTTTAACAATTTAAATTCTTTTCTATTTTTGCCTATCCTAATTTGTTTATAAAAAGCTCCACCTTTGCTTTCGGCAATAATAAGAACAGAAAACACAAAAAATAGAGGCAACAATATCAATATTGCTAAAAATGAGAGCACTATATCAAAAAATCTTAACATTTTTTTATCCCCCAATTACTTCAAAAACTGAATCTACTACGGCTTTAATTACAAAATCAACTTGAACGTCGGTTAATTTTTCGAAAACAGGCAATGATATTTCGCGACTATAATTATCAAAACTTACGGGATAATTTTCAATTTTATAGCCAAGATTTTTATATGCACTAAAAAGTGGAAGTGGCTGAAAATGAACATTTACAGAAACATCTTTGTCAAATATTAGTTTAATAATTTTATCTCTTTGAATTTCTGTTATATTTTTTATTCTTAATGCAAAAACATGATAAGAACTTTTTCTAAAATTATCTTCATAAACAGGAAGTTCAGCCCAGTCAAATTTTTTAAAAGAAGATTTATAAGAGTCAAAAATTTGTTTGCGTTTACTTAAAATATTTTGGTAATATTTTAAAGCAATTAAGCCCAAAGATGCCTGAATATCAGTCATATTACCTTTATATGCCGGTTCAATAATATCGTATTTCCATGCCCCTTTTTGGGTTTTTGCTAATGCATCTTTTGTTTGTCCGTGAAGACTTAAAGTGTTTAATTGTGCATAAATTTCATTATTATCAAAAGGTTTTGGCAAATTTAAAGCAATTGCTCCACCTTCGGCTGTGGTTAAGTTTTTAACAGCATGAAATGAAAAAACAGAAACATCTGTTAATGCTCCAACTTTTTTGTCATGATATTCAGCTCCAAACGAATGAGCTGCATCGCTCATAACTAAAATTCTACCAAGTTTTTGTTGGTTTTCTGAATTTGCTTTAAAAAAAATCACAATTTCATCTGAACAAACCAAATTATTTATTTTATCAATATCTGCCGGAAAACCGGAAAAATCAACAGGAATAATAACTTTTGTTTTAGAAGAAATTACATTTTTAATTGCTTCAAGATTTATATTAAAATCATCAGAATTAACATCAACAATAACGGGGGTTGCCCCTACGTGAATAACAGTTGAAGCTGTGGCTGTATAGGTGTATGCAGGAATAATAACTTCATCACCCTCTGCTACTCCAAACCACCTAAGCATTAGTTCTAAACCAAAAGTAGCAGAATTAACACACAAAGTAGATTTATTTCCACAATAATTGGTTATTTTTTTTTCAAAAAGTTTAGTTTTAGGTCCTGTAGTAATCCAACCGCTTCGCAAGGTGTCAACTACCTCATTTATAGCTTCTTCGGAAATATGTGGAGGAGAAAATGGAATCATTTTTTTGCTGCAATATTACAAAAAATTTAGATTTATTCTTTAACAAAGCCCAATTTTTTGATACTAATCAATAAAACATCACTTTAACGCATCAAACAAACACAAATAAGCATAATTTAATTGGATTATGGTTAAATATTTCAAAATCACTTCTATTAATAATAAAAAAATCATTAAAATAAACTAATTTTGGCAAAAATCAACAGTGATGCAAAAAACACTTAAAATAAAACTATGGAATCTGGTTTATGTTAACAAAAAACAATTTATTTGGATATACTTAATTTTATCTGATTTAGTAATTTTTGGCGGAATTTGGGCTTACTACAAAAATCCAGTATTAGATGATAACGTAAGTAAAATGACTAAATTCTACTTTGAAAATGATGTTGTATTTTGGTTCATTATATGGATATATTGATCAATTTGGAGGCGAAAATAAACAAAAATTTACGAGTAAAAATCTCAAACAACTAATCCTCGAAAACTCTAATTTTTCATTATCTAAACAAAAAAAAATACTGGAAAATACACTCAAAAAATGGCAAGGTAACACCGAACAAATTGACGACATTTTAGTAGTTGGAATAAAACTATAAAAACAATTTGCTTTTTTTAACAATATTACTTTTCTAAAAAACCTTTAATTTCATAAAATCAAAATGCACAAATACTTTTTTATTGGAGTTGCAGGCGTTGGAATGAGCGCAATTGCACAATACTTATCAAATACAGGAAACTATGTTTATGGCTCTGATAGACTTTTTGCTAAAGAACCAAACCATAAAATAAGAAAACAACTTGAGACAGAAAACATAAAAACTTATATTCAAGGAAAAGCTATTATTGATGTTGATACAGATTTTGTAGTTATTTCTACTGCTATAGAACCGAATGTACCTGAATATAAGCAAGCTTTGGATTTAAATATACCTATAATTCATCGCTCAGAAATGTTAAAAAAAATAACAAAAAATAAAAAAACTATCGCTATTGCCGGAACTTCCGGGAAATCAAGTACTACCGCAATTTTATACACAATACTCAAAGAAAATAATTTTTCACCTTCGATGCTAAATGGCTCGGGACTTACAAGTTTGCAAAAATCCGGTAAAATTGGTAACGCTGCTGTCGGGAAAGGCAACTGGCTTATTATTGAAGCAGACGAGAGTGATGGCTCTTTGATAAATTACACCCCCGAAATAGGAGTAATTCTTAATATCGATAGAGACCACAAAGAATTTCAAGAACTTGAAAAAATATTTAATAAATTTGGATCGCAAGTTACCGAACAACTTATTGTTAATTTAGCAAATGAACGTTCATATAGATTATCGAAAGAATCAAAATACAACTTTGGAACTAATAAAACCATTTTTTTTGCCGAAAATATTTTACAAACACCTCAAGGACTTTCATTTTCAGTCAAAAATGTTAATTTTTTCTTGCCGGCAATAGGCTTACATAATGTAGAAAACTCTCTTGCTGCAATTGCAATAAGTAATTATTTGGGAATATCACTAAAAAACATTGCTACAGCTTTACAAAAATATGAGGGAATAGACCGCAGAATGCAAATAATTGGTTCAGTAAACGGAATCACTTTTATTGATGATTATGCTCATAATCCAGCAAAAATTGAGAGTGCAATAAAAACAGCTCAAGTACTTGGCAACAAAGTATTTGCATTTTTTCAGCCCCATGGTTTTACTCCCCTCAAATTTATGAAAGACGAATTAATCGACAAATTAAAAAACATTCTACGAGAACAAGATGAATTTTATTTATCAGAAGTCTATTATGCAGGAGGTACAGTATCAAAATCAATTACTTCTGAACAAGTTGTTGAAGAAATGAACGCTCAAAAAATTAACGCAACCTTATCAAAACCACGTGAAAATTTTGCCGGTCAAATAAAAAATAAAATAAAATCAAATAATGTTGTATTAGTAATGGGAGCTAGAGATCCTTCTCTTGAAAAATTCACAAACAAACAATTCAGTATTTTGTTTAGTAATTAACAATTATTTTTTGTTTTTAAAAATCAAAATACAAACATAAACAACTGTAATACAAAATTATATCAATAAAAATTTTAAATTTGATTTGGCTTTAACTATAAAATTAAACAAGTTAAAGCCAAATCAAATTACTTTTTAAGCAATAAAAATTCTTAAAAAAAGCTCAAATAATCTATTTTTTATAGAACAATTTTCCGGTAATTAAAAGACCAACAAAAACAAATAAAGCAAACATTAAACTACTAAACGCTATTTGCATTCCTCCGGATAAAATATGTCCACTTGTGCAACCACCAGCCATTCGTGCACCAAAAATAACTAAAAATCCGCCTAAAAAAGCCCAAATAACTCTTTTTTTTGATGAACGTCCTTTGTAATTTTCCCAGCGTTCGTGTATTAATTTAAGCTTAAAACTTTTAGTTAATAAAGACAAAATCAACCCAGATAAAAATGCCCCCAAGAGAAAAATAAACTCCCAATTACCGGGTGTTTTTACCTTTGAAAAATAATCATTGTTAACTGTATTTGTAGCCAAATCTACTATGTAAGGATAAGCAGTTGAAGCCCCTATAGGTCTGTTAGTTACAAACTTTAAAAAAACAGTTAAATTCAAAACAGCAAGTGCAACGCCTGAAATAATCCATTTTTTATCTTTTGACTTTTCCTGCTTATTTAGTAAAAAAGCTCCGGCAATTAAGACTCCTGCAAAAATTAAAACAATTATAAAAAACATAAGTTTTGAACTAATGTAATAATTTAAAGACAAATCGCCCATGCTTACTCCTAAAATTCCTTTGATAAAAGGGAAAAGCAAAGTAAATATCAAGCCGGCAAAAAGTCCACCTATAATGCCAATAACAGCATCAATAGAACCTTCTCCGGCAGAAATAAACATTGTTCCGGGACAATATCCTAAAATTGCCATTCCTGATCCAAAGATTAAGCCGCCTAAAGTAAGCCCTCCTAAAATAAAAGGTTTAATGTGATAATCGGCTAATCCCAAATTTATGGCAATATTTAAAAGAATTGCTCCAATACCTATTGAAAGAAATAAACTTTTTGTAACAGAAAAATCTTCTAATGTTGCCAACCCACTAATTATGTTAAATTTATTCAGTTTAGCATATCTTAAAATAGCTCCAAATAAAAAACCTAAAAATAAAATTTCAAATGTCATATCTTTTTTTTTGACAAAGATAGACCCTTAATATAATCAAAGCAAATACCAAATTGTTATAATCAATAACTAATAGTTATTAGCTGAAATTAATTTTATAATTAGTTTAGGTAATTTTAATTCCACACCATATTTAACTCCAAATCTTAATTTTCGCATAATTATAAGATTTTTTACTTTTAAAATTTTTAATGTTTTAAGTTGCAATTCGTTTTTTATTGATCTTTCGGAAACTAATGCAATGCCATCAAAATTTAATAAAAAATTTTTAATTGCTTCTGTACTTCCAAGATATAAAAACACATTAAGTTTATTAAAATCAATATTATTTTTTTTAAGGCTATTTTTAATAACTTCTAATGTCCCAGAACCTTTTTCTCGTAAAACAAGAGGCAATTCATGAAAATCTTGAATTGTAATAAATTTTTTTTTAGAATAAATACTTTTTGCTCCCGTAACAACAACTATCTCGTCGTCTAAAAAATCGGAATATTGAATATCCTGTAATGATGTGTAATTTTCTACAAAAACAATATCAACTTTATCATTTATAAGCATTTGCTCAACTTCAAAAGAATTACCGCTATAAAGATACAACTTAATATCTTGATACATTTTATGAAAATCGGCTAACACTTGCGGAAGAAGATATTGAGATATTGTAGAACTAGCCCCTATTCGTAATTCGCCCTTAAAAAAATCAGATAATTTGCCAAGTTCAAACTCAAGTTCATCATATTGTTGCTTAATCTTTTTAAAATAATTATATGTTAATTTACCTGCCTTAGTCAAATAAATTTTATTTGATTTTCGATCAAAAAGAGTAATATTAAGTTGAAATTCTAACTCTTTAATATGCTTTGTAACTGCAGGTTGACTAATAAAAAGTTCCTTTGCAGCTTTAGAAAAACTCTGACAATCGGCAACAGCCATAAAAACTCTATCTCTATAATCCATTCTAAAATTTTTTCAAAAAATACTGCAAATATTTACAAATTACAAAAAACTTTTAAAAACTCAATTTACAAAATCAATATGAACACGCCCTTAATTAACTCTAATAAAATACAATAAAAAAAAGAGAACTTTAAATACAGTATTTGTCATCAATCTCAAAACTTGATTTGGCTTTAAACTCAAAATAAACAAACTTAAAGCCAAATCAAAATAATAATATTAACTATATTTTAAACAAATCATTCAGAGTTATTTCATTCTGATACAGACCATTAGAATAAATATTATGCTTAACTCCGTATGTAGTTATCATTGTTAAAAAAATTGATTTTCTTGTGCCAGTTTCAGATTTAAAAACTCCTATCTTATTCTTTAACTCCTCAGCATATTTTTTATCAATAACAAAAGGATTTAGTGAAAATTTCACTTCGCATAAATTTATAATATTATCTCGTCGATCGATAATTAAATCTATTTGTGTTCCTCTTTCGGATTTTTTGCTCCGCCACGACCATATATTTGTGTAAACTCCAGTTATGCCTAATTTATGTTTTAACTGAGGTAAATGATACATGCAAATTTGTTCAAAAGCATAACCACTCCAGGCTCGATATTGAGGCGAGTCCAAAATATTAAGCCAATTATTTTTATTTAAAATATGTGTATTTTCGATAAATTTTAGATAAAAATGAGAATAAAAATCAACCAATTGGTACAAACTGTCTCTTGATTTTTTTTCAAAAGGCACATATTTTCTTATAAATCCGCTTACTTCCAGTTCATTAAGAACTCTGGTAAAACTTCCTGCATTAGGTAAACCCGACAATTTTAATAATTCTTTTCTATTCAATCCCTTTGATTTCTTTGCAAGTGCTTTAATAATTTTTATGTGATTATTATAACTATCAAAAAGTGAACGATATAAATTAGCAAATTCATTTTGTAACAAACCATTTTCCGAAAAGCATATATTTTCAATATTTTGCATTGCACTTAAACCGGGTTTAACCTCATCCCAATAAAAAGGAACGCCACCCATAGCCATATAAAGCTGAACAATCTGATATTTATCCAGTTTTATATCTTTTGCATCAAGATACAATTCACATTCGTGCAAAGAAAAAGGAGATAACTTTATTTTTCGAGTAACTCTGTTATGAAGTCCTCCTTTATTATTAATGAGTTTATTTATCATCCATGAAGTAGCAGATCCACAAACAATTAACTTAATGTCATTTCTTGCCGAAGCCCAGTTGTTCCAAAAATGTTCTAATGCTTGTATAAATTTAGAATTTCGAGAATCAAACCACGGAAGTTCATCTATAAATACAATCTTTTTCCCTCTCTTTTTAGTTAAATAAGCAGAAAGCTGGGAAAATGTAGTTAACCAATCCCTTGTTAAAGGATAATCTCCTTTTTTATCAACATCTTTTAAAGCCAAATTAAAATTTAAAAGTTGATCCTTTAACGATGCGTCTGCTAAACCGGTTATTTGAAAAGTAAATTTACTTTTATAAACAGAACGAATTAAAAAAGTTTTTCCTACTCTTCTTCGACCGTACATAGCAACAAACTCCGATTTATCTGACTGATAAATAGAATTTAAAATTTTTATTTCTTGCTCTCTTCCAACAATATCCACCACAATACCTGTTTTTCATTTGGCTTCAAATATACAAAAAAACAAGATAAAGCCAAATAGAAATACAACAATATTTATAGAAACCTATTCTTTATACAATCACAAAACCTAATAATCAGCATATTACAAGCAAAAACAACATAACAAATTATTAAAAAAATATTCTTATTTGTATTTACTAAAACATCTCCTCTGTTTTGCTTAATTTTATTTAGAAACCATTTATTTTTAACATTCAAAATCAAAAAATCTAAATTATTTCCGACTAAATTATAATCATTTTTAGTAAAATAAATTAAATTTGCAAGTTTATTTCAATACACATTTATTTTCAATACAAACAATATTTCTTATGGAAAACTTAAGCAAACAAATTAATGAATTAGCTGAAAAATATAGTAAATACACAGCTAAAAACCTATCCAAACTTGTAAAAATCAAATCGTTAAGCATGGACGAAAAAGACGTTCAACATGAACTTCGCAGACAAATGGAGGAAGCAGGTTTTGACGAAGTAAAATTTGACGGACTTGGAAACGTTATCGGTAGAATAGGCAACGGATCAAGAACTCTTGCAATTGATGCACACATGGACACTGTTGATGTTGGAAACATAAACAACTGGAACAAAGATCCTTTTAGTGGCGAAATTGATGAAGAATTTGTGTACGGTAGAGGTACAGTTGATCAAGAAGGAGGGGCTGCTGCATTTGTTACTGCCGGTCGAATTTTAAAAGAACTTGATTTTGACAAAGATTTAACTATTCTTTTTGTTGGCTCTGTTATGGAAGAGGATTGTGACGGACTTTGCTGGAACTATATAATTGAAGAAGAAAAAATCAAACCGGATTTTGTAATCAGCACAGAACCAACCAATTTAAACATTTATCGCGGACATCGCGGACGCATGGAAATTAGAGTTTCTTTTAGTGGAATTTCTGCTCATGGATCGGCTCCTGAACGAGGCGAAAATGCTATTTACAAAGCATCTAAATGTGCTTTAGAAGTTGAAAAATTACACGAACAATTAGCTTATGACGAATTTCTTGGCAAAGGTTCTATTACTATTAGCGAATTTGTTTCCGGAAGTCCTTCTTTATGTGCGGTTTCTGATTATGCTCATCTACACCTTGACCGTCGTTTAACCTGGGGCGAAACTAAAGAATCTGCTGTTGCCGAAGTTGAAAAAATAGCAAATCCTTTAGGGGGAAAAGTTGAAGTGCTTAACTACGAAGAAGTTGCATGGACTGGTTTAAAATATGGAATGGAAAAATACTATCCTACTTGGAAGCTTGAAGAAGATCACCCTTTTGTTCAAGCCGGACGACAATCTTACTTAAAGTTATGGAACAAAGAGCCTCTTATTGACAAATGGACTTTTTCTACTAATGGTGTAACAATCAGAGGAGTACACGGTATTCCGGTAATTGGATTTGGTCCAGGAAATGAAGTTTTAGCTCATGCTCCTAACGAAAAAGTACCTATTGAACATCTTGTAAAAGCTTCTGCATTTTATGCAATGATTGCTTATTTAATTTAATTAAAAACAAAAAAATTACTCATATTTTCTTTCATGAATAACATTATTTTATAAACTTCAATAATTTGATAAACTTTCAAAACTATTATAATATGCAAAATATCAAACAATTAATCAATAAAATTGCTACTTTAGACGCTAAAAATCTTTTTGGTCATGATTTTATTAATACTTGGGACAAAAAAGAAACAGATTTAAGACAACTTTTGCTTGTTGCTGAAACTCTTAAAGCAATGAGAGACAACAATATTTCTTCTAAAATGTTCGACTCGGGTTTAGCTGTTTCTCTTTTTAGAGACAACTCAACACGTACTCGTTTTTCTTACTCTTCGGCTGCAAACCTTCTTGGACTTGCTGTGCAGGATTTAGACGAAGGGAAAGCACAAATTGCTCATGGTGAAACAGTTCGCGAAACAGCAAACATGATTTCATTTCTTTCAGAAGTTATAGGCATTCGCGACGACATGTATCTCGGAGCAGGCGAAAAATATATGCGTGAAGTTGGCGATGCTCTAACAGACGGTTTTCAACAAGGTGTTTTGCCTCGCCGTCCTTCTATTGTTAACCTTCAAAGTGATGTTGACCACCCTACCCAATCAATGGCCGATTTACAACATCTTGTGAAATATTTTGGAAATTTGGAAAATCTAAAAGGCAAAAAAATAGCTGTAACATGGGCATATTCTCCAAGTTACGGAAAACCTCTTTCTGTTCCACAAGGAATTATCGGATTAATGACCCGCTTTGGAATGGACGTTTCTTTAGCATATCCAAAAAATTACAACTTAATTCCCGAAGTTGAACAATTAGCTGCAAAACAAGCTAAAGAAAACGGCAGCAAATTTGAAATAGTTGATTCTATGGAAGCAGCTTTTGAAAACGCAGACATTATTTACCCCAAAAGCTGGGCTCCGTACTGGGTTATGGGCGAACGCACAAAATTGTTAAACAATAAAAATCACGATGGTCTTAAAGCCCTTGAAAAACAAGCTCTTGCCGAAAATGCTAACTTTATGAACTGGGAAACAGATGAAGCTAAAGTTAAATTAACTAAAGGCGGAAAAGCCTTGTACATGCACCCGCTTCCTGCTGATATTTCGGGACTAAGCTGTGTTAACGGAGAAGTAACAAATAAAATATTTGACCGTTACAGAATTGAAACATACAAAGAAGCCGGCTGGAAACCTTATGTAATTGCAGCTATGATGCTCACAAGTAAATTTCAAAACCCTGCTCAAGTTCTTCAACAAATGCTAAATAATGCTTCAAAAAGAGTATTATTTTAAAAGTAATAAAACAATTTTTTAGCCGATGAAAAACACATCGGCTTTTTTTTCTGTAAAATTAATTAACTTTGTTGTGCAATTTTACAACTAATTTTTAAACTCTTATTCATGAAAAAGATCATTTACAGTTTAGTAATCTTTTAAAGTTTGCTCATTTTTTCATGCGGCTCAAATGACAACAATTCCGATAATTCGTCCACAGATGACAACGGCACTTCTACTAATAGCTTCTCGGATTTTTACGCATCCTTTCAAGAAGCAGTACTTAATGATGACCAAACTTCTTTTTTTGCATTTTGCTCATTAACAGAAGATTACAGCCTTTCTGAAGATGATATTATTGATTTTTGGGATATTATTTTTGATGATTATGCCAAAGACGTTATTTCATCAAAAAAACCAAACGATATTGAAGAAATGGAGGGACAAGACGGCGAAATTATAAAATATATTAATATTATTTATGACGAAGATGGTGATGGCGAAGGAGCCACAACCGGTTTTGATTTTCACACAAGAAAATGGGAAATAGGTTGTTTCATCAATAATTATGGCCGGTTAAAATTATAAAGAGTAAATTAATTTGATTCACTCTTTTTTATCTCTTAATTTTATGAAAAAATACTAATACTCAAAAAATTCAATCGTTTGCAAAAAGAAATTTACAACTTTTTTGTACAAATTTTTTTTTATTATAAATTTACACAAAATTACAAATTTCAAAACATGAAACGATTAAACTTTTTTTTCATCTTAATTATTTTAAACTTTAACATTGTTGCTCAAAATGTTAATTTGCAAAAAATTGAACCGCCAAACTGGTGGGTGGGAATGCAAAACAATGACCTCCAGCTTTTAGTTTACGGTGAAAATATTTCAACTCAAAAAGTTGAAATAAACTCCCCTTTAGTTACTGTAAACAGTATAATTACTGTTAACAACCCAAACTACATTTTTATTAATCTTACTATTGCAAATGATGCTCAAGCCGGTACTTTTGACATCAATTTTAAAAATAAAAGTAAAGTTACAGCAAAATATACTTACGAACTAAAAAACAAAACCAATATCCAACGCGGATTTTCGGCCAAAGATTTAGTTTATTTAATTATGCCCGACAGATTTGCAAACGGAAATGTAAACAACGATAATGTTGCCAATATGTTAGAACAAGCCGACAGAAATAATGGTGACGGAAGACATGGCGGTGATATTCAGGGAGTTATTGATCATCTTGATTACATTAAAAAAATTGGAGCAACCGCTATTTGGCTCAATCCTGTTTTAGAAAACAATAGCCCCGATTATTCATATCATGGCTATGCTGCTACTGATTTTTACAAAGTTGACCCACGACATGGAACCAACGAACTTTTTAAAACTTTTGTTGAAAAAGCTCAAGCAATGGACATGAAAGTAATATTAGACGTAATTTATAATCATTGTGGTAATAATCACTGGTGGATAAATGATTTACCTTCAAGCAGTTGGGTAAACACCGACAAAAACTTTCATACCACTTACAGAGGTGCTGTTTTATCAGATCCCCACAGCTCAAACGTTGATGTTTTTAAGTTTTCGGCCGGATGGTTTGTTAGCACTATGCCTGATTTAAATCAACATAATCAACTTGTTGCTACTTATTTTATACAGAACACAATTTGGTGGATTGAATATGCAAAAATTAATGGAATAAGAATTGACACCTATTCTTATCCTTTTCAGGACTTTATGTCTAAACTAACTCAAAGAGTTAGAGAAGAATATCCCGACATTACTTTACTCGGCGAAACATGGTTACAAACTGTTCCTCATGTTGCTTATTTTCAAGGAGATAGTCCTATAAATAAAAACTTTAACACTCATCTACAAAGCGTTACAGATTTTCCGTTATACTACGCAACTAAAGATGCATTTAATGAAGACGACGGCTGGACTTCAGGACTTTTAAAACTATATTATGTGTTATCGCAAGATTTTTTATATTCCGATCCATATAATTTAGTTACTTTTTTAGATAATCATGACCTCGACAGATATTATACTTCGGTTGGCAAAGATATCAAGAAATTAAAAATGGGATTAGTTTTTTTACTCACAACCAGAGGAATACCGGTAATTTATTACGGTACAGAAATAGCAATGGAAGGTTCTGAACACATGGGACACGGCCATATCAGAAAAGATTTTCCGGGTGGTTGGCAAGGCGATCAAACTAATATTTTTACACAAACTAAAATGTCAAAAACGCAAGGAGATGCTTTAAATTTTGTTGTAAAATTAGCTAACTGGCGAAAATCAAATACTGCTGTAACTGAAGGAAAATTAATGCAATTTTTACCTGAAAATAACGTTTACACCTATTTTAAATATACTGATAATGAAGCAGTTATGGTAATGATAAACAATCACAACTCAGAAGACCGAACCGTTGATTGTTCTCGATTTAACGAAATTTTAAAAGATTATTCATCTGCTAAAGAAATAATTTCAGGAACAAACTATTCAGATTTATCAGAAATTGAAATTAAAGCAAAATCTGCAATGATTTTTGAATTATATAAATAATTCTTTATTTTAGCAGAAAAAAATGAAAAAATTATTATTGAGCTTACTGATTATAACTATGTTTTTTTTATCTTTTGGACAAAGAAATCAGTATATAAACCAGTTACAAACACAAGCAAAACAGGCTTATCAAAAATACGCTAACGCAACAACTCATCAACAAATTAAAAATCAAAAAGTTACATCTGAATACAATATTGATGATGTAAAATATTTTTGGAGATGGGATTTAACAGTTATGCCTCCTGCCTGGCAATACGAAGAAGCTGTATGTAAAGCAGTTGGTAATGAGGCATATATTTTTGTTTCTACAAACCAGTGGAATGTAAATATTAATCAAGATGATATTGATTTAATAATGTCTTTTTTAGAAGACAGCACACTAAACACAACCGAATACGGCATAGTATCTATGGATACTATGCTTTTTGGCAATATACCTGATGCATTAGATAACGACCCAAAAGTAATTTTTTATTTCACAGATTTAGGTTCATACAACGGTACAGCTTTTGATGGCTATTTTTCGGCATATAACCAACTTACAGAAGCCGAAGCACAACAAGATGGCTCACATAGCAACGAATGCGAAATGTTATACATGAGCTGCTATCCGGTTAATCCTACACAAATTTCAACATTATCAGTGCTTTCGCACGAATTACAACATCTTATCCACTTTGGTTATGATCAAAACGAAGAAAGTTGGTTAGATGAAGGTTGTGCCGAACTCGCAATGGTTTCTTTTGGATATCCTGACCCAATAAGTTCTTTTAACACAAACCCTAATAATAATTTAATAGTTTGGGATCAACAGTGGTCTGATTATGTTCAAGTTCAATTATTTTTCACTTACCTTTATGAATTTTTCGGAAGTGATTTTATAAAAAGCATAGTACATTCTGAAACAACCGGAGTTGAATCAATTAACGAAACCCTTATTAATTACGGCTACAGTATTGATTTTAAATACATTTTTGACACGTGGACTTTAGCCAATTTTATAAACGATAAACAAGTTGATAACGGACAATACGGATACGATTTACTAAATCTGCCGGCGTTCACTTACGTTCAAAAAGAAACTTATCCAATAAACATTTCGTCAACTCTTAACAACTGTGCTGCAAGATATTACAAAATACCACAAGATTACGGTCAACAATTTGATTTTAATTTTGAAAACCCTGATAACTGGAACGTAAATTTACTTTTTTATGATGAAAACGACTCTTTGGTTGAAATAAGCCAACTTGATATTAATCAATCATATATTGTACCTCAGTCTGCATGGAACTTAAATAAATTATTTTTCACTTTGTCCAATCATTTTGTAGGAACCGGAGCAGATTTTTATGTTACAGACATAACTTATAACGGAGCGAATACAAACGATTTTAATCAAGAAAAAATAAATTTATTTCAAAAAAACAAAGAACTTAATTTAATTATACCCTCAAATATTAACGAAATTGCAGCAATTAATATTTATGATGTATCAGGTAAAATTGTTTATTCTGCCACAGAAACCATAAACTGCGGAATAAATTCTATCAAAATAAACACCCAAAATCTAATAAATGGGGTTTACATTATTAACATTACTTCGAGCACTCAAAAATTCATGTCAAAATTTGTTAAATAGAAATTTATTAAAATAAAATAGATATAATTGAAAATTAACTACTTAATCCATTATTTTTCAAAATAACATTTACAAACATAAAACAACATAAGAGCCTGATTATTTGAGCTATAGATAATTATTTGTAATTCTATAAAAAATAATCAGGCGTTTTTTTTGTTAATCTTTACATTTCTTAAAAAATATTATATATTTTTGTACAAAACAGTGTTAAGTTCAAATCGAAACAGTTGAAATATGAAAGCAAAATTATTGATAACAGACGTTTTAAGAAGAGATTTACGGGCAACAAGATTTTGCAACAGATTAGCAAAAAGACTAATTGCTAAAGGAGGAGATGCAAAACAAATAAATTTGGATAAAAAATCATACTTCGGAAAAATTAGAGCAAATTTATTAAAAATAGACAATAATTTTAGAGACTTAAGGTGGTATTTAATTCCTTACTTAAAATCTTTTGAGCAAGCTGTTCAATACCTGAAAATGTTTTCATTATCAAAAAAATATGGTTTCGATAATTATTTCAACTTTGAAACAGTAGCATCACTGCTAAGAAAAGGCAAAAAGAATTTAGACTTTTATTTTAATTTAGCACGAAGCTTTGAGCACTACCAACTTGATGAAAACGAACAAGGAAATTTTACTAAATTTGGAGATTACGACAGCATTGACGATGAAATATTGCCCGAAATTGTTGATGTAATGATTTATACAAAAAACACCGGATATCCGCTTACTCAAAAAAATATCATAAAATTTTATGACGCTATTAGCAATACCCCAACTATTAAAAATCTGTTTGAAGACGAAAAATTATACAAAGAAAAATTAATTGAACTTTTAGACTCTTACAAAAGAGCATGGGTATATCAAAATGAAAACAAATTAGAAATAAAAACAATAGATTATATTCAAGCTGCAAAAAGTGGTAGAGATCCTTTTAATTTTGTTGTAACTTTTTCAAGACTAATTGAAAACGATATTCCTTTACAATACGAAAAATTTAAGATTATTCCACTTCCCGAAGCCACAATAACTCAGCTTATTGGTTACTTAATTAAAGCCAAATTTTCGGGTGTTTTACTTAATTTTGATGACTTGTATCAAGAAATAATCAGAAAAGTTCCGGTAAACACTGTTTTAGAGTTTCTGATAAAATTTTATAAGGTAGGTTGTTCCGATTTTGACTATCTAATGCTAAGAAATTTGCATTTTATGGGCGGCGATTTAAAGAAATTTTTTGAAGGATATATTTTAAATCAAAAAACCATAAAACTTTCGGCAAAAGAACTTTATGATCACGTTTTTAAAATTTTAAGCATAGCCGATCTTAAACCAAAATTTGACACCTTTTTATTCGTAATCGCTTTAAGAATGGCCAAAGAAAACTCTGTTCCTTTTGATGAAATTATAGACGACTACATTTCAGGCTATAACGTTTTTAGTATTTTAGATTACGTTAATTTTGCAAAAAAAAACGAACTCAATTTAAATTACGGATTAGCCAAACTAATTGATAAATTTTGCGATAGATCCGAAAATGATGCAAAAAATTGCGTTAAAGAAACTATAGATAGGGCTCTTAATCCTGTTTTTATTGACGGTGACAGTTTTTTAGTTACAACTAAAGATAATATAGAAATAAAAGCTAAAATGAAAATTGAAGCTGTTTTTATAATAGAAAATTATTTTAAAGGAAGCGACGAAAAAGTTTTGCTTGATAGAGCTAGTGCCATTTTTATTGACGAAGTTCAACGAAAATATGATCACGATCAAATAATTATGAATATTGAAAAAATTTCAAACAATGTTTTAGACAGACTGCTAAAAGAAACTCGAACCCAAACAACTGAATACTTTTTTCAAGATGAGAACAACGAACCTAAAGTTGAACTTCATCATAACGAAAATAATATTCATCACACTGATTCAACCGACAATAACCATAAATCTGAAGAACATCATAATACTGATGAACACAACCATACAACAGAAATAAAACATTCCGATAAAAAAACACTAAAATTACCTAAACAATCCGACAAAGAAATTGACAAATTTATTAACGTTAGCAAATACAAACCTCTTAAAGTTTTGATTCCCAAAATTGAATTTGTAGAAGCCACTTTTAAAGAATTTGAAAAAGCTAAACACGACTACGAACACAATTTGCACGAACACATGATCCATTTTAAAGAAAAAGAAGCTGAAATTGAAATTAAAAAAGAATGGGCTAAAGGAAATTTTAATAAATATATTATTTTTAAAGATGATGATGAAAATGAAACCGGACAACATGGACATCATTAAATAAATATCTTTAATTGCACAGAAAAAATGCTTAACAACTTATTCTAATTTTTTTAATACTTGATAAAAAAACAATTAACAAACTTTTTGGGACGCAAACAAATCTTAAGACGAACAAATATCCAAAACAACCGATTATTGTAAGCAACTCATTATCCATGAATAATTTGAATTTGAAAGTCAAAAGTTTATGCTGATTATTTATTCAAATTTAAAGCCTTAATTGGGGCTAATCAAAAAGAAAACCTTGTAACACCTTAAACTTAAACATTTTACGTATAAATTACTAAATTACGCGAATAAGTTGGTTTATGTTTAGAAAACTACATATTTGTAAAGCCACTAATTTGCAAAAAAAAAGAATATTAACTTAATGTTAAATATTTTAGGGAGTAATGTTGGAAAAAAACTAAAATATTACCTTTGCAGCCTAAAATATTGGGGCTACAATAAAAAAAATCCATAAAATGGCAACCTTACGTTTTCAAGCTTTAAAAGAAGCTTTAAATAGAGAAATAAAAACTGTTGAATTTCCTTCAACAAGTTGTTCAGAGTATTTTGCAATAAATGTTTTCGACAAAAAAAAAATGCAGAAGTACCTTTCAAAAGATGTTTTTCATAAATTAATCAACGCTATTGAACAAGGAGCTAATCTTGACAGAAAAATTGCAGACCAAATAGCAACCGGAATGAAATCATGGGCATTAGAACGAGGTGCCACTCACTACACACATTGGTTTCACCCCTTAACAGATTCTACGGCAGAAAAACACGATTCTTTTCTGGAATTAACATTAAACGAAGAAGTTTTTGAAAGCTTTGACGGTTCAAAACTTGTACAACAAGAACCCGACGCATCAAGTCTTCCTACCGGTGGAATCAGAAATACTTTTGAAGCTCGCGGTTACACAGCTTGGGACCCTTCTTCTCCGGCTTTTATTGTTAACAAAACTCTTTGTATTCCAACAATTTTTATTTCATACACAGGCGAAGCTTTGGACTATAAAACTCCGCTTTTACGTTCTTTATCGGTATTAGATAAATACGCCTCAGAAGTTTCACGATATTTTGATGCTGACGTAAAAAAAGTTATTACAACTTTGGGGTGGGAACAGGAATATTTTCTTATAGATGAAGCCCTGTATAATGCTCGTCCCGACTTGGTTTTAACAGGCAGAACACTTCTTGGACACGCTTCTGCTAAGGATCAACAATTACAAGACCATTATTTTGGCTCTATTCCACAAAGAGTTGAGGCTTTTATGCAAGAAGCTGAAATTGAATCATATAAATTGGGCATTCCATTAAAAACCCGACACAACGAAGTTGCTCCAAATCAGTTTGAATGTGCATCTATTTTTCAGGAAGCCAATTTAGCCGTTGACCAAAACCTTTTGGCAATGGAAATTTTGCGCAGAGTTGCCAGAAAACATAAACTTAGAATAATTTATCACGAAAAACCATTCAAAGGAATAAATGGGTCTGCAAAACACAGCAACTGGTCTTTAGCAACAGATACAGGCGTAAATTTGTTAAAACCGGGCAAAAATCCTAAAAGTAATCTGCAATTTTTAACTTTTTTGGTTAATACTATGAAAGCAGTTTACGACTATTCCGATTTACTACGAGCAAGTATTGTTTCTGCCGGGAATGAATACAGACTTGGAGCAAATGAAGCACCTCCGGCAATTATCTCGGTGTTTTTAGGCTCAAAACTTTCAAAAATACTTGATGACATTGAAAAACGAATTCCGGCTGATGCCATGACACCTAACGAAAAAACCGAAATTAAACTAGATATTGGCAGAATCCCCGAAATTTTACTTGATAATACTGACAGAAATAGAACCTCGCCGTTTGCTTTTACCGGAAATCGTTTTGAGTTTAGGGCAGTTGGTTCTTCTGGTAATTCGGCGGCTTCAATGATTGTTCTTAATACTGCGGTTGCAAATCAATTGAAGATTTTTATCGAAGAAGTAGAAAAAATCAGAAAAAAAGGATTCAAAAAAGATGAAGCAATTCTTAAAGTTCTTCGCAAAACAATAACCGCCTCTAAACCGGTTGTTTTTGAAGGAAATGGTTACAGCAATGATTGGGTTAACGAAGCTAAAAAAAGAGGGTTAACAAACATAAAATCTGTACAAGAAGCCCTTAAAGCCTATTTGGATAAAAAGTCAATCGAATTATTTGAAAATCATGGAGTTTTAACAAAAAAAGAGCTTATTGCACGTTATGAAGTTAAGATTGAAAAGTACAAAAAACAACTCCAAATAGAATCGCGAGTATTGGGCGATATTGTTTTAAATCATATTGTTCCAACTATTATTCAATATCAAAATCTTTTAATTGAAAATGTTAAAGGTTTAAAAGAAATATTCAATAAAGATGAATTTGAAGTTTTGGCTGATGCCAGAATTGATATAATCAGAGATATTTCGTTGTCAGTTAGTACAATAAAACTAAAATCTGAACAAATGCGTTTAGCTCGCAAAAAAGCAAATAATTTAACTAATTGCGAGAGTATTGTAATTGCTTATGCAAAAGAAGTAAAACCATTTTTTGAACAAATAAGAGAATACATTGACAGTCTTGAACGAATTGTAGATAACGAACTTTGGCCTTTACCAAAATACAGAGAAATTCTTTTTACCATATAAACAATTATACACTTAACCAAAAGTTATTGTTATATAGATTTTATTAACCAATGTACTAATTTAAAAATGAATTATTTTTTTAAAATTTAAAAAACAATAGTTAATAAAAACAATACAATAAAAATCAATAGTTATCAAAATCGGTTAGCTTAATTACAAAAATTATTCAACTTAAAACATATTTTTTTATACGTTCGATTTTTTGAAAAAATTACAGCTTTTGTAAAATTTTCAGCTTGGCATAATGTAAAAAATTTTTTCTTTATAATATTAATGTCTATTACTCCTTTTTTTGTGCTATATTAGTATTATTATGTTTTTTGTCCTTATCACTGCTAAGAATAAATCCTAGTAAGTTGACAGCTAACCAATTTGATGAGTTAACCAGTTTATTAATTTGTATTTATGCTCCGCCGGCCGTGTACTTGTATTCTATGCTGTAAATTTTATTTTGCTGTGTTACTTTTGTTGGCAAATCTAAAAAATTATATTCAATTTCAATGTTTTTGTTTGCATCAAAAGTCATATTACAGTTATAATCGTATAAATATTCGTTGAACGAGTAGGCTCCATTGTCTCTAAAATCATTGTTTAAAGGTGTATTTATGTCGCCAATATCATCGTTTACCATGTTTAATTTATTTCCAACATAACTATAAGTTAAATCATCTATATAATTATACGATATTGTTGTTTCGGGGCTTCCTTCTCCACCAAAAGGGTTAGTTGTAATTATTTGTCCTTTTCGTTGCAAATGAGTAATGTTTCCATTAAGATTGCATTGTATATCAACATCGTAATTGCCTTGAGGAGAGTATATTGCAGTAGTTAATCGGTTAAGGTTATCGTACTGGTACATGTAAGTTTGTGCTGTTGTGTTGTTGGCTGTAGCCCACTGTACTGCCGAAATATTGCCTTTTTTATAAGCAGCTTCTTCATAAGCTACTCCTACAATTCCACCTATAGTTGGAATATCTGTATCTGGCATTAAGCCCAAAATATCTACATAATTTATCGGATTATTTCTAGCGTAGGAGTACGGGCTTTGGCTCATATAGTTTTCTGCAAGTTTATCCACAGCGTGCCAACGGCAAAGTTGCATACTAAAGATTTTCAATTTCTTCAATAGTTAATCCGGTTTTTTCTGCTATTATTTTATCTGCAACATTAAGTGTTTTTAAAAATTTTGCCGTTTCAATTATTTTTTGTCGTTCTTGTTCTAACTCTTTGCTTTTTTGTTCTGCTTTTTGCCGCTCTTGAGCTAATTCTTTGCTTTTTTGTTCTGCTTTTTGCCGCTCTTGCTCTAACTCTTTGCTTTTTTGCTCTGCTTTTTGCCGCTCTTGTTCTACTTTTTGCCGCTCTTGTTCTAACTCTTTGCTTTTTTGTTCTGCTTTTTGCCGCTCTTGAGCTAATTCTTCTTCTTTTTGTTTAATTAAAGGCATAA
>JAFGXO010000165.1 GCA_016936595.1 Bacteroidales bacterium | reverse complement strand
GCTTTCAAATGAAACAATTCCTGCAAAAGTTGCAAACAGTGCAAATGCACCAATCAAAATTTTTTCTTCATAAATCAAAAATTTAGGTTAAGAAATAAAACTAAAAATTAACCTTCTGTCGTTACAGCGTAATTTTCGACAGCAAATCAAAAAAAAAAAAATGAATTATGCAAATAATTTCATACAAATTTATGTAAATTTTTCTATAGCTTAAGATAAAATTAACATTTTTCTACCACCGGTGCTTTGCGCTCGTAGGGCTGCGAAAGCTCTTGCTCGTTTACCTTATCGGTACCGGATTTACAGGAAAAAAGCATCAAAAAACTTAATGCCAATTAATCGAAAAAGTTCCATATAAAATCTTAAATATAAAAAAAATGCACAAAATGATAGAATAAAAAATCTGTTGGATTAATGGTATTTTAAATTCTTATTATTCGAAATCAAATAAACAAAATAATATTTCAAAATTTAAGCAAATCAAAACTAGTTACATTACCTGATTGATAATTGATGGCTATTATGCCTTTGTTACTACTGAATAAAACCGGCAAATACTTGTTTTGCCAATTGCTACTTTTGTATAAGTATTTAAAATTGTCGTCGTAAACGTAAATTTCTGTGGGGCGGGATAAAATATCCTCTCCTAACTCCATGGCCGGCAAATATAATAAATTTACTATTTTGTTGCTGGATTTATCAAAAATAGTCTGCACTACATAAGGAGATGACCGCTCTAACTTATTGGTTTCCGAATAATCATCCAAATTTTTATTCTCTATTGGTCTTAAATTTAGCGTTTTGTCTAAGGCCAAATGTCCAATTTTATTACCTGATTTAATGTTATAAACAGCATTATTGTAAGGTAAATTTATCAAAATACCTAACTTAGGATGGTCGAAATACAAAAAGCTTCTTAGAAATGGCGACATTCTGGGATATTGACTTATTTCCGGGTGCATAGCAGAGTATCGAAATGACTTGCTATTAGGATTATAAATCACAAACATTTCATAATTGAACCGATTACTCATAACGGGAATCCAAAATTCATTATCATAGAAAAATGCTCCCACAAGCTCGTTGCTAAATAACTTCGCCTTCGAAAATTTTATTTTAACCCTCTCTAAGATTTTAAAATTAATATCACAAACTAAAATATCAGATTGATAATAATCTATAAAATAGTATTTGTTTTGGAAAAAATTCAACGAATAAATTGTAAATTCGTCGATATGATTCAACACATCAACATGAATAGTCTTTATTAGTTTACCAGTTGAAAGATCGAAAAGCTTAATTTCAGCTTGGTTAATAACAGCTAGCTGCTGCAAATCTGCCAGATAATTGAAGGAAGAAATATCATCTAATGAAATGGATTGATTAAACTTTATGCTTTTGATAACTGTTGGTTGGCCTAATAAAATGGTTCCAACAATTAATTGTATAAAAATAAGGTAGTATCTAATAAACTGTTTCATTTAATGTAATTTAAAAATATCGTAATACAATGAATCTTCATTTTCCATACATTTTTTTTGATTCAATATCGCCAATCCATCAGAACTTACAAATAGATTATTTATATCATAAACAGCTATTGGCAATAAAAATTCAGCTATTTTTTCAAAATTGCGGTCAAAAACCAAGACTCCGTTTTCCCTCAAATAAAAGTCCTCTTTTGTATTGCTTTTCTCATAATCTGCAGGTTTAACATTCTTCGTAAAAAACCTATAATATAAATTGCGATACTTATCGTAAATCACACTACCGTAGTAGTTCTTTTCAAGATGAACGATTAAGTATTCATCATCAGCATATTCCTTTTCTTGTTCCAAATACGGATTTATTTCTCCCAAATTGCTGCTTTTAGCATTCTTTGCAAATTCAATCTGCCCAAAATCTGTAATTCTCAGGCTATCATCAGCCGGAAAAGAATATACAAAATATTTTTCTTTTGTATTGTACGTATGAGCATACAAGTAATAATATACTTCTATGCGTAAATTATCAGTATAAGCCGCGATATTAGGATATTTATAAGTATTGTAAGCCTTCTTATCCGCCAAATCAACATAAGGAACAGGAAGAATGTTTTTCATTCCGCCAATCATGCCATTTAAAAAAATTTTATGTTCAAAATATACCATCGGACTTGTTGTTCTGGTTTGAATAGGATCAGGAAAAACCTTAAGAGCAGACAAATTGATTGTAGGAATTCGCCATTCAACAAAGTGCTTATTATTAAGCAACAAAACTTGTCTTTGTGAATTGAGTAAAAAAAGTGAATCTTTATTGTGAAATAAAAAACTAACTATTTTTCCTACTCCACTTTCACCGCTATATTCAAAACTCATTTTTTCAATTGGCCTCCCGGAAGGGTACTCAAATTGATGAATCGTATTCTTTAATTCATTTAATACCAATAAATAATTATCAATAAATTGAATTGTCCGGCTCTTAAATGACATTGTTGAATCCAAAGGAACAACAAATTTACCAACTTGTGTGTCTAATATCAAATAATCATCTTGTTTTGAACATGATGTAAAAAAATACAAAAACGCAAATATTAAAAAAATTTCCTTATTCTGCCTCATATACAAAATCTAAAATTAGTCTTTTTAGAGAATTTTTGTTTTCAAATGTAAGCTCATTTACATTAAAATCGTTTTTTGAAATGAGAATCAATTTTGGATAATATCCAACATTAAATATTTCCGAAAATCTATTTTCTTTATCGAAAATAAGGTTTTGGGTATGTACATAATTATCAAGTTTTACACGCCATGCCTTCTCAGATTGAAACTGAGTCAAGATAAAAATGCTATTTTTTTTAGATAATATTTGCAAATACTCTAATGCGTCCATTTGACATGACTGGCAAGCATGATCTGGTATTACAACAACTACAAAGTTATTAGATAGATTGGAAATATCAGTACTTTTTAAATACTCAAAAAACATTTCCCTATCCTTATTTGTGTTCTCACAATTTACTATAACCAAACTTAGCATCATAAAAACAATAAATAAAAATAATTGTCTCATTATAAAATTATTTGAAAATAATGCAAAACATCAAAGTGTTTGTTCATAAAATATATAAAGTTCAGGCATTTTTATGCCTGACCCATACTTAAAATTAGGG
>JAFGXO010000164.1 GCA_016936595.1 Bacteroidales bacterium | reverse complement strand
AGACTGAAGACTGAAGACTGGAGACTGGAGACTGGAGACTGAAAAATAAAAATTTGCTCAATTAAAAATAGTTCTTAATTTTGCAGCTCAAAAGTTCTAAAAATAAGAACGCCCAAGTGGCGGAATTGGTAGACGCGCTGGTCTCAAACACCAGTGAGAGCGATCTCGTGCCGGTTCGATCCCGGCCTTGGGTACAAAAAAAGCCGACTTAGAAATAAGTTGGTTTTTTTATGTACAAAAAAAAAGGGGAATTACCCCCAATTTTACAATTTTCAATATTCATTTAATAATATTCGATTAAACTGACTACAGGTAAACTCGCAAACAGGTTAACAGACTATCTAATTATACTTAATCCATGTTTGTGAACGACCAAGAGCACTCCAACCTAAATAACCTCTTACCTGAAGTTTACCATTTTCAATCCACATTTTACAATCATACGATTTACCGTTTGCAGGATCAAGGATAGTACCATTTTTCCACAAGTTAGATCCGTCTTTTTCCATATTTGAAATAATAATCATACCAATAATAGGTTTATCTTTTTTACTTCCTGTACACTGATCGCAAATAGGATTTTGATCTTCATCAGGATCACGATAAAGTTTAATAATTTTACCAAAATATTTACCATTTCCACCTTTGTAAATTTCTACAACTGATTTTGCATCGCCTGTATCATCATCAATAGTTTTCCATTGTCCAACAATATCTTGTGCCGACACCGAAAAAACAAATCCTAAAATAAAAACCGATAATACACTAAGAACCTTTGTTTTCATATTTATTTTTTTTTTAGTTAACATAAAACCTAAAACAAATAATTTGCCAATTTTAATTTAAACATATAAATAATTTATTTTGATAGATAATATTTTAAAAATTACTATTTTTGCACTATGATTTCACTAAACAACATAACTGTTACATTTTCGGGCAAAGACTTATTTAAAGATATTTCTTTTCAGATAAACAAAGAAAATAAAATTGGACTGGTTGGCAAAAACGGAACAGGAAAATCAACATTATTAAAAATTGTTACCGGCGAACTTAAAGATTTTTCGGGAAGTTTATCAATCCCCAAAGAAACAACGATAGGTTATTTACCGCAATATTTAATTTACAACGACGGAAAAACAATTTTTGAAGAAGCTTTTACTGCTTTTGACGAATATAAAGCACAATCAAAAAAACTTGAAAATTACAACACCGAACTGGCAGAAAGAACAGATTATGAATCTGACGATTATCATAAACTTATAAACAAAATTTCAGAACTGTCATATCGGTTATCTTTTCAAAATGAAAATCATTTTATTGCTCAAACCGAAAAAATATTAAAAGGCTTAGGATTTGCCGACACAGATTTTACACGCCAAACATCTGAATTTAGCGGAGGTTGGCGAATGCGTGTTGAAATAGCTAAAATTTTACTCAGACAACCAGACGCCCTATTGTTAGATGAACCGACAAACCACCTTGATATAAATTCGATACAATGGTTAGAAAGTTTTCTAAAATCTTTTAATGGAGCTGTTGTAATTATTTCACACGACAAACGTTTTTTAGACAATATTACAAACCGAACAATTGAAATAATACACGGAGGAATTTACGACTACCCTGTACCCTACTCTAAATATAAAATTTTAAGCAAAGAAAGACTTGACCAGCAAATAGCAGCTTATGAAAATCAACAAAATAAAATAAAACAAACCGAAAAATTTATTGAACGTTTTAGAGCAAAAGCAACCAAAGCATCGCAAGTGCAATCCCGAATAAAAATGCTCGACAAAATGGACGTTATTGAAATTGACCCCGAAGACAACACATCAATTAACTTCATTTTTCCTCCGGCTCCTCGTGCCGGTGATATAGTTGTTGAAACACAAGAACTTTCAAAAAGCTACGGAGATTTAAATGTTCTTAAAAAAATTGATTTCACTCTTGAAAGAGGCGAAAAAATTGCTTTTGTAGGAAAAAACGGCCAAGGAAAAACAACTTTTGCCAGAGTTATCATTAAAGAACTTAATTACGATGGTCATTTAAAAATTGGACACAATGTTACAATAGGTTATTATGCTCAAAATCAAGATGAAACGCTTGACAAAGAACGAACTGTTTTTGAAACCCTTGACGATGTAGCAACCGGAGATGTTAGAACTCAATTACGCAAAATTTTAGGCTCATTTTTATTTAGAAATGATGATATTGACAAAAAAGTTTCGGTTTTATCCGGCGGCGAAAGAGCAAGATTAGCTATTGCCAAACTTATACTTCAACCTTACAGTTTATTAATTCTTGATGAACCTACAAACCACCTTGATATTTCGGCTAAAGAGATTCTTAAAAAAGCACTCTTGAAATACGATGGCACATTAATTCTGGTTTCACACGATAGAGATTTTTTAGATGGGCTGGTAAATACTGTTTATGAATTTACCGAAAAAAAAGCAAAACAATTCAGAGGAAGCATTGATTATTTTTTAGAAAAGAAAAAAATTGAATACATTGATGATTTATCAATTAAAACAGAGAAAACTGAAAAACAAGAAAAAAACACTTCTGAAAATAAAGCCGATTATTTGAAACGTAAAGAACAAAAACGACAAGAAAGCAAAATTCAAAGACAAATTGAAACCATTGAAAAAGATATTGATAATTTAGAAAATAATATAGCAGAAGCCGAAAAAATATTTGCAAATCCCGAAAACACTGACACCTCCAAACTTTTTGATGAGTACGAAAGCAATAAAAAATCTTTAGAAACAAAAATGAAGGAATGGGAAATTTTACTTTCAGAATTATCTGACATTCAAGAGAAT
The DNA here is from genome assembly GCA_016936595.1 of Bacteroidales bacterium. Taxonomy (GTDB): domain Bacteria; phylum Bacteroidota; class Bacteroidia; order Bacteroidales; family JAFGUD01; genus JAFGUD01. Next base: position 1,297 of record JAFGXO010000164.1, on the reverse strand, counting down.
GAATAAAAAAAATTTGCACAAAAGTAAAATATTGTTTACATTTGTTCAATTTTTTTTAAAATACTCAATTATGAGAAAAACTTTCTTCTTAATTACTTTTATATTTTTGCTTGCTTGCGAAAATGAAACATCAAACGATATTTTTCCGGAAATTCCGACTGTTAAAACAAAAAAAGAAATTTTTCAAAAAGGAATTGCAACTTGGTACGGACCTGGCTTTGACGGAAGAAAAACTTCGAGCGGACAAATTTACGACATGTACTCATTTACTGCAGCTCATTTAGAACTACCACTTGGTACAATTATACGAGTTAGAAATGTTAATAACAATCGTTCTACAGTTGTTTTAGTTAACGACAGAGGACCTGTGAACACAAGCTTAATTCTTGATTTATCAAAAATTGCTGCAAATAATATAGATATTGTCAGAAAAGGTTCAGGAAAAGTTGAACTTGAAGTTTTAACTACCTCAAAAAATCCTTTAGAAAAAATATTTGAATTATACCGAAACATTGGTAATGAAATATAATAAAAACAAAAAAAAAACACTACGTTAATTTAATAATTTAGACGTTTAAAAAACATAAATCAATAAATATTTATTTTTATTTAACTAAAAGTCAGATAACTACTGAATTTTCTGCAAACTTTTGAATAATAAAATTCATTTTATTAAAATGCTTTTTTTTTAACAAAAATAATCGCTCAAAAAAACTAATATTTTTTTTATTCCTGAAACCAAATTTTCTTTTTAATTTTGTGCCAAATTATCAAATATGACACGCAATAAAATACTTTTTTTACTTGTTTTTTCGCCTTTATTTATAAATGCCCAACACACAATAAATAACCCCTTCGAAAAAGAAAACTATTTTGGTATCTTTTCTGATTCCAAAAAACACACAAATATTCAACCATATTTTTCCCCCGATTCTATAGGTTCAGCTACAACCATTAATATTTCGCCCTTTTATCAAACTCAAGTAGGATTTGAAACACAACAAAATAAATTTTCGACTCTTATTTTGGCAGGTCCTTCAATTAATATCAATTATAAAAGCAAAATTTATGTAAATCTTTCCGTTTTTGGGGGTTTATATATTCCAGACAATTTATACCCTAAATTAACAGATTCCTTAAATATAATTCCCTCTGTTGGCAATTTTAATGCATCAAAAAATTCAATAAATAAATTTTTTAATTATTCCGGCAACCTGATTTACAAACCACAAGATTTTATTTATTTTGAAATTGGAAAAGGGAAAACATTCTTAGGCGATGGATACAGAAGTTTGTT
>JAFGXO010000163.1 GCA_016936595.1 Bacteroidales bacterium | reverse complement strand
TGTTAAATTTCTATTTATTAGGTCTTTTGTGCTTACTTTACGTCGTTGCTTTTCAATATCTTCATAGAACTCTCTTATCTAAATTTTAATAAGAGTTTTTTACCCTTAATCTTTGACGATTTTGGGGACTGCAAAAGTAAAAACTTTATTTTAATTTGCAAAAATAATTAGGTTTATTTTTAAGATTTTTTTTTCAGAACTTTCGAAAAAATTTGTTGTTTTTTCGGACTGCAAAAGTAATCTATTTATTTTCACTTGCAAAATAAAAACATGTTATTTTAAAAAAGATTTAGCAGAACGATTAGTCCAATTTTAATTGGGTTGCAAAAGTAGATCTTTTAAATTTAACACCCAAATATTATTGAATTTTTTTTCGTTTTTTATTCTTTGTTTGAACTCTGATGCCTTATTTTAAAAGCGTTGCAAAAGTAGGTTATTGGAATAAAGAATCCAAATTAATTAGCCATTTTTTTTAAACTATTTTATCGATAAAACTTAGAATGTTGATTGTCAAGGGTATTAGATGTAGAACTTTTCATTTAATAATTTGAGTATTTTAGAAGACAACATACTTGAGTATCTTTTAGCTTGAAATGCAAGGACTTTTTGAACCCCTTTAATAGCATTTGACAAGAATATTTCGGTTGCAGAGTTAACAAGCTCTAAATTGATAGATGTTTGAGTTATTGGGATATTTAAATCATATAGTATATTAATAATAATGTGTCGGCTTATTCCTTCAACACACCCACAATCAATACTTGGTGTAAAGACTTTATTATCAACCAATAAGAAAACATTTGAATTAGAGGTTTCAACAATGTTGTTTTTGTGATTAAGAAGGAAAACATCATCGAGGTTGTGTTCGAGAGCGAATTGTTGGGCAAAAATATAAGGAAGACTATTTAAAGTTTTGAATTTTGAGAAAGGAGAATAATTGATTTTAACTTCATCATAGATATCAATTTTTAGTCCTCTTCTATCGAATTCAAATTTATCTACATTTAATTTTTGAGTTTGAATGATATAATTTAATTTGTTAGATGTTGGTTTAAATAAACCGCCACTTTCTCTAAAGATGGTTATTCTGATTTTATATGTTTTGTATAGTTTATTTTTTCGAGCAAGGAAAATAATCTGCTCTTTAAGCAAGGTTGGATTGATAAATATTTCAAAATTAGTAAATTGAAAAATTTTAATAGCTTGGTTAATTCTTTTAAGATGTAGATCAAGAAATGGAATGTTATGATTAAATGCGATTATTGATTCAAAAAAACCGTCGCCAAAAAGGAAGGCACGGTTATTTATTTTAAATTCAGGTTCGTTAGAACGTTTAAGTACGCCATTACTTATGAAAAATTCAGCCTCCATTTACAAATGCTTAATAATATCGTTTTGAATATTTATCATTTCATCTTGAGATAAAACGATTTTTGGAGCAGAAAGACACACTTGATTTTCAGAAATAAAAGGGATAAGATGAATGTGAGCGTGTGGCACCTCGGTTCCGACAACTAACATCCCTACCCTAATGCATTGTATAGTTTTATGAAGAGCAACAGCGATTTGTTTGGCGTAAACAACTAATTCTGCATATAATTGGTTGTCTATGTCAAAGAGGTAATCGATTTCTAATTTTGGAACAACTAAAGTGTGTCCGACAGCGACAGGATTAATATCAAGAAAAGCAAAAAACTTATCATTTTCGGCAATTTTATATGAAGGAATTTCACCTTTAATAATTTTAGTAAAAACAGAAGCCATAAGAATAGTTTTAATATTGGGAAAAAGTGTTTGAAGCGTTAAAGTTATTTTGAAATTTTATCAATTCTAAATTCTAAAGTACCATTAGGAACAGAAATTTGAACTTCATCATTTACTTTTTTACCTAAAAGAGCTTTAGCAATAGGAGTTTTATTAGAAATTTTTCCTAATTTGATATTTGCTTCAGATTCGGGTACAATTGTGTAAGTAACAGTTGTATTATTTTTCAAATTTTTTAAAGAAACAATATTCATAATGCTAACGACATCAGTTCCAATATTTGATTGGTCAATAATTCTGGCATTAAGAATTTTATCTTGTAAAATAGAAATTTTCATTTCCAGCATTCCTTGGGCTTCTTTAGCGGCATCGTATTCGGCATTTTCAGAAAGATCTCCTTTATCACGTGCTTCAGCAATTTGCTGAGTAATAAATTTCCGGTCAACTTTAACCATTTGTTCGAGTTCTTTTTTCATTCTTTCAAGACCTTCTTTTGTAACGTAGTGTACAGCCATAATGAGTTAATTTTAATTTATAATAAACAAAAAGCAGAACATTTACCGATGTCCTGCATTAGATTAATAATTTTGCAAAGATAATACTTTTTTCTTGACTTTAAAAACTGATTGACAAAAAAAACATTGTGCAAGTTTAAGTTGTTTTTATGTTATAAATCTTGGCAAAAAGCCGGATAAAAGAAAGGAATTTCGTTAGGTGTTTGAGATAGAACGTTGAGTACTTTTTGATTCACATATTTTTTATTAATAACAAGTCGAAAAAAATACTGATCGAACCAATCGTTAGTCATAGTAAGAAAGCCATTGTTTCCGTATGTTGCCCCCCAACTATTTTCAAGTTTCCATTGAGTTGGATTTGAAGCGGGATCTAAATCTACTCCACAAAGAGCCATTCCGTGAGTAGAACCACTTTGATGAGCTACCATTCTTTGGGCTCTGGTCATTCCAAAATCAACACCAAAAAGTGATTGATAATCATAGTTGTTTAAATCAAGAGTTCCGTTTTGTTTTGATAATTGTTTTCCAACATCACAAGAAAAATACATTATATCACCACCTTTAAGAGAAGCAATAGCGAATTGTTTTAAATCATTTGTTGGTATATTAACAAAAGTCCAATCAATTCCTTCATTAACATTTCTGTCGTTTTGTTTAACATACAGTTTATAATATGGCTGATTTGGGTCATCAATAAACATAATATAGTCATCGAGGTTTGCATTAACTGCATCTTGCCAAAAAGACTGAGGTGTATAATTTTTAAAATCACTAATTACGCCATCTTTATCTTTGTATCTCCATTGAAATTCAGAAGGAGGTTCGCCCAAAGAGAGAACTAAAATTCGATAAACGTCTTTAAGCATTTCCATTTTTTTGGATTGAATTAAATTATCAGCAGAATTATTTTTCACCATATCTCTAATAATTAGAGCGTCTTCTCTAAGTTTTTCATTTAATAATCTGATTAAAGTTCCGGTATTATTACTTTGAAAAGTTTCGGGCATAATTTCGTGAGGTACAGCACCATATTTTACAATAAGATTAGAAAAACTATTCCAAGCACCACCATCACCAACAGGAGAAGAAAACAAAGAATAAACTTCTCGACTGTATATATCGTCATTTGCTGTAGTAATTATTCTTTGAAGAAAAGTATTTGATTTTTCGAGCAAATCCCAGAAGTACAAATAGTTTTCAGAGAACTCAAAATCAGGAATATTAAATTTAGCCATAACAACAGGGCGAAAAACATTGTAACTTGTAAACATCCAGCAACGTCCGGAGCTATTCTGATTCGTAATACTACCAGATTTTACTTCAATGCTAAAAAAATGGTTTTGTTTATTTGCAACATCGAGATTATATGCAACATCGTTAATGTTTGAATTAGAGACTGCGTTTCTGATAGCAACATCGGATTGTGTATTTTGAAAAGAATTCCTTAAGTAAGAAACAACATCTGGAGTTAAGCTTTGAGCGAATAAATTTCCCATAAAAAAAAACAGAATTAAAATTGTTAAGATTTTTCTCATAATTATACATTTAAGTTATTTTTATTAAATATTTTCAGATTTTAATAAAGAATCAAAATATTGGATTGTTTTTATTAAACCTTGTTCGAGGTTTACTTTAGGCTCCCAATTTAGTTTTTGTTTAGCCAATTCGATATTAGGTTTTCGTTGTAAAGGATCATCTTGAGGCAATGGCATATAAGTTATTTTAGATTTTGAATTGGTCATTTCAATAACTTTTTGAGCAAGTTCAATGATTTTAAATTCGTCAGGATTACCTATGTTTACGGGACCGGAAAAATCATCAGGAGAATTCATCATTTTAATCATACCTGAAACAAGATCGTCAACGTATTGAAAACTCCGTGTTTGGTTTCCTTTTCCGTAAACAGTAATATCTTCATTTTTAAGAGCTTGTACAATAAAATTTGATACTACTCGACCATCATGAGGGTGCATTCTGGGTCCATAAGTATTAAAAATACGAATAACTTTTATTTTAACATTATTTTGACGGTGATAATCGAAAAAAACAGTTTCGGCGGCACGTTTACCTTCATCGTAACAAGCACGAGGTCCAATAGGGTTAACATTTCCGCGATAAGTTTCTGGTTGAGGGTGAATTTCGGGGTCGCCATATACTTCACTTGTAGAAGCTTGTAAAACTTTAGCTTTTATTCTTTTAGCTAAGCCAAGCATATTTATTGAACCTATTAAAGAAGTTTTTAATGTTTTTATTGGATTATATTGATAATGTATAGGAGAAGCCGGACAAGCGAGATTATAAATTTCGTCAACTTCGGCATAATATGGAGAAATGACATCATGTCGAACCAATTCAAAATAATGATTATCGATCAGATGAATAATATTTTTTTTGCTACCGGTGAAATAATTATCGAGGCAAATAACATCATTTCCTTGATCTAAAAGGGTTTCGCATAAATGTGAGCCAATAAAACCGGCTCCTCCGGTTACGAGTATTCTTTTCATAAGTTGTTTTTTAAGCAGAATTAATGAACATTATCAAATAAATTCTGCATTCACCTGCAAAAGTAAAAAAAAAGGTTTATTAAAAGTTTTTTAAAAACATTTTGTATTAAATAGCACAAAAAACAAATAAAAAAACCCGCTGAAAACAACGGGTTATTGAATATTTAAGTTTTATTATTTTTGATTACTTTTTTAGACTAATTTTTTCTACCTATACCATAATAAACAAACCCTTTTTGCTGAACCTCATAAGGTTCATATATATTACGACCGTCAAAAATTATTTTATTTTTCACAATTTTTGATAACACCTTAAAATTAGGTATCCTAAATTCATTCCATTCAGTAACAAGAAAAACAGCATCGGCATCGTTAGCAGCTTCGTACTGATCGTTTGAATAGGTGATAATATCTCCAATTCTTCGTTTTGTCTCGTTCATAGCAACCGGGTCGTAAGCTTTAACTTTTGCACCCAAAGCAAGAAGTTTTTCGATTATCACTAAGGCCGGAGCTTCACGCATATCATCGGTATTAGGTTTAAAAGCTAATCCCCAGAGAGCTATTATTTTACCTTTGATATCTCCATTAAAATGAGCCAATAATTTATCAACAAGAATACTTTTTTGAGCATCGTTAACGTCTTCAACAGATTGAATAACGCTCATAGGAATTCCATTTTCATTTCCTGTTCTGATAAGAGCTTTAACATCTTTAGGAAAACAAGAACCGCCATAACCAGTACCGGCGTATAAGAATTTGCTTCCGATACGAGTATCAGAACCTATTCCACGACGAACACTATTTACGTCGGCTCCAACTTTTTCGCATAATTGAGCAATTTCATTCATAAAGCTTATTCTTGTTGCCAACATAGCATTAGCGGCATATTTTGTAAGTTCAGCTGAAGGAATATCCATAAATAATATTGGGTGATTGTTAAGCAAAAAAGGTTTATAAAGTCTTCGCATAACCTCTGTTGCTTGTTCGGTATCTGTACCGATAACAATGCGGTCGGGTTTCATAAAATCATTAATTGCATCACCTTCTTTAAGAAATTCGGGATTAGAAGCAACGTCAAATTTCACATCTGAACCACGTTTATTTAATTCATCTTGCAAAGCAGCACGCACTTTTTCGGCAGTGCCAACAGGAACGGTACTTTTTGTTACTACAACTATGTAATGGTCTAAGGTTTTGCCAATGCTCCGGGCAACTTCGAGAACGTATTTTAGGTCGGCACTTCCATCTTCGTCGGGGGGAGTACCAACAGAAATAAATGCTGCATCGGCATCTTGTATGCTTTGTTCAATTTCTGTAGAAAACCATAATCGTTTTTTTTCTACATTTTTTTCAATCATTGCATCTAAACCGGGTTCGTAAATTGGAACAATACCATTTTTTAAATCGTCAATCTTTTTTTTGTCTATATCAATACAGCAAACGCTAACGCCTGTTTCGGCAAAACATGTACCTGTTACAAGCCCTACATAACCTGTTCCTACTACTGAAATTTTCATATTATATTGTTTAAATAGTTTTTATTTTTTTACTGTTTTAGTTGAGCTATTGTTTAGTTTATTGTAAATTTTAAATATTAAATTTAAAAAGAACAAATATTGAGTGCAAATATGGTTATTATTTAGGCAAAATAGCCTATTTTTTTAAAAAAAGAAATGATTTTTGTCGCTTTATTATTACTGTAGAATAAAACCGCCATTATTGTATTTATAAGTTGCTATACGAACTTGATTATTTTCAACATCTATTTCATCATTTATATATTTTTCTGTTTTTTTATTTATTGAAACAGAAAAATCTAAAAAAATGGTTGAATATATTTTAGTCTTTTCAGTAACTTCTGCATCATTAGCAGAAAAAGTTTTTTTAGTAAAATGTGCTATTTTGATAACACTAATGCATTCATTATTAAAATTATAAGCAAATAAATACTGATATGGAATATCATTTAGGTCAAAAGAAATGATTATTCCGTTTAAAAATTCTTCAGTTATAAATTTGCCATGAACGAAAACAAAATTAGAAGATGAAAACTTTTGAGTAATTGAATCGGGGAATAAAAATTTTGTTTCGTCAAAAGTATAAGAATGAGCATTTTCGTCTAAAAAAAGTTCATTGTTGTATGGAAGATTAATAAAAGGGATATTTTCCACAAAATTTTCAAATTTGTTCAGTTCCCAGTTATAATCAAACAATTTAATCATATCGACAACTTTCCAGCCAGAAGAAGTTTGTTTTAGTATAATTTTGTGTTTAAATCTGTCTTCGCGAGTTTTATTTAATAGCCAATAATATGCATCAACCACAAAAACTTTATATCCGGTACTATCAGGTTTTTCAATAATATCAACAATTTCAGCTTCTAAATATTTTCCGAACAATTGATCAGAGCTAAAATTATCTAAATTGCCCCATTGGGGGTTATTTTGCATAAAATATGCAAGTTCAAAACCTCTGTTTCCGATACTTTCGATAAAAAAACGCACAATTTCTTCAGCCGACATGTTAGAAATAGCCGAGGTATCAATTACAACTTGATTATTTGTATTTGATGAATTATTCTGATCAGAGCAAGAAAAAAGAATAAAAGCAAAAACAACTAATGGAATAATCTTTTTCATCTTTAAATTTTAGTACAAAAATAAAAAAAACCCGCAACAAAAAAAGCAACGGGTTTTTTATCATTATAAAATAAAATCAATAAATTATTTTATATATTTTGCAACAAACTCATCAATAACTTGAGTTAAATTAGGTTCGCCAATTTCTTGGAGATCATAATATACACGAGTGTTTGGTTTATTAATTTTTATGATTCTATTTAAGTCAATAGGAGTTCCAATAACTACGGCATCACAATCGGTATTGTTGATTGATTTTTCAAGATCGGCAACTTGTTGGTCTCCATACCCCATTGCAGGAAGCAGAGTTCCAATGTTGGGATAAATTTTGAAAGTTTCGGCTAATTTACCAACAACAAAAGGTCGAGGGTCAACTAATTCGGCAGCACCAAATTTTTGGGCGGCAACAGTACCGGCACCAATTTTCATTTCACCGTGAGTTAATGTAGGTCCGTCTTCAACAACTAATACACGTTTTCCTTTAATAAGCTCAGGATTATCAACTTTTATTGGCGAAGCAGCATCAATGACCATTGCTGTTGAGTTAATTTTAGCAATGTTATCACGAACTATTTGAATTTTTTTAGGAGAAGCTGTTTCCATTTTGTTAATAATAATAACATCGGCAATACGAGCCATTGTTTCACCTGGATAATACGAAATTTCGGCACCTGGACGATGAGGATCAGCAACAGTAATTGTTAAATCGGGTTTATAAAATGGGAAGTCGTTATTTCCACCGTCCCAAAGCACAACATCACAACCATCAGGATCATTTTCAGCAGCACGAAGAATTGCTTCATAATCAACACCGGCATAAATTACGTTTCCGCGAACTACGTGTGGCTCATATTCTTCCATTTCTTCGATTGTACATTTGTGAAGTTTTAAATCTTCAACAGTAGCAAAACGTTGAACTTTTTGAGCAACTAAATCGCCATAAGGCATTGGGTGACGAATAGCAACAACTTTAAGACCTTTTTCCATTAATAATTCGATAATTCTACGAGAAGTTTGGCTTTTGCCACAACCAGTACGAACAGCACCAACAGCAATAACAGGTTTTGTGCTTTTCACCATAGTTTCTTTTGTTCCAAGAAGAATAAAATCTGCACCGGCAGCATTAACTTGTGCACTAATATTCATTACTCTTTGGTAAGGAACATCGCTGTATGAAAAAACACATTGGTCAACGTTTTGTTCTTTGATAATTTTATCTAAATCGTTTTGATCAAAAATAGGAATACCTTGAGGGTACAATTTGCCGGCTAATTCAGCAGGATATTTACGTCCATCGATATCAGGAATTTGAGCAGCAGTAAACGCAACTACGTTGAATGCTTCGTTATCTCTGTAATAAGTGTTAAAATTGTGAAAATCTCTACCGGCTGCACCGATAATAACTACATTTTTTTTCATAATAATTTAAGTTATAAAGTTATTTATGTTTGTTGAGTTCGTTAAGAACTATTTTTTGCAATCAATCCTTTTTTTTTGATGCGAATACAAAATTAAATTTTTAAAAATAACAACAAACTTTATTTGACAAATTTTAAGAAAACAATATTTAAAACGCTTATTTACAATTACTTAATTAATAATGTTCTTTAACTATTTTTAATCTGAGAAAAGTCATCATTATGCTTTTCAGGAGATTTTTTTGCGTTACTAACTAATTGATTTTCATCAATTTTTGCATGATAATGCTTTTTTGCAAAATTAATCAAATTTTGACCCATAAATTTTTCAACTACTTTGTTTGAAGATAAGCCAAAGGAGTATTTTTTAAACAAACTCTTATCATTTAAAACTTGAATTAACGTTTTTTTAAGCTCCGGAAATTTTGAAGCAGTTGCAAATGAATTCAGTGGATCAATAAATCCGTCAAAATCAGAACCAATTGTAAAAATATTCCACACATTATCGTTTAGTTCATCTATATTATTATCTAAAGCTTGAACCATACTAAGTAAATTGTCAATAATTAAGCCAGCCCAGTCTTCGGGGGTCCAATTTTTTGTATCATTTGAGAAAGAATCGTCACATTGCTCGTTTTTCGGTTTTTTGCTAAGAACATTTTGGTCAAAATTAATACCAATAAGGCCGCCCGAATTATAAATAGCTTCAACTTCTTGGCTTGCAATATTTACTTCGTAATTACTGTATTCTCCAAAATTTTGTCCTAAATTTTCGATAAAATTTAGACCAGAAAATGCACTATGGCTTGAAATAATGGGAATTATATCATGTGGATTTAATTTATTGTAATCCTTTATAAAATTATAATATTCAATTCGAGCTGGCACACTCATGTGTTTTGTATCAATTAATATTCTGTAGCCGCTATCTGTTTGTTTATCAATTGATAAAAGAGTTTTGATTACTTCCCAACCATGCGAAGTAATGATGTTTCCTTTTCCAAACATTTGATCAATAAACATTCTGCCTTCTGCATAAATACTTTGAGCATGACCATTAAAACCATTATAAAAATGATGCGATAAAGTTACAAAAAACACATTATAATGTTTTTTTACGTATAAAACATTATTTATTAAGCTATCAAAGTCAACCTTTCCATCATGTATTGTTGTTGCATTTCCTGACACAAATGAAGCAGCTCCTTCAATAGAAGGAATAACAACTAACGTGTTTTTTTCTTGCAAAAAAGTTAATAATTGATCATTACCATTAGGAATTTTTGGTGTAACATCATATTTTTCAACACATTGATTTTTTAAAAAATTCAGTTCATCAATCAAAGCGTTAAAATAATTATAATTTGATTTCATAATTTGCAAAATTCGTTCGGTTGGTAATGATGTAACCCAATGACCAATTAAAGCAACCAAATAATCAATCATTTTATTTCTGATATTTTTATTTGGTATAAACTGAAGTTTTTTATTAAGAATAATTCTTAACTTTTTTTCATCAAAATCTTTTATAATATCATTAAATTCTTTGTCATCAGACAAATCCAAAATATCGAAAAGATTAAACCAGCCTTGCTCAATTGGGTACATTGCAGCAAAAGCCATTTTAACATCGCCTTGAACTAAGCTTGTAAAATCAGATTGTGTGTAATTTTTTGCTCTTCCATTAGGACTTATGCTTGAGGGAATTTCTTGATGCCAAATACTTGCTTTGGGAGAAGTTTTATCAATACAATACTCTGCAAACGGTCGTAAAGTTGAATGGTGGTGCAAATCTGCAAATTCTAAGTTCATGTTTTTTTGCCGTAAAATTAAAACTTTTTCACTAACTCAAAATTTTATTTTTCCATTCATAAATCAATTAAAAACAACATCAAAAATCATACAATAAAATTATAATTTTAATACTTATTTACTGTTTTATCTTTTAGAATATTTTATAAAATTTCTTAACAATGTTACTAAATTTGCCGAAATATTAAGATCAAAATGTTTTCCGCAAAAAGACTAAATTCAGAAGAAAAACGAACATTTAAGCTACACATTGTATATTCTATAATTGACGGAATTTTATACGGAATATTAGCCTTAAATGAGTTTATATTGCTTAAAAGCATGAAAGGTACTGACTATCAGGTAGGTTTTCTATTTATTATTCCAAACATAGTATTACTATTTTCTATTATTTTTAATGAAATAATAAAACGTACAAAACACAAAAAAAACTTTTTAAACGTATTTGCCATTATTACACGTTTACCCTTATTGTTTGTACTATTATTTCCGAATGAAATTAGCCAAATTAAAATCTTTCATCAATATGCATTCTTAACAATATTACTGATTTATTACTTTTCAAACCCTATTATTTTACCAATGATAAATCAATTTTTAAAACAAAAATACACTAATAATAATTTTGGACAATTATACAGCTATGCAACATCAATAAGCAAAATAGCTGCACTATTTAGCACATTTTTGGCAGGTGTAATTTTAGATATAAATCAATTTTATTTTAAAGAATTATATATTTTAATGGCTTTAGGTGGAATAATTTCGATTTATGTACTTACACGTATTAACTATGTTGACAAAATTCCGGTTATTAAAAACACAATATTACAATCGGTTAAAAATTCTATAAAAAGAATGAAAGGAGTTCTTTTATCGAAAAAACCATTTTTACATTATCAGATGGGTTTTATGCTTTACGGAATGGCTTTTTTAACAACAAGCGGAGTTATTTCGTTATTTTTAAATGATGCTCTGGATTTAAACTACTCATCTTTAGCTTTTTACAAAAATGCTTACAATACATTAAACATAATGCTATTACCTTTTTTTGGCAAGCTTATAGGCAAAATAGACCCCAGGAATTTTGGAATTATTACTTTTTCAGCATTAGCCGGATTTTTTTTATTTTTGTTCATCACAACGATATATGATGCAAGTTTTGAAATTTGGAAAATAAAAATTTATTATTCCTTAATTATTGCCTACATTTTTTACGGCGTTTTTTCGGCTACTATGGGTTTATTATGGTTTATAGGCTCGGCATATTTTGCTAAAAATGAAGAAGTTGCCGATTATCAATCTATACATTTATCATTAACCGGATTTAGAGGAATGTTTGCTCCACTTTTAGGTATTTATTTTTACACATTAATTGACTACGGAGGCGTATTTATTATGGGAATTGGTTTTTTATTAATGGCAATTATCATACTATATCGGTCTATAAAAAAATTCACTTTTGAAAAAGGTTCAGAAATAAAATAACTATCTTTGCAAAAGCTATGATTAAAAAATAATACAATAAAAATCAATAAACTCGTTAACACAATAAACTTTCTAATCAAAATATGAATTACTTACAAGTTGAAAATTTAACAAAATCATTTGGAGAACTATTACTTTTTGAAGATATTTCTTTTACTATCGACAAAGATCAAAAAGTAGCAATAATAGCAAAAAACGGAACCGGAAAAACTTCATTATTAAATATTATTACAGGATTTGACACCCCTGACGATGGACAAGTTACCTTTAAAAACAATATTTCATTCGGATACCTTGAGCAAAATCCTAAAGTTGATAACAATAAAACCGTTATGGAACAAGTTTTTGCATCGTCAAACGAAATTGTTGAAGTTGTAAGAAATTACGAAAATGCCTTAAAATCAACAGATGAAAAACTTTTGGAAGAAGCTATTGAGCAAATGGATTTTCATAAGGCTTGGGATTATGATGTTCAAATAAAAACTATTCTTACTCAGCTTAAAATCAATAACTTTAATCAAAAAGTAGGCGAATTATCCGGTGGACAAAAAAAACGCCTCGCATTAGCTAATCTGCTTATTAATGAACCCAATTTACTCATTCTTGATGAACCAACTAATCACCTTGATGTTGAACTTATTGAATGGCTCGAAGAATACCTAACAAAAACTAAAAGCACCCTACTTATGGTTACTCACGACAGGTATTTCTTAGACCGTGTTTGTAACCAAATACTTGAAATAGACAACAATACTGTTTATAACTACAACGGAAATTATTCATTTTTTTTAGAAAAACGTGAAGAAAGAGTAAACCTTCATAATTTAAACATCGACAAAGCTAAAAATTTATTCAAGCAAGAACTTGAATGGTCTAAAAGAATGCCTAAAGCCCGAACCGGTAAAGCAAAATACCGAATGGATAATGTAAAAAAATTAGAAGAAAAAGCTCACGGCAAAATTGTTGAAAAAAACATAAACATAAATGTTCAAACCCAAAGAATTGGCAAAAAAATTCTGGAACTTAAAAATATCTACAAAAATTATGACGATTTAAAAATTATCGAAGATTTTTCGTATCGCTTTACAAACGGCGAAAAAATTGGAATTGTTGGAAATAACGGAGTTGGCAAATCCACTTTTTTGAACATTATTACTCAAAATTTAAAACCAAATTCCGGTGAAGTTGAAATTGGCCAAACTATAACCTTTGGTTACTATAAACAAACAGGTTTACAATTTGATAACAACAAACGTGTTATTGATATTATTTCAGAAGTAGCCGATATCATTACTCTTGGCGATGGCACAAAAATTAGTGCGTCTCGATTCCTTGAACTTTTTTTATTCCCCCAAAAAACACATTATTCAAGCGTGGAAAAATTAAGTGGTGGCGAAAAAAAGAGACTGTTTTTAATGACCGTTTTAATGAAAAATCCAAACTTTTTAATTCTTGATGAACCTACTAACGATTTGGATATTATGACATTAAGTGTTCTGGAAGATTATTTGCAAAATTTTAACGGCTGTGTTCTAATTGTTTCGCACGATAGATACTTTATGGATAAACTTGTTGACAGTTTGTTCGTTTTTGAAGGAAATGGCATTGTTAAAAGCTACACCGGAAAATATTCTGAATATCACAACTTTAAAAAAACTAAGGAGCTAGAAGAAAAAAACGAAGACAAAAAAGAAAAACCTAAGAAAGAAAAACCTAAAACCGAACGCTCAAAAAAACTCTCTTTCAATCAAAAACGATTATTTGAACAATTGGAAATTGAAATACCTGAACTTCAAAATAAAAAAGAAGAAATTGAAAATATTTTAAGCTCCGGAACTCTTAACCATGAAAAAATAACTGAAAAAGCCGAAGAATTAATAAAAATAAAAGATGAACTCGACAATAAAGAAATGCAATGGTTAGAATTAAGCGAAATTGAAGATTAGAGGGCAGAGGGCAGATTTATTAGAAACTTGTTACTCGATACCTGAAACTCAAAAATGAAAAATGAAAAAAATGAAAAAATTACTACTTACTTTAATATTAGCTCCGATGTTAATTTTCGGACAATCGCAAAATCCTCCTTCTATAAAGTGGAAACAGTTAAGCACAAAAAATTTCACTGTTATTTTTCCTGATAGCATTGAAGATTACGCAATTGAAACAGCATTAATTATTGATTCTGTTTACTATCACGACACAAAAATTTTTATCAACAATAAACCAAAACATATTAACTTACTGCTTTATAACCAATCGGTTGTATCAAACGCATACGCAGCTTTGGCTCCTCGCAGAATGGTATGGTACACTACCCCACCTCAATCATTGTCTCTAACTTTAAGTCCTTGGAACAAAGTACTTTCAATACACGAGTTCCGACACGTTACACAGTACGCAAAATTAAACGATGGATTCACAAAACTTGGTAGCACAATATTTGGACAATTTGGACAAGCGGCTCTGTTAAATTGGTCAATACCAAGCTGGTACATGGAAGGAGATGCAATATTTAATGAAACAAAATATTCAAATAGCGGTAGAGGTAGAATGCCGGCATTTTCTCTTCCAATAAGAACTATACTACTCAACAATCAAAAAATCAGCTACGAAAAAGCACATTTTAAATCTTACAAAACTTATTATCCAAACCACTATTATCTTGGTTATTATATGGTTACATATATTAATCGTCATTATGGCGAAGATATTTGGAACAAAATTCTCTATCGCTCATCGTTATTTTCTTTTTGGCCATACACTTTTGAAAGAAGTATAAAAAAATATACCGGTTACAATGTACGGAAAACATACAAAAAAGCAATGCACGAAGTAGATTCATTGTGGACTGATCAACTTAATAAAATGGATATCACTGACGCACAAATAGTTAACAAAAACAAAAAAAGAGTTTGGACAAATTACTTTGATTTACAATATATTGGCGGAGATACTCTTATTGCTCTAAAAAGCGGGTTAAATGACAAATCAACTATTATTTATTTATACCCCGATGGAACCGAAAAGAAAATACGCGAAATTAGCAGCGAAGATATTTCTTATGCAAAAGGGAAAATTGTTTGGACGCGTTTCACCGAACACATCAGATATGGTGAAGTTAGCTACAATGACATTGTTATTTACGACGTTAAAACAAAAAAACTTGAACAAATTACTAAAAAAGGAAAATATTTTTCGGCTGAAATTTCGCCGGACGGTTCTAAAATTGTTGCTATTGAATTTTCTGAAAATTTAATCCCTAAAATTGTTGTTTTTGACCTTACCGGTAATATTATTTTCACTAAAAAAATTAATGACGCAAACAATATTGCTCAACCAACTTGGACTACCGATAACAAAGGAATTGTTTTTCTGAAAACAAACAATTCCGGCGAAAGCATGCTTCTATTAAATACTGATAATCAACAAATTAAAACCTTAATACCTGCTCAATGGATTAAAATTGAAAAACCAAAATGCCAAAAAAATCACGTGTTTTTCAACTACGATTACAACGGAATAACAAATATTTATGCTTACGATTTTATTACCGAACAAATTTACCAAGTTACTTCTCGCCCATACGCAGCCATACAAGCAGTAGTTGATAATAATAATGAATATATATATTTTACCGATTACAATTTAAAAGGTATCGATATTGCTAAAATGCCTTTTGATGTATCGCAATGGAAACAATTATCATCTGTTCAACAATTACAAATAGATTATTTTAACAGCGATATTACTAAAAACACCCTACTGAATATTAATACTGATTTTGCCAAAAATTCTGACACAAATTTTATTATTTCAGACTATAAACCATCTAAAAAAATTATAAATATTCATAGCTGGACACCTATGATTTCCGGGCAAAACTACGGAATGGATATTTATTCAACCGACTTAATGAACTCTTTAGATTTAATTACTTCTGTTTATGGAAATAGAAAAATTGGCAGCTTAATCGCAAGCGTGAATCTTAACTATAATAAATATTTTCCTAAATTCTCTTTTGGAGTTGAAACCGGTAAAAATGGCATTTATTTAGACCAAGAATTTGGAAAAAAAATTGATTCAATTGAAACATGGTATCAAAATAGTGCAAGTTTGGGAATTACCGTTCCGTTAAATCTTTCAAGAGGAATTTACTCAAGATATTTTGAAGCTTCCTTTAGTACAAGTTTTATCTCAATGACAAATTTTGAAGGTGATTATTTTCAGGATTTGGGATTAAATTATACCGAATTACTAAATTTCTCAGGACAATTATACTTTCTTAACAGAAAATATATGGGACATAGAGATATTATTCCTCGTTTTGGGCAATCTTTTGTAATAGGAGCAAATTATACCCCAGCCTCAGTAGGTCCTTTCGGATTCAAATTTTACTCTTATGCAAACTTATATTTCCCGGGAATAGCAAAACACGATGCTTTTAATATTACTTTAGGATTAGAAAATAAAAATAATATTGCAACCAATAATTATTTGTATTCTGCATCAGTAAATTTACCTCGTGGTTACAATTATTTGTATTTTAATCATATCAAAAAAATAAGTATCGATTATCATTTCCCCATTGCATATCCCGATATAAATATCCCTTATTTGCTTTATATTAAGCGGTTTAGAGGTAATATTTTTTATGACTATGCATTAGTTAATCAGTCCCAAAATGCGGGCTCATTAAATTCTATTGGATTTGAATTATTTTCTGATTTTAATATTCTTAGAATGGAATATGTTACATTTAGTGCAGGACTTAGATTTTCTTACATGACTGATGTTGACAAATACAACTTTGAACTTTTAAGTTTTAATATTGGCTTTTAATAATATATTTTAATTTACTTTAACAAAACACAAGCATCTGTAAATCAGTACCTTAATAAAAACATATTGAATTATATGATATTATCTTTTGATTTATCAGAAGAATAAAAAAACATACTATAATTTTTATAATAAATCAGAGCAACAGAGTGATTATTGATGTTTTAAAGAACAATAAAAATAAAAAAAAACAACAATTTATTTAGAATTAATCTAAATTAGAAAAAAATATTTTATAACATACATATCAAAACCGATGTGTTATATTTTTGCGTTCAGATTACAAATCGAAAAATACAGATAAAACAATAAAAACATGAAAGGATTTTTAAGTTCGTCAATTGGAAAAAAGCTTCTTATGAGCTTATCCGGACTATTTTTAATAGTCTTTCTTTTGGTTCACCTTGGAGTGAATCTAACTATGCTGTTTGACCCAATAGATGGCACTGTTTATAACAAAGCAGCCAACTTTATGGGAACAAACCCGATAATGAAAGTAATGGAACCACTTTTAGCTCTTGGTTTCTTTTTGCACATTCTTTACGGAATTATTGTTCAGTTGAATAACTGGAAAGCAAGAGGTAGCAGTAAATACGCTGTAGTTGATCAAAAAGACAGCAGTACTTGGGCTTCGAGAAACATGATTTGGCTTGGAGTTTTTGTTTTTACTTTTCTTATAGTACACATTATTAATTATTATGCTGTTTTAAAATTCGGACAACCTCCTTCAACTCATGTTGACGGCGTTGAAATGCACAACACCTTTAAATTAGTTTCTGATTTATTTGAAATTTGGTGGTACGATTTAATTTATATCATCGGATTTATTGCACTGGGATTACACTTGCATCACGCTTTTTGGTCGGCTTTCCAAACACTTGGACTAAACAACAAAATTTGGCGTCGCAGATTAGAAATTATTGGCGATATTTACACTATCGTTGTTGTTGCAGGTTTCACAATCATTCCTTTATACTTTCTTATTTTTTAATTAACGCTAAAATCTCGAATCAATGATAAATTTAGATGCTAAAATACCACAAGGCAAACTTGCCGAAAAGTGGACAAATTATAAAGAAAATCAAAAACTTGTTTCGCCAAATAACAAACGAAAATTAGATATTATCGTAATCGGAACAGGCTTAGCCGGAGCCTCGGCAGCTGCTTCATTAGCCGAAATGGGCTTTAATGTTAAAGTTTTTTGTTATCAAGACAGCCCTCGTAGAGCTCACAGTATTGCTGCACAAGGGGGAATTAATGCAGCAAAAAACTACCAAAACGACGGCGATAGTACATACAGACTATATTACGACACAATAAAAGGTGGCGATTATCGCTCTCGTGAATCTAACGTTTTCAGATTAGCCGAAGTTAGTGCAAATATCATCGATCAATCTGTTGCTCAAGGTGTTCCTTTTGGTCGCGAATACGGAGGCACATTAGCAAACCGCTCTTTTGGTGGCGTGCTTGTTTCTCGTACTTTTTATGCTCGTGGTGCAACAGGACAACAATTACTACTTGGAGCATACAGCGGATTAAACCGACAAATTGCTCTCGGAAAAGTTGAATCCTTCCCTCGTACCGAAATGATGGACGTTGTTGTTATTGATGGAAGAGCAAGAGGTGTTGTAGTTCGTAATCTTATTACAGGCAAAGTTTCAAGCCATTTTGGACATGCCGTTGCAATTGGTTCAGGTGGATACGGAAACGTATTTTTCCTTTCCACAAATGCAATGGGTTCAAACGGTAGTGCCATATGGAAAGCATATAAAAAAGGTGCAGCTTTTGCTAACCCTGCTTTTGTTCAAATTCACCCTACGGCAATACCTCAGCACGGCGATTATCAATCAAAACTTACCCTGATGAGCGAAAGTTTGCGTAATGATGGTCGTATTTGGGTTCCAAACAAACTTGAAGATGCTGAAGCTATACGACTTGGACAAAAAAAACCTGCCGATATTGCTGATGACGACAGAGATTTTTACTTAGAACGAAGATATCCTGCTTTCGGAAACCTTGTTCCTCGCGATGTTGCAGCAAGAGCCGCTAAAGAACGATGCGACAAAGGCTATGGCATTGAAAATAACGCAACTAAAGAAGGTGTTTTCCTTGACTTTAAATACGCTATTGATAGATTGGGTCAAAAAACTATCGAAGAACGTTACGGAAATCTTTTCCAAATGTATGAAAAAATTACCGGCGACAACCCCTACGAAACTCCAATGAAAATTTATCCTGCTGTTCACTACACAATGGGCGGTTTATGGGTTGATTATGAACTTCAATCTACACTTCCTGGATTATTTATTATTGGTGAAGCAAATTTCTCCGACCACGGAGCTAACAGATTAGGGGCATCGGCTCTTATGCAAGGTTTAGCTGACGGATATTTTGTTCTCCCTTATACTATCCAAAATTATTTAGCTGATCAATTTGACGTTAAAAGAATTTCTACAGATTCTGATGAATTTAAAGCAGCTGAAAATTCTGTTAAAGCTCACATTAACAGACTTATGAACGTTAAAGGGAAAAAATCTGTTGATTCGTTCCACCGCGATTTAGGTAAAATTATGTGGGATAAAGTTGGAATGGCTCGTACGGCAACAAAACTAAAAGAAGCAATTGAAGAAATTAAAATTTTAAAAAAAGAATTTTGGGAAAACGTTGAAATTCCCGGAGACACAAACACAATAAACGTAGAACTCGAAAAAGCAAATCGTGTTGCCGATTTCCTTGAACTTGGCGAACTTATGGCTCGTGATGCTCTTAACAGAGAAGAATCTTGCGGCGGTCATTATAGAGAAGAATATCAAACCCCTGAAGGTGAAGCTCTTAGACGCGATGACGAATTTATGTACGTTGCTGCTTGGGAATACACCGGAGACGAAAAAGAACCTATTTTGAACAAAGAAAAACTTGTGTTTGAAGAAACAGAGGTTAAAGTTCGTAACTATAAAACAGCCAAATAGTAAAGGATTGAAACTTAATAAAGTTAAATGCTGAAAAAACAATAAACTTTAAATTTTCAAACTTTACAAACTTTAAAACTAAAAATTATGTCAGATAAAAATATAAATATAAAACTTAAAGTTTGGCGTCAAAATGGGCCAAACGATGCCGGACGTTTCGATAATTACGAAATGAACGAAATCCCAACTGCTGCTTCTTTTCTTGAAATGATGGACATGCTCAACGAAAAATTGTTGGGTGAAGGTAAAGAGCCTATTTCATTTGATCACGATTGTAGAGAAGGAATTTGCGGAGCTTGTAGTATGTTTATTAACGGTAGAGCTCACGGACCCGACAACGCAGTTACAACTTGCCAGCTTCACATGCGTAAATTTAAAGACGGAGATACAATAACCATTGAACCTTGGAGAGCTAAAGCTTTTCCGGTAATCAAAGATTTAATGGTTGATAGATACTCTTTAGATTTAATTCAACAAGCCGGTGGATATGTTTCAGTTAATACAGGAAGCGCTCCCGACGCTAATTCAATGCCAATACATAAAGATATTGCAGAAGAGGCTTTTGATGCTGCTGCTTGTATTGGTTGCGGTGCTTGTGTTGCCACTTGTAAAAACGGTTCTGCAATGTTATTTGTTGGTGCAAAAGTTTCTCACTTAGCTCTTCTTCCTCAAGGAAAAATAGAAGCTAAAGAAAGAGCTCAAAAAATGCTTGCAAAAATGGACGAATTAGGCTTTGGAAGTTGCTCTAATACAGGTGCTTGCGAAGTTGAATGCCCTAAAGAAGTTTCTATTTCTTTTATTGCCAGACTTAACAGAGAATATTTAGTTGCTAATTTAAAAGATTAGTTTTTATAAATCTTTTTCAAAAAATGCTTTCTTCATTCCGAAGGAAGCATTTTTTTTGTTTGCATTTATCTCACCAATCCTTCAAAACATCATTTAAACAACTTATTTTCAATAATATAACTACAAAAATTAAGAAAACAAATCATTTTTTTGCGTTTTATTCTCTCAATAAATTGCGTAAATTACTCATAAAAAATGAAGTAAATACCTATTTCTAAAAATATAGTGAACTTCTACTTTTGATAAAAAATTTAAACGCATAAAATCATGAGAAAATTATCAGTATTTTTAATCTTTTTATCATTAATTTTTACTCAAAATGTTTCAATCGCACAAAATACTAAATCATGTTCAGGAGTAGAATTTGATTTAGGCACCGATTTGTACAGCAGATACGTTTGGCGAGGTGCTCAATTTGGTGGAAACGCTCCAAGTATTCAACCTTACGCTTCGATAACCGTAGGTAATTTAGAATTCGGCTTTTGGGGGGCATATTCTTTAAGCAGCTTAAACACAGGTCAGGAAATGGATTTATATTTATCTTATTCATTTTTAGATGAAATGTTTTCCCTAACTTTTACAGATTATTTCTTCCCAGATGCATTTACAAACTACAACTATTTTGACTATGCAGCACCAACTACAGGCCACCTTTTTGAAGGAACATTTAGTTTTAACGGAACAGAAAAAATTCCGTTGATCTTTTTGGCTGCCGTTAATTTTTTTGGTGCCGATGCAGCAAAAATTGAGAGTGACCCAACAAGTGCTAATTTTAACACTTCAACAGGCTTACAATATTCTAATTATTTTGAATTTGGATACTCCAAAACCATCAAATCGGTTGATTTTAACCCATTTTTTGGATTTACTTTAAGTTCGCCATTAGCAGCCGACCCAAACACCGGATATATTGGCGAAACCGGATTTTACGGAAGTAAAGCAGGTATTATTAATACCGGTATTGCATTTAGCAAAGAAATAGAAATTACAGATAAATTTTCTCTGCCTGTTTCTGCTTCTGTTATTGCAAATCCTGACACTAAAAAAGTGTTCTTCACATTCGGATTTTCTTTTTAATAAAAAAAACATTATTAACAACATAAAACTATAAAATTATGGATACTGGCGTAACGGCTTTTATGATATTATCGGTAAGTCTGGTAATGTTAATGACCCCTGGTTTGGCCTTTTTCTATGGCGGATTAGCAGGGAAAAGAAATATCTTAGGAATAATGATGCAAACTTTTGTTTCATTAGGTATTACTACAATTATGTGGGTAGCAATTGGTTACTCGTTGTGTTTTAGCGGTGGTCCGGGCGGCATAATTGGAAACTTTGATTTAGCATTTTTAAGAAATATTCCTTTTGATCAAATGTACAGCGGAAACGGTAAATTTCCTACCTATACGTTCATCGCATATCAAATGATGTTTGCAATTATTACTCCTGCCCTTATTACCGGAGCATTTGTAAACCGTATTACTTTTAAAGCATACCTAATTTTCTTAGTTGTATGGCAATTATTTGTTTATTATCCATTTGTACACATGGTTTGGGGCGGTGGAATACTTTCCGAATGGGGAGTTTTAGACTTTGCAGGAGGTATAGTAGTACACGCAACAGCCGGTTTTGCCGCTTTAGCATCAATTATTTATGTTGGGAAAAGAAGAGATACAAAATCACCTCCAAACAGTATTCCATTAGTAGCAATTGGAACAGGACTTTTATGGTTTGGCTGGTACGGATTTAATGCCGGAAGCGAATTAGACGTAGACGCTAATACAACTTTAGCTTTTTTAAATACTGATATAGCAGCCTCTTTTGCAGCAATAACATGGCTAATTATTGAATGGATAAAAACAGGAAAACCAAAATTTGTGGGCTTATTAACAGGAGCTGTTGCAGGGTTGGCAACAATTACTCCGGCTGCCGGATTTGTTCCGGTTTGGGCAGCAATGTTAATTGGTATTGCCGCAGGTGCTGTTTGTTTCCTTGCTGTTGCTTTAAAAAACAAACTTGGTTGGGACGATGCTCTTGATGTATGGGGAGTTCACGGTATTGGCGGAACTTTAGGAACTATTTTGCTTGGAGTATTTGCTTCTGCAACCGTTAGTAGTCAAAGTGGTTTACTTGAAGGTAATGTTGCATTTTTCGTAAAAGAAGTTGCTGCTGTTGCAATTGCTGCAATTTACGCATTTGTTTTTACTTATTTAATGTTGGCTCTAATCAACTTTATCACAAAAGTAAAAGTAACCGAAAAAGACGAAGAAATAGGTTTAGATGAAGCTCTGCACGGTGAAAGAGCTTACGACGAAGGAGCATTATAAGTTACTAATTACAAAAAAATAGGCTTGTTTTCATATTTAATTTTGGGTTCTGTCGTATCAATGTCTGCATTTTATGAGGGTGTGAAATAAAGATAAATTTGATATTGATAGAACCTTTTTTTACCCTTCTGCTTCAGATTTGCAATCTGTTAGTATTAAAGAAAATGTATATAGCAATTTTGCAATCATCAGTTTTTCGCAAAGGAAAGTCCCCATAAAAATATGTGATTTTTTGATTGCCTAATCGGGTAGTGCAAGCCCCCTAAGTACCGTATCCCGAATAACTCGGAACAGGCAGTGCGACTTTCATCGCATACAGCTCGCCACGAATGCTTTCGGGCGATCTGGCATTTATAAAGCTAGCAGTGCCCTGCTTACCCGACTGTTGACTTTTTTCGTTGCTTATTATTTGCCAAATATAAGTTTTTTGATGAGTTATTGCAGAATTTTTCCGTAATTTTTCTCGTCTGTTTTTAAAATATATTTCATATTCGGGGTCAAAAATGTTTGATTTTGACGTGTCGGCGAATTGGAACTTTACCTTTACTTACATTAACCATATTGTTCGATCCTTGCCTTATTCGGTTTGAGGTTACCGAAGTAGCTCAAACTCACGATTGTTGCTCCTACTTTTGCTTCACGAGCGTAAGTTTCATATACGTTGTCCCCTGTAGCGAGATGATCTAAAAGAATAATTAGAACAACACCCAAATACCTCAAAACTAAAACATACCAACTGCATACCCAAAACGAAGGAATATAATTGCTTACGGTATTGTTGATGTTGCAGTAAAAAATACTGGGGTAGTACCCAATTTTTTTGTTTTATTTTTTGCAAAATAAAATTTTTAATAATTCAGATATTTATTGTTTTTTGTACTAAAAATTTAATTATATA
>JAFGXO010000027.1 GCA_016936595.1 Bacteroidales bacterium | reverse complement strand
GCAACTTCAGCCAAATAATTACGTTTAATTTGCTCCGATCCAAACATGCCCGATGAACTAATATCAATTAACAAAATAACAGTAAGTTCACGTTCTTCCTCAAAAATTTTAATGTATGGGTGATTAAATCGGGCCGTAACATTCCAATCAATACTTCTAATATCATCGCCATATTGATATTCCCTAACTTCGCTAAAAGCCATTCCTCTGCCTTTAAACGAGCTATGATATTCTCCTGCAAAAATATTCTTAGAGAGTCCTTTTGTTTTTATTTCTATTTTACGTACCTTTTTGAGTAATTCTTTTGTATCCATTACTTTTTTAATTTTGCATTTGCAAATATTCTAAAACTTATTGAATTTAGTCAATTCGATTAAAAAATTTTAACATAGTTTTTTATCGAAATTTCAAAATTAATCTTTTATATAATCACAATGCTCTAAAAAACAAAGTATTACGCAAATAATCAACAAATTAATTTTTCAAATAATTAAACATTTATTAAGAATATTTTTCAAAATAATTCAAATCATGATTGCATCAATTAAACAAAAAAAAATTTACTATAATTTTTTTA
The DNA here is from genome assembly GCA_016936595.1 of Bacteroidales bacterium. GTDB lineage: Bacteria > Bacteroidota > Bacteroidia > Bacteroidales > JAFGUD01 > JAFGUD01. The sequence continues at coordinate 22,821 of JAFGXO010000027.1, read as the reverse complement.
ACGAAAATACTACAAGCCAAAAACCTATAATTGTATTTTTGCACGAAGGTTTAGGTTGCACCGAGCAATGGCGTGGTTTTCCGGAGTATTTATGCACAAAATTAAACATGCCAGGCTTAGTTTACGACAGATACGGACATGGTAAATCAACAGAATTACAAGAAGATAGAACAATTAATTATTTGCATGAAGAAGCTCATTTTTTGAATGAATTTTTACAAGAAATTAAAATTATCAGCCCTGTTATTCTATTTGGGCATAGCGACGGCGGAACAATTGCGTTATTACATGCAGCTTTTTACCCACAAAATGTTAAAAAAGTAATTACAGAGGCTCATCATGTTTTAATTGAAAAAGAATCTGTTGAGGGAGTAAAACTTGCAAAAAATGCTTACGAAAATGGCAGATTAAAACCCGCTTTAGAAATTTTTCACGGTTCAAAAACCGATTCAATGTTTTACGGGTGGGCAAATACGTGGATAAATGCAGACACAAGTAAATATTTTTTATATGATGAATTAAAAAAGATTAGATGCCCGGTTTTGGCAATTCAAGGCGAAAATGATCAGTATGGAACTTATAAACAAATGCAAGCAATTGCAGATTATTGTACAAATTACGAACTTTTATGGCTAAAAAACTGCGGACATATTCCACATGCTGACTATAAAGAAGAAATTACACAAAAAACAAGTGATTTTTTAAAAAAATAATAATAAAATCAACTATTTGTCAGTTTTTCTGTATTGTTTACTTTCATTAAACACGTGTTGCAAAATATTTTTATCAAATTCAGTTAACTCTAAACCTCTTCTACCCATAACAATTTGAGCGGTTTTGATGGCTTTATCAAAATTATATTCAGTAAAACCTGCTGCCCCACCCCACGAATAGGAAGGAATAAAATTACGTGGAAAATTTGAGCCATAGATATTTGAACTTACCCCAATTACTGTTCCGGTATTGAACATTGTATTAATAGCAGCCTTTGAATGATCTGCCATAACTAAACCACAAAATTGCAAACCGGTTTTAGTAAATCCTCCATCTCTGTAATTCCATAAACGAACTTGCTCGTAATTATTTTTAAGATTAGAATTATTTGTTCCTGCTCCCAAATTACACCATTCGCCAATAACAGAATTACCCAAAAAACCATCATGAGCTTTATTGCTAAATCCTATAAAAACAGAATTATTTATTTCTCCGCCCACTTTTGAGTAAGGTCCAATTGTAGTAGGTCCGTAAATTGTTGTTCTTACGTTTAGTTGTGCACCCCGACATAAAGCTAAACTACCACGTACAACACTATTTTCCATTATTACAGCATCTTTACCAATGTAAATATATCCATCATTAGCATTCAAAACAGAACATTCTACTTTAGCTCCTTGCTCAATAAAAATATTTTTTTCGTTAGAAACCGTATTTGTAGGACTAATATCTTCGCTAAATTTATTTTTAGTTAAGATTTTAAAATCATTTTCAATTTCATGACCATTTTTTGAGAAAATATCCCACAAATAAGTGAGTTTAGAAATTTCTTTATCGTAAGTTACTCCATTAAGTTTTAAAAAATTAACTTTTTCAAAATTATTAACATCATCTTCAAATAAATTAACAGCAATAATTAAATCATCTTTTATTAAAAAACTATTAGTTTGCAAATTACTTAATGCCTCCACCAAATTTTTATCAGGAAGCACCGAAGAATTTATCATCAAGTTTTCGCGATGCACATTTACAGGAAATTTATTTGCCAAATAATTTTTAGTATAATATGAAAATTTACTTTTAAAATGCAACTCCCATTTTTCTTTAATTGTCAAAATTCCAATTCTTATTTCGGAAACCGGACGCGTATATGTAAGGGGTAAAAAGTTCTTAAAGTCTTTATTTGTGTCAAACAATATATAGTTCATAGCAATTTTTTTATTATATGAATTTGCAAATTTATAAATTTTAAAATTTTTGACTAAATTTTTTTTAAATCAATTGATATTAATTACCTTTACAACAAAAAACAAAATTGAATTATTATGAAAAAATTACTTTTTATTTCAGGATTATTCTTTGCCTTAACTTTAGTATCATGCAGTGACATTAGCGAAGCAAGAGACGTTGCCACCAAGTTTTACGAATACCGGCAGGCAAAAGACAATGAAAATGCGGCTTCGTTATGTAGTTCGGAATTTTTAAGCAATACATCAAAACAAGATTTTGTTGACTTTTTAGATTACATAGACTCAGAATACGGTGATTTACAAACCTTTAAGTCATCAAATTTTCATATTCAAACCGTAAATGGAGATAAAATTACTTCATTTGTGTACACAGTAAATTATGATAGCGGAACTTTTACCGACAGTTTAGCTCTAATAAAAAAATCAGATGGTTACAAACTACTTTATTATCAATATGAACTAAAATAGCAAATTATTTTCACATTGAAAAAAAACTTGTATAATTTTTGAATACAAGTTTTTTTTCTGTAAATCAGCAATTTAGAAAATAAATACACAAAACGAAGAAAATATTTTTCAAAAAAAAAATCAAAAAATTGGGAATAATAAAAAATATAGTAATTTTGCAAACCTTAAATTTAATTTAAAAAATAAACAATTATGTTAAATCATTACGAAACCGTTTTCATTTTAACTCCCGTTTTATCTGATGATCAGGTAAAGGAAGCGGTTAACAAATTCAGAGATTTTCTGACAAATAATGGAGCAGAAATTATCAATGATGAAAATTGGGGACTAAAAAAATTAGCTTACAAAGTTAACAAAAAAAGCACAGGCTTTTATCAACTTTTTGAATATAAAGTTGAGCCTTCAGTAATTCAACCTTTTGAAGTTCAGTTACGCCGAGACGAAAGAATAATGCGTTTTCTTTCAGTAAAACTTGACGAACATGCAGTTAAGTTCAACGAAGGACGTCGTAAAAAAGCAAAAGACAACGTTCAAGGACCAAAACCCGCAGAAGAATTACAAAATTAACAACCCTTAAAAAAGAAAAAATTATGGCTCAAACAGATATTAAATATTTAACGCCCCCTTCAATAGAATTTAAAAAGAAAAAATATTGTTGGTTCAAAAAAAACAACATTAAATATATAGACTATAAAAATCCGGATTTCTTAAAACAATTTTTAAATGAACAAGGAAAAATTTTACCTCGACGTTTAACCGGAACATCATTAAAATACCAAAGAAAACTATCACAAGCAATTAAAAGATCACGTCATTTGGCTTTATTACCATACGTAACAGATTTAATGAAATAATTAGTCAAATATTTAAAATTTTACAACAATGGAAATTATATTAAAACAAGATATACCTAAGTTAGGTAATAAAGATGACATTTTAGATGTTAAAACAGGGTACGCAACAAACTACCTTATTCCTCAAGGAATGGCTATTAGAGCTACAGCTACAGCAAAAAAAATCCTTGCTGAAAACAAACGTCAGCAAGCTCACAAAGAAGAAAGATTTAGAGCAGAAGCTTTAGAAATAGCTAAAAAACTTGAAGGAACTAAACTTACTATTGGTGCTAAAACAAGCTCTAAAGGTAAAATTTTTGGTTCAGTAACAAATATTCAGATTGCTGAAGAACTTGAGAAAATAGGTTTCAACATTGACAGAAAGAAAATTTTCTTTGATTCAGTAAAAGAAATTGGAGAATACAAAGCTACAATTAGTCTTTTTAAAGATATAAAATCTGAAATTGATTTTGAAGTTATCTCTGAATAATTTTAATCAAACAAAACTTTTTAAAGCGAACTTATTAATTTAGGTTCGCTTTTTTTTGCTTAAATTTTTAGAAAAAAATACCCGTTTTTTCAACTTATTTTTAAATGAATAGCTACCTTTGCATAAATAAAAATTTTTGTGATGAATTTTGAAATTAACAAACAATTTGTTTTAGACATCAAAGAAGCGATTGAACGACAAGACGAATCAATGGCTGTTGATTTAATGCACGATTTACACCCTGCCGACATTGCTATGCTTTACGATGATTTGAATATTGATGAAGCAAAATTTTTATTCCTTCTGCTTGATGGAGAAATAGCTGCTGATGTTATTGCCGAACTCGACGACGACGACAGAGAGCGGTTTTTAAGTGTGCTTCCTACTGATGTTATCGCAAAAGTTTTTATCGATAACATGGAAACTGACGACGCCGCTGACGTTCTTGGAGAAATGTCTGAAGATAGAAAAGACGAAGTTTTAGCTTTTATGGAAGACATTGAACACGCCGGTGATATTGTTGATTTACTTGATTACGAAGAAGATACTGCCGGTGGTTTAATGCAAAAAGAATACATTGCTGTTTATTCCAACACCGATGTTAAATCCTGCATTGAAGAAATACGAAAACAAGCCGAAGAAGTTGACGAAATATTTTATGTGTATGTTATTGGTAATGAGGAAGTTTTAGAAGGAGTATTATCTCTTAAAAAACTAATTCTTTCTTCACCTAATACCAAAGTTGAAAAAATAATGGATGATGACCCTATCTTAGTTAAAACTTCTACCGAAGCCGAGGAAGTTGTAAATTTAATGGATAAATATGACCTTATTAGTTTGCCTGTTGTTGATCCAATAGGACGATTAGTTGGACGAATAACTATTGATGACGTTGTTGATGTACTTAGAGAAGAAGCCGAAAAAGATTACCAAATGGCTACAGGTTTATCTGAAGATGTTGAATTATCTGACAGTGTTTGGAGACTTACAAGAGCTCGTATTCCTTGGCTTTTATTTGGTTTAGCCGGCGGAATTATAAGCTCCAGAATAATTGGTATCTTTGAAAATGACATGACAAAACTTGCAACTACTGCAATATTTCTTCCATTAATTGCAGCCACAGCCGGAAACGTTGGAATACAATCATCTTCAATTATCGTTCAAGCCATTGCAAACGACACTTTTGATAAACAGGGTTTTTGGAATAAAATTTTTAAAGAACTTAGAGTATCTCTTTTAAATGCCGGAGCCTTATCAGCAATCATATTTTTATATAGTGTATTTTTCTTAAATTCTAATGTAATTACCATTGGTGTTTCATTATCAATTTTTATTGTTGTTGTATTTGCCTCAGTATTTGGAGTAATAGTTCCAATAACGCTCAATAAATTTAAAATAGATCCGGCAATTGCTACGGGACCATTTATTACAATTGTTAACGATATTGCGGGTATGTCGATTTATCTAACAATAATCAGAATGTTATACACGGCTCTAATGTAATTTTTTTTGGGTTCGTCAAATTTTCAGGTTCTTTCTTTTTAATGTAAAATACTTATTTTCAATCACTTAAACAAAAAAAAATATTTTTTTAAACAATAAATTTTAAATTTAATCAAATATTAATTTAAACATTGCTCAAATATTTTAACTTTGGCTCTAATTTCTAAGCAAAACAGCATTTTAATAACTTAATAATTTAAAATTAATTATAATATTTTAAAAGAATTTATATCTAACTATAAACACATCTCAAAATGAAATCTTTAAAAATACTTATTTTCTTATTTTTATTTTCAAATCTTATTTATGCTCAAAATATTCCTTTACTTTTTGAAGAAAACTTTGATGCAAACAGTAACGAATGGAGTGTTGATGACGATTACGAATCTGAAACCTATATAAAAGATGGATTTTATTATATGTATAATAAAACAGCGTCTTCTTACTATATTTACTGGAATTCTTATGATTTTGAAATGAATAAAAATTTCACCATTGAAGCAAAAGTTGAACTAACTTATGGAAAAGATGACGATTACGCCGGAATTATTTTTTGCTCTGATGGAGTTGAAGATACATACTCTTTTTCGCTAAGCGATGACGGAGAATATCGAATTGGAATTACTGACGATGGTGATATGGAAGGAGATTGGATTGCAAGCCAGTACGTTAAATTAAAAGGTGAACCAAATTTTGTTAAAATTGAACAAATTGACAATAAACTAAATTATTACATAAATGATAATCTAATTGAAACGAAAAAATATTATGGCTCTTTTGGAAACGACTTCGGTTTTATTCTTTCGTCTTCGGCAAAAGCAAAAGCCGATTATTATAAAATATACGGAACCCGCCCTACAATAAATATTGTTGACAATCCAATTATGAACCCCAAAGAAAATCTTGGCGCAGGTATTAATACAAAATACGAAGAATTACACCCCGTTATAAGTCCCGACGGAAACACAATTTTTTTCGTTAGAGACGATTATCCCTTTAACATTGGAAATCCTGATAAAAACGACATTTGGGTTTCAAACTACAACGGCGTTGCATGGACAAAAGCTTATAATATTGGACGCCCAATTAATAATGACGGAAATAATGCAGTAATTGCTATCACCCCCGACAATAACAAATTAATATTAAAAGCCAGATACACAGCTTTTGGCGAAGAACTTGGATCCGGTTTTTCCTATAGTACAAAAAATAATGACGGAACTTGGTCGATACCAAAAAATATTGACGTTGACAACTATTATAATGACGGTGATTATAGCTCTTTTGCTTTTTCAACCGATTTACAGGTTCTCATTTTAGACATAGAACGCTCCGATAATACTAACGGCGGAAATGATTTGTATGTTAGTTTCAGAAACTCTGACGGCACATACACCGAACCAAAAAATTTAGGGTCAGTAGTTAACACTCCCGACGACGAAGGAACTCCATTTTTAGCAGCCGACCGCAGAACTCTTTATTTTTCATCATCTGGCCACACCGGATACGGAAGTTCTGATATATTTGTTACCAAACGATTAGATAATACTTGGACTAATTGGAGCACACCGCTTAATTTAGGACCAAACATTAACACAAGCAATTGGGACGCCTATTTCACCCTTGATGCATCAGGTGAATACGCATACCTTGTGTCTTCAGCCAATGGTTATGGAAGCGAAGACATACTACGTGTGAAATTGCAGGTAGAACTTCAACCCGACCCAGTTGTTTTAATTTACGGAAAAGTTTTAGATAAAAATACAAATCTCCCTTTAAGTTCAGATATTAAATATGACGATTTTTTAACTAACGAAGAAATTGGTGTAGCAATTTCAAACGGTGCAGACGGCACTTACAAAATTATTTTACCTTGTGGTAAAAAATACGGCTTTTTTGCCCAAAAAACAGGATATTTTGCTCTAAGCGATAATATTGACTTAACAAATATTACTCAGTACACCGAAATTGAAAGAAATCTGTATCTTATTCCTATTCAGCAAAATAATAACAATAATCCTCCGGCTGACAATAAAATTTCGCTAAATAATATTTTCTTCAAACGAGGAAAAGCCGAATTACTGCCAAGTTCATTTCCTGAATTAGACAGATTAGTTCAAATGATGAACGATAACCCTAATTTAAAAATTGAAATTCAAGGCCATACAAATAACGTTGGAGACCGACAAGCACTCTTAGATTTATCAATGCAACGAGCAGATATTGTAAAAAAATATTTAGTTCAAAAAGGTATTTCTCCCGGAAGAATCACAACTGTTGGTTTTGGTCCCGATCAACCAATTGCAGATAACACTACGGCTGACGGGCGAACAAAAAATCAGCGAGTAGAATTTATTATTACAAATCAATAACACTAATAAATATGAAAATTATAGGATATTTAATTATATTTTTAATGCAGTTATCGTTCTTATCTGCTCAAAATATTCCATTGTTGTTTGATGAAAATTTTGATGATAACGCATTCGGCTGGGACATTAGCGATAATGACGATGCAACTGCCGAAATAAGCAACGGATATTTTTTTATAAATAACAAAGGAATTAATACCGGATATAGGTTTTGGACACAATTTAATATTGATCCCGCACAAGATTTTATTGTGGAGTGTAAAATAAGACAAGTATTTGGAAACCCCGATGATGCTTATGGTCTTTTTATTGTTTCTGATGGAATTGAAAACAACTATAATTTTGAAATAAAATCTGACGGACATTTTAGAACATCTATTCAAACCGATGGACAATACGATGTTGATAATTGGTCAATAAATTCAAACATAAAACAAAAAGGCGAATATAATATTTTGAAAATTAAAAAAACAAACGGCTATTTATATTACTATGTAAACGACCGGTTATTAAACGCTCAAAGTTTTTCGGGAGCAATGGGGCTTGACTTTGGTTTTGTTTTACGATCTCGTAGTAAAGTTCAAGTAGATTATTTAAAAATTTACGGAAATAAACCTCAAATTAACTTAGTTGATGACCCAATTACAAATCCAAAAGAAAATCTTGGAGCAGGTGTAAATACAACATATTCTGAACTTATACCTATTATTGCCCCCGACGGAAAAAATTTCTATTTTGTTAGAGACGATTACCCTGGTAATATTGGCTCGGATAAAGACCATAATGATATTTGGGTGTCGGCTTTTGACGGAACAAACTGGCTTACCGCTCGTAATATCGACCGACCATTAAATAATTCAGGACATAATTTTGTAATTGCAGTTACCCCCGATAACAACACATTGGTGTTAAACGGAACATATACCGCTTTTGGCGATGAAAGCGGAAATGGAATTTCATTAAGTACACGAAATAACGACGGAAGTTGGTCTATCCCCAAAACCGTTGAAATCGACAATTTTTACAATGATGATTTATATCAAAATTTTACTGTTTCTACTGATTTACAAGTAATTATAATGGCTATTGAACGTGCCGATGACACTTACGGACAAAGCGACTTATATGTTAGTTTCAGAAAATCAGATGGAACATACACTGAACCAAAAAATTTAGGACCCAAAATTAATACTACCGGCGAAGAAGGCACTCCTTTTCTTGCTGCCGACGGGCGAACTTTATATTTTTACTCCGATGGTCACAATGGTTATGGAGATGCTGATATTTTTGTTTCTAAAAGAGTTGGAACTTCTTGGACAGAATGGACTGAACCATTAAATCTTGGCCCAAATATTAACACTCCGCAATGGGACGCCTATTTTACTCTTGATGCCTCAGGCGAATACGCTTATCTTGTTTCTTCTTCTAATGCAATTGGCGAAGAAGATATTTTTAGAGTTAAAATTCAAGAAGAACTACAACCCGACCCTGTTGTATTAATATACGGAAAAGTTTATGATCAAAATACTAATTTACCACTTGCATCTCAAATAACCTACGATGACTTAACAACAAATCTACATGTTGACGTTGCAAATTCAAGCGGAACAACCGGAGAATATAAAATTATTTTACCTTACGGTACAAAATACGGTTTTTTTGCTAAAAAAGATGGTTATATGGCTCTTAGTGACAATATTGACTTAACTAACATTGAAGAATATACTGAAATTGAACGCAATTTATATCTGATTCCTATACAAATTAATCAACAAATAATACTTAACAATGTATTTTTTGAAAGAGGTAGAGCTGATATTAAATCTTCTTCGTATCCTGAATTAGACCGATTTGTTCAAACTTTAAAACTGAATCCGGAAATTGAAATAGAAGTACAAGGATATACAAACAATATTGGCGACCGTCAAGCATTAATCGACCTTTCTGAACAAAGAGCAATTGCTGTTAAGAATTATCTAATTAGCAAAGGTATTAGCGAAAGCAGAATTACTACAAAAGGATATGGACCCGATAACCCTATTGCCGATAATTCTACCCCTGATGGACGAACCAAAAACCAAAGAGTTGAATTTAAAATTACAAACTTATAATTAAATTTTTATAAAAAAATAAAACCCTCATTGAGGGTTTTTATATCTTAAACAAAATAATACGTAAAAAATTTTATAGATTTTAAAACTCTAAGAGCTTTCAACTTTTTAATTTTAACCTTAATAAGCCCTTGCTCCTATTTTCCCTTCGTAATAATTAATAAAAGCTGTATTAACAACCTTATTACCACCAGGAGTAGGGAAATTTCCTGTAAAATACCAATCGCCGGTATGATTAGGAATTGCTCGATGTAAATTTTCGATAGATTGATAAATTATTTTTAATTCCGGTTTTAAGCCTTGAGGAGTTAAAATTTGTGCAATTTTATCCGAAACTTGTTGAGCCGTAAAAGGTCGGTATAAATCTTTCACATAGTTAACAATCTGTTCTTTAGGCAAATGTTTTTGAGCAATTGAATTATTATAAACTTCTTCAATTAAATGAGTTTGTCCGCTTTCTTTTAATAAATCAATAACTGCTTTAAAAGCCACAAAACCCTCAAGATAAGCCATGTCAATACCATAACAATCGGGGTAACGAATTTGTGGGGCAGAAGAAACAATAATTATTCTTTTAGGTTCTAATCTCGACAAAATTTTAATTATACTCTTTTTTAAAGTAGTTCCACGAACAATGCTATCGTCTATAACTATTAGATTATCAGTACTTTTAACTATACCATAAGTAACATCATAAACGTGCTCCACCAAGTCATCGCGTTCATTATCTTGAGTAATAAAAGTACGTAATTTAATGTCTTTAATAGCTAATTTTTCAACTCGTGGTTTTTCGCTGATAATTTTTCTCAAATTGTGTTCACTTAAATTAGCTTGTGATTTTAATATTTGCTGAATAATATGTTCCTTTGAATATTCATCTAAACCCTCAATCATACCCAAAAATGCAGTTTCGGCAGTATTAGGAATGTATGAAAAAACAGAATTTTTTAAATCATAATCGATAGCTTCAAGAATTTGGGGCACTAAAAACTTACCCAGATTTTTGCGTTCATTATATATTTCTTTATCACTACCGCGAGAAAAATATATACGCTCAAAAGAACATGATCTTTTTTGTTCACTTTTTCTGATTTGATTGAATGAAACATCGCCATTTCTTTTAATTATCAGACCACAGCCCGGTTTCATTTCATGAACATCTTCAAAAGCAGCTTTAAAAACCGTTTGAATTACCGGACGTTCAGAAGCAACAACAACAACTTCGTCGTTTTGAAAATAGTAAGCAGGCCTTATTCCCCACGGATCACGAATAACAAATGCATCACCATGTCCAATAATTCCCGAAATAGCATAACCGCCGTCCCAATATTCGCTGGCTTCGGATAAGATGCTTTTTATGCTTAATTCATTTTGAATTTTAGGTGAACATTCTTGTTTTGAAAGACCTTGTTTTCTTAATTTTCTAAAAATAGCTTCATTTTCTTCATCTAAAAAATGCCCAACTTTTTCTAAAACTGTAATAGTGTCGGAATATTCACGAGGGTGTTGACCGAGGTAAAGTAATTTTTGGAATATTTCATCAACATTTGTAAGATTAAAATTTCCTTGTAAAGCTAAAGTTTTTGATTTCCAATTGCTCCTGCGTAAAACAGGGTGAACACTATCAATGTCATTTTTGCCAAAAGTACCATATCTTAAATGCCCCATCATAATTTCTCCAACAAAAGGCATATTATCTTTAACCCAATCAATTGATAAATTTTTATAATTTTCAGAAGTTATTGTATTCCTCTCAATGTTAATTTGTTTAAATAAATCTTTGATAGGTTCAGATTTATTGGAGCGAACGCGATGAATATATTCCTTTCCGGGCGATGAGTGCATTTTAACACTTATTAGTCCTGCCCCATCTTGACCACGATTGTGTTGTTTTTCCATTAAAAGATAAAGTTTTTTTAACCCCCAATCCCACGAGCCATATTTATCGTAATAATATTCAATAGGTTTTAAAAATCTAATTAATGCAATTCCACATTCGTGTTTTATTTGTTCAGACATTGTTTTTGTTTTTTTGCAAAAGAAAAATTATTTTTTTATTCTCAAAAATCTGTTTTTATTGCTTAAATCTTTTTTTATTTCCACACTCGAAAACTCTTTATTTCTGAATAGATTAGCAGTTTGTTCAGATAAAAATTCATTTATTTCAAGATATATCATTCCATTTTTTTTTAGTGATGATAAAGCAAAATTTTTTATAGCTTCGTAAAATAATAAAGGTTTTTCATCAGAAACATAAAGAGCTAACGATGGTTCAAAATTAAGCACATTTGACTTCATTAATTTTTTCTCGGAATTTCTAACATAAGGAGGATTAGATATAATTATATCAAAATTTAACTCAATTTGATTAAATAATATATTTTTCGCAGAAAGAATATCATGTTGAATAAAATTAATATCTACACTATTCAGTAGTGCATTTTTTTTAGCTGTTATAATTACATTTTCAGAAATATCAGTTGCAAAAACTTCAGCGTTTGAATTTTTTTTCAAACTAATTGCTATACAGCCACTTCCTGTGCCAATATCTAATATTTTTTTTTGATCTAAATTTTCTGTTTTTAGAATAATATCTACAATCTCTTCAGTTTCGGGGCGGGGTATCAGCACATTTTTATCTACCAAAAATTGGAGATTATAAAATTCAGTTTTACCAATAATATATTGCACCGGTTCAAAATCGGTTAATTTTTTTAAAACCACATAAAATTCATCAATTTTATTGTCAGGAATAAAAAAATCGGGCTCAGTAAGTATTGTGTTTTTAGAAATCTTCAAAATTTCTTGAGAAAAGATTGAAAATAAATGAAAAATTTCGATTTGTGAATAACTATTTTTTAATTTATTTTTAAAAATAGATTTAAGTTGGTCTAAAATCATTAAAAAAGCAATTTAATTATTTTTATACATGTGTTTTTTTTATTAACTTTAAAATATAAAAAATTCCGAGAGCAAAAATAGTCAAAAAAGTACCGAATAATATTTTATTTGTTAAAATTCTCTTTAATTTTGCCAATATTTTAAAAATATAATATTTCTTATGGAAACAAAGAAGCCTATTATTGAAAAAGAACATGTGGTCATCAAATTTACAGGAGATTCAGGTGATGGCATGCAGCTTACAGGACATCAATTCTCAGACACCTCAGCATTGATGGGTAATGAAGTTGTAACCTTTCCGGATTATCCGGCAGAAATTAGAGCCCCCAAAGGCACAATCGGAGGCGTATCCGGATTTCAATTAAATATTGGAAAAGACGAAGTGCGAACTCCCGGTGATTTTGTAGATGTGTTAGTTGCAATGAACCCCGCAGCTTTAAAAGCCAACAGACAATGGCTAAAAGCCGGAGGAACTTTAATTGTTGATATAGACGCGTTTACAGAAAAAAATTTGAATAAAGTAGAGTGTGTAAACCCCTTTGATAATGACGATCTTGACGGAGTACAAATTATTAAAGCACCTATGACCAAAATGGTACAAGAAGCTTTAGTTGATTCCGGATTAGATAATAAATCAATCTTGCGAAGCAGAAACATGGTTGCTCTTGGAATCGCTTACTGGTTATTTCAAAGAGATTTATCCTATACCGAGGACTATTTAAGAGAAAAATTTTCCAAAAAACCTGAAGTTGCACAAGCTAACATTGATGCAGTAAAAGCAGGTTATAATTTTGGAGAAAATCTTCAGTATATTCGATCTTATAAAGTAAACCGAGCATTTATTACTCCCGGTACATACCGTAATATTAATGGAAATTTAGCAACAGCTTGGGGTTTATTAGCCGCAGCCGAAAAAGCTAACTTGCCATTGTTTTTGGGTTCGTATCCTATTACTCCTGCAAGCGAAATTTTACAAGAAATTTCAAATCGTAAAGATCTTGGAGCTGTATCATTTCAAGCCGAAGACGAAATTGCGGGTATAGCTACTTCAATAGGAGCCTCATTTGCCGGACATTTTGCATGCACTTCAACTTCCGGACCTGGTTTAGCTCTTAAAAGCGAAGCAGTTAACTTAGCAATTATTGCCGAGTTACCTCTTGTTATTGTAGATGTTCAGCGCGGCGGACCGTCAACAGGATTACCTACAAAACCCGAACAATCTGACTTATTACAAGCACTTTGGGGGCGAAACGGTGCATCTCCAATTCCGGTTATTGCTGCAAGTACTCCATCTGATTGTTTTGAATATGCTTTTAATGCCGGAAAAATTGCCGTTGAAAATATGACTCCGGTACTTTTACTCACCGACGGGTTTATTGCAAATGGAAGCCAACCATGGAAAATAGCTTCAATGAAAGATTTACCCGAAATTAAACCAAGATTTGTAAAAGAAGGTAAAGAAAATTATTTTCCTTACGAAAGAATTGAAGGAACAATGGTTAGAGAATGGGCTGTTCCGGGCATGAAAAATTATGAGCACCGTATTGGTGGTCTTGAAAAAATGGCTGTTACCGGCGGCGTTTCTTATGAACCTTTAAATCACGAGGTTATGACTTTTGAGAGAGCCAAAAAAATAGCCGATATTGCCGAGCAAATACCTGAGCAACAAGTATATGGTAAAAATAAAGGAAAACTTCTAATTATTGGTTGGGGGGGTACATTTGGTCATATTTATACTGCTTACAATGAGTTACTTGAAGAAGGCGTAGAAGTTAGCTATACTCATTTTAATTATATTAACCCACTACCAAAAAACACAGAAGATATTTTTAAAAACTTTGATAAAATTCTTATTTGTGAAATGAACGAAGGTCAATTCTTGAAATATTTAAGAACAGAATTTCCTCAATACAACTACAAACAATACAATAAAATTCAGGGTTATCCATTTACAATTAGTGAATTGAAAACAGCAATCAAACAAAATTTGGAGGACTAAACAATGAGCGAAAAACAACAATTAACATTTAAAGATTATAAAAGCGATGCCGAAGTAAGATGGTGTCCGGGGTGTGGTGATATAGCAATTCTTAAAGCCGTTCAAACTGCTTTTGCAGAAATGGATATCCCAAAAGAAAAATTTGCAGTAATTTCCGGTATTGGTTGTTCTTCTCGTTTTCCCTATTACATGGATACTTATGGATTTCATACAATTCACGGACGTGCAGGAGCAATAGCTTCGGGTGTTAAAACCGCAAATCCTGATTTAAGCGTATGGCAAATTACCGGCGACGGTGATGCTCTGGCTATTGGAGGTAACCATTTTATTCACGAAATAAGAAGAAATATTGACGTTAATGTTTTACTTTTTAACAATCAAATTTATGGCTTAACTAAAGGTCAATATTCTCCAACTTCATTATTTGGCCAAAAAACTAAAACCTCTCCATACGGAACAGTTGAAGCTCCTTTTAATCCGGGCTCACTTTCGATAGGTGCTGGTGCAACTTTTTTTGCCAGAGGAATTGATGTGAATGTTAAAGATAACGTTGAGATATTGTTAGAAATGGAAAAACACAAAGGAATTTCTATATTTGAAATTCTTCAAAATTGTGTTATTTTTAACGATGGTGCTCATAGTTATTTTACTGACAGAGAAAACAAAGCAGATCGTCAGCTTTTAGTTAAACATGGTGAACCAATGATATTTGGAAAAGACAACGATAAAGGACTTGTTCTTGACGATGAATATAGACTAAAAGTAGT
Organism: Bacteroidales bacterium; assembly: GCA_016936595.1. Classification (GTDB taxonomy): domain Bacteria; phylum Bacteroidota; class Bacteroidia; order Bacteroidales; family JAFGUD01; genus JAFGUD01. Next base: position 7,413 of record JAFGXO010000027.1, on the reverse strand, counting down.
TAATATTGGTGAAAATGGTATTACTAAAAACGATATTTTAATACATGATGCTCATAATACATCGCCAATACTTCATTTTGAATTAGCGGAGCTGAAAGAGCCGGTTGTTTTAGGTGTAATTCGTTCGGTTAATAAAGTTTCTTATCACGAAGCTGTTTACGAACAAATTGAGCAAGTTCAAGCAACTGCTAAAAATAAATCTATGGACGATTTATTATCAAGTGGATCAACTTGGGTAGTTGAATAAACTTTTTCTATAATTTTAAAAAAGCTGTCTTTTTAGGCAGCTTTTTTTATTTTTGCACACAAAATATTTTAATAATTTGACACAAACACAAAACATATCTTTTTTAGTTTCTGATAAGCGTAAATTTGAAGAAATTTTTAAATTGCATTATTCTGAGTTATGCTCTTTTGCTTATAATTTTACAAATGATTTGGAAGATGCCGAAGAAACCGTTCAAGATGTTTTTTATAAATTGTGGTCAAATAAAGAAAATTTAGAAATAAAAACATCAATAAGAGCTTATTTGTTCTCTTCCGTTAAAAATTCTTGCTTAAATAAAAAGAAACATATCGAAATTAGGGAACAATACAAAGAACATAACGAAAAAGAGTTGCAAAATAATAATACTAATGTTGAAGATTTTTTTGAAGCATCGGAGCTTGAGGAAAAAATTAGAACAGCTATAGATAAACTTCCTCTGCAAAGAAAAAAAGTTTTTATTTTAAGCAGATACGAAGGTTTAAAATATAAAGAAATTGCAGAAAAATTAGATATTTCGGTAAAAACTGTTGAAAATCAAATTAGTAGTGCTTTAAAATTTTTAAAATCCGAACTTGCTGAATATTTAACTGTTTTATTGTTGATATTTTTAAAGCTTTAAAAAAAATAATTTAATAGGGGTATTTTAACTTTCGGTTGTCTAATATATGAACTAATAAAAAAATAAAGTTGGTTGTAATTAAAAAATATATCTAAATTGAACAAAAACAAACATATTGATGATGAAATTTTAATTGCTTATTTGATAGACGAGATCACAGATAAAAAGCAAATATCCGAGGTAGAGGAATGGTTAAAATCTTCTGAAAAAAATCAGCAACAATTTGATGACTTAAAAAAGACATGGTTTGGTGTGCAAAAATTAACCCCAAAACCCGTTGCTGTGGATATTAATGCTGCATGGTTAAAATTTGAACAAAGAATTGATAATGAGCATATTACGCATCGTTTTTTATTTAACAAAAAAATTATTAATATTTTACGTATTGCTGCAATCCTAATTATTTTTGTAGGTTTATTTTTTATTTTTAAAGAAAAAAATACAAATTCAACTATAATTTTAGCAACTACCGACTCATTATTAACAGATACTCTAATTGATGGGAGTATTATAACATTAAACGAAAAATCAACAATTAGTTTTAAAAAAGATTTTGGTCAAAATCAACGTACAATAAAATTAGAAGGTGAGGCTTTTTTTGAAGTTGATCATGATACAGAAAAACCGTTTATTATTGATGCCGGAGGTGGTTATATTCAAGTAGTTGGCACAAAATTTAACGTTAATACAAACGACAGTGTTTACATAGATGTTTTTGTTGAAGAAGGCATTGTTAAAATTTTTAGCATTGATCCGGATTCTTCAGACACTCTTTTTGTTTTGTTAACAGCCGGCCAAAAAGGCCGAATAAATACTGTAAACGGTGAAACAATTAAATTGAATAACAACACCCAAAATCCAAATGATTTATTCTGGAAGACAAATATTTTAACTTTTAATTCTTGTTTTATTAAAGATGTTGCTAACACTTTAGAAGACGTTTATGGTGTTAATTTTATAATTGATGATAAAGCAAAAAGTCTCTTACTCACAGCAACTTTTGAAAATGCTCAAATCGATGAAATACTTGAAATTATTAAACTTACCTTAAATTTAGAAATTTCAAAAATAGATAAAACTTATTATTTAAATGTTATTGAAGACTAAAATTTTTATATTTATTTTTATATTTGCATCAAATTACGCTTCGTTTGCACAAACTTTATTACAAAAGCAAATATCAATTCCTCAATCAGAATATAAAATTACTGAACTATTAACAATAATTGAACAAAAAGCAAATTTTAGATTTTCATATAATTCAAATTTGGTTGATAATAGCACAATTATTAGTTATTCAGCAAAAAATAAAACTGTTGAAGAGTGTTTAAACGATATTTTTAACAATTCTGTAAAGTACAAAACGTCCGGAAAATATATAATACTTTTAGATAATTCTAATCAACAGAATGATCAAAAACAAAAATTTGTTGTTCAGGGCAAAATTACTACTTCCGATGATAAACCTATTCCTAACGTCAGTATTTATGATGTTAATAATCAGCAATCTACAATTACAAAAGATGATGGTACTTTTTCACTTACTGTAAATTCTGCCGATGATTTTTCAGGATTAAGTATTGGAAAATATGGTTTTTTAGACACAGCTATTATTTACAATTACACACTAAATGAACCGGTAAATATTGAACTAAAAGCTAAAGACACAGTTTTTTTAACACCAATCGGTAAACAATACAATAATGATGATGATTTTAATTTTTTAAAATACGTTAAAAGTTTTGTTCCTGAAAATGTTAGAATAAATTCCCAAAATCTAAATCATATTGTTGATACCAAAGCATTTCAAATTTCTTTAATTCCGGGCATTAGTTCAAATCTTTCAAACTTTGGAGTGTTAAAAAACAAAGTTTCAATAAACGTACTTATTGGTTATTCACGTGGAGTTGAAAACTTTGAATTAGCCGGATTAATAAACATCGACAAAGAAGATGTGCAATGGTTACAACTTGCAGGATTAACAAACTTAGTGGGCGGAAATGTTAACGGAGTTCAAATTGGTGGTATTGCAAATGCTGTAAATGGACAAGTTAATGGTTTTCAGGCAGGTGGCATTGCTAATTTTGCTAAAGATGAATTTTCGGGTGTTCAAACCGCAGGAATATTAAACTTTAACACAAATGATTTTGATGGAGCTCAAACTGCAGGAGTAATAAATACAACTATAGGTGATTTTGATGGCACACAAATTGGCGGAGTTACTAATTTTACTTTCGGAAAATTTGATGGTTTTCAATGTGCCGGAGTTCTTAACATCGCATTTAACCAATTTAATGGAACCCAAATTGCCGGTGTTTTAAATGCAACAAAGAATAATTTTAACGGTGTTCAGATTTCAGGAGTTGCAAATTTTGTTGCCGATACTCTTAACGGAGGGCAAATTTCAGGCGTTTGGAATGTTAGCCAAACAAGTAATTTTCAGATTGCCGGTGTATTAAACACTACTTTAAACAACAAAGGAATACAAATTGCTCTTTTTAATTATGCTGATACCAGCTCAGGAGTTTCAATAGGATTAATTTCATTTGTCAGAAAAGGATATAATAAACCGTTAATTAGTGCAAATGAAGTTTTAAATTTGAATTTTAATTTCCATATAGGAACCGAAAAATTTTATAACATTTTTAGTATCGGTTATCAACCAGCTAAAGAACTAATTTGGGGTTTAGGTTATGGTTTTGGGCATAAAATAAATTTTAATAACTGGGCTAATTTTGATATCGAATTAACTACTAAAACGTTAAATTACAACACTTTATGGAATAAAGAATGGTTTGTGTATTCTAATTTAGCTTTTATTTGGGACTTTAGAATAAAAAATAATATTTCGTTGTATTTAGGTCCAACAATCAATTTTTACCTACGGGATAAAACCAAAAACAGCCAAACATTGGAATATCTTTCATCTACTTATAATTATCCTATTTACCATAAAGAGGGAAATAATTTATACTCAAAAAGTTGGATTGGATTTTATTTTGGGTTGAGTTTGTAGATTATTAATTTACATTTATATTATATGATTAAAAAACTTAAAATATTTTGGGCTGTAATCCCTAAAAATTTAATAGTATTTCTAGGAATTTCATTGTTTTTTAAATTAGCTGCAAATGGAAATAAAGTTGCCGAAATTTATTCTATAGCATTTCAAAATGTTTTTTTTGTGTTTTTATTTTATTATATTGGAATTATTTTTCATGAATTTGGGCATATTTTATTTGCTAAACTTTTTGGAGCAAAACCAAGAAGTATTATTTTTGGATATGGGCATAGTGTTGCAAATTTTAAGATAGGTAATTTAAAAATATATATTAAAAAAATGATGCACAGAGGGGGATTGGCTTATGCTACTTTCCCAAAAGAGAAACAAAGCAGAATTGGATACTTTTTCTATTGTGCAGGCGGTATAATTGTAAATTTGTTATTTGTTGTTGTGTTTTTATTAATAGAAAAATTTGATCTTTCTTTTCTTTTTTCATCAACAATTTCCGGAATTTCAGAAGCTGTTATCATAGCCAATTCTTTTCTTGTTCTTTTTAATTTAATTCCATATAATACAACAAATCAGGGTATTAGTATTGAAACTGATGGAAAACAAATGTACAATTCTTTCAAAAAAAATAAAAATAAATTATTTGACGATACCCAAACTGAAATGTTTGATGCTTATGAACTTTTTGAACAAAAAAAATACGATGAGGCAATTCAAATATACCAAAACATTATTGAAATTAAGCCAAATGATTTACTTATACTACATAATTTAGGTGTTATGCATTATATAAAAGGTGAATTTGATATTGCTATTTCATTTTATAATAAAATTGATAACGCAATTAAAAATGGACAACCATTTAACAATAAAGTGTTTTTTTATTATAACTTTGCATGGGCTTTATATCTTCAAGGTAATCATGAATTAGCTCTTGAATATTCCTATCAGGCTTATTTAATTGCTGCTCAAAGTTATTATGTGAAATTAATCAGAGGAGGTATGCTTATTGAAAATAATGAAATTGATAAAGGAATTTCAATTTTAAAAGAAATTATTGACTTTAAATTTGAAGAATTTACATATCAAGCATCTGTTTTTTTAATGTTGGCGTACCATCTAAAGGGAGACAATAAAACGATGCTTAAATACAAAGATTATGTAAAAAAACAACAAGTTACAAATGCATCAACTGCTGTTTTTCTGAATAAAATAATGAAACGAATAAGTGAAAATTGAGTTTTTAAAATTTCAAATGAGAATTATTTAAAGTTCTTTTTTAACAGTAATTTACCATGAATTTTTACAACTATTTTTCTCCAAAGATTTTATGAACAAAAAAACTGCCTAAAAATAAATTTTCAAATTCTTTTAGGCAGTATTTTAATATTTAAATTAATAATTTATAAAACGTCTATACAGTTTAAGTCAGTAAAAGCAACAACTAATCTGTCGGCCATAGAAATTTCGCCTTCACGTAACCATTTACGAGGATCGTATTTCTTTTTATTAGGTTTATCAACGCCTTCGGGGTTTCCAATTTGTCCTTGCAAGTACGCCTCGTTAGCAATGTAATATTTTCTAATTCCGTTCCAAAAAGCCCATTGAGTATCTGTATCAATGTTCATTTTTACAACACCATAAGAAACAGCTTCAGTAATTTCGTCTTTAGCAGAACCCGAACCACCATGGAAAACAAAACTTACGGGTTTTTCTTTAGTGTTATATTTTTGTTGAATATAATCTTGTGAATTTTTAAGAATAATTGGGCTTAAAGAAACACTTCCGGGTTTATAAACTCCGTGTACATTTCCAAATGCAGCAGCAATAGTAAAACGTGGACTAATTTTAAGTAGTTCTTCGTAAGCGTATGCAACTTCTTCGGGTTGTGTGTATAATTTTGTATTGTCAATACCGGTATTGTCAACGCCGTCTTCTTCGCCACCAGTAACACCTAATTCAATTTCAAGAGTCATTTCAATTTTAGCCATTCTTTCAAGATATTTTTTACTAATTGAAATATTTTCTTCAATCGGTTCTTCTGAAAGATCAAGCATGTGTGAGCTAAAAAGTGGTTTGCCATTTTTTTTGTAAAAATCTTCGCCGGCATCTAACATTCCGTCAATCCAGGAGAGTAATTTTTTTGCTGCATGATCAGTATGCAAAATAACAGGAACACCGTATGCTTCGGCAACGTTGTGAACATGTAAAGCGGCTGATACAGAGCCTAATACGTCAGCATCTTTTATTCCTACAGCTTTTCCGGCATAAAATGCTGCTCCGCCATTTGATAATTGAATAATAATTGGAGAATTTGCTTTTTTTGCGGCTTCAAGTGCTGCATTAACAGAGTCACTTCCAACAACATTTACTGCCGGAATTGCAAAGTTATTTTTTTTAGCAATTTCAAAAAGTTCTTGTATTTGGTTGCCGTATAAAACGCCTGCACCAAATTTTTCTTTAATTCCTAAGCTCATAATATTTTTTGTTTTTCGGTTTTTAATAAATTTTTTGTGAATATTTTTGTAAAGATAGTAAGAAATTGAAAAAAACAATATTCAAATTGTTTTATTTATTTTTAAATATAGATATTTATTCCACTTTTGTTACTTTAAGAACGTTAGTTTTGTTAGTAACTTGTTTAGGTATGCTTCCAACATGTATAACATAGTCGCCTTGATTTACATATCCTTTGTTTTTTAAAAACTTAACTGTATAATCAATAGCAGCTGAAAGATCGTCGGAATCATTAAAAGGAAAAGCTTTAACTCCCCATAAAAGCGACAAAACGCTTAATAAACTTTTTGTTGGAGTAAATGCATAAATATCAGCTTTGGGGCGGTATCCCGAAATTGTAAAAGCAGTATTTCCGTGTTCGGTAAAAGTAATAATAGCTTTAGCTCCAATTTTTTCGGCCATTCGTGAGGCACTATAACAAACCGAATCGCGAACAAATCGCATACTTTCGGGATTTGGCGGCAAACCTCTGTTGTAAGCATATTTTGTTTCTTCGGTGTGTTCAATAATACGATGCATGTTTTTAATTGTAAGTATTGGGTATTTCCCAACACTTGTTTCTCCACTAAGCATAAGAGTATCAGCTCCGTCAAGTACAGCATTTGCAACATCATTTGCTTCGGCTCTGGTAGGGCGGAAATTTTCTATCATGCTTTCCATCATTTGCGTTGCAATAATAACGGGTTTTGACATGTTAATGCATTTAAGAACAATTTCTTTTTGAAGCAATGGAACCGTAGAAAAGTCAAGTTCAACACCTAAGTCGCCACGAGCAACCATAATTGCGTCGGCTTCTTCAATAATCTCATCAATGTTTTTTATTGCTTGAGGTTTTTCAATTTTAGCAACAACGTTAATTTTTTTCTTTTTTCGTCTAACAAGTTGTTTAAGTTCAATAATATCGCTAACTCTACGAACAAAAGATAACGCAAGCCAATCAACATCAAGTTCAAGAGCAAATTGAGCATCTTCAATGTCTTTATCGGTCATGCTTGG
>JAFGXO010000162.1 GCA_016936595.1 Bacteroidales bacterium | reverse complement strand
TGGGGACCGGATTATAATCAAATATTTTTAACTAATAATTTGAATGATTATAAGATTCAACCTGATGAAAAAATACCTTTTGAGTTTTCATTTTTCGGAAAAAACAGAGGTGCTACTAATGCAGTTTTTTTAATTTATTTACATAATCAGCCCGAACCCTTAAAAATAAATGTTGCAGGAAATGTTTATGCTCCTTATAAAATTACGGTAAAATGTAATGTTACAAATTCTTTAGATAATTCACCAATTAGCACTACTGTTTCTTATTATAATTCTGATAATCAGGTTTTTATTGCTACTACTAATACAAATTCTAGCGGCGAATTTTCGGTAAATTTGCCTAATGAACTTTCGTATAAATTTGTTGCTTATGGTGTTAACCAAGATTCGGCTTTTGTTGATTTGTCTGATGTTTTTGTTGATACTGTTATAACTGTTAATTTGAGTGTTTTACAAATTCAAAATGGGATGAAGTATAGCCTTCAAAACTCAAATTTTGATGTAGCATCTTCAAATTTAAATTCCGGTACCAAACATGAACTTGATAAATTAGTTGATTTAATGAAAAAATATCCTGCAATTAAAATATTGGTTGAAGGACACACCGATAACGAAGGTTCTGTAGATTATAATTTAGATTTATCGAACAGAAGAGCTAACAGCGTTAAAAATTATTTAACATCTAAAGGTGTTGATTCAAATAGAATTACAACAAAAGGATATGGTGCAACTAAACCAATATCCACAAATAATACAGATGACGGTAAAGCAAAAAACAGACGCATTGAGATTACCATAAATACAATTTAATTTGTTAAAAAGTTTGGTTATTATATAATTTTAAATTATTTTTACATCATGATTTCAAAATTGTTTTTAATATTATTTCTATTGTCTGCGAGTATCATTAGTGTCTATTCGCAGGCATATCCACAGGAAATTATAGTTGAACAGATTGAGCTTGTATTTGTTAAAGCTGATGCTGTGATACTATTGGGGGGGAAATCCGATAACTATATTAAAACCACTGATTTTTTGAAAGATTATTATATTGGAAAATATGAAATAACTAATGCTCAATATGCAGTTTTTTTAAATGAAAATGGTAGTAATTATGTTACAAGCAATAAATATCACGGGAAAATGATGTTAAAACCAAACCGCAAATTTGGACTTTTTTTGAATGATAATAATTTATGGGTTTGTAAAAAAGGGAAAGAAAATTTGCCGGTATCGGGTGTAACTTGGTATGGTGCAAACGAGTATTGTGTTTGGTTAAGCCATAAAACAGGTAAAGATATACTACTGCCCGATAAAAAACAGTGGGTGTATGCTGCTACTTGTGGAAATACAAATAATTCAACCTTTAGTGGAACATCACGAAAAAGATATTTAAATGATTATGCCTGGTTTTTGAATAATTCGTTTAATAAACCTCAAAAAGTTGGAACTAAAAAACCTAATGATTGGGGTATTTTTGATATGACTGGTAACGTTCGTGAATGGTGTTTTAGTTATGTTTGGTCTGAAACTGAAATGGTTTGGGTTGATGAAAATAATGACCCGTTTAACAGTTCAACTGTAACCGGAACTCATCAGGAGGAACAAACAACTATTTATCGTAGTGCTGTTCTTAGAGGTGGTGGTTGGGCTGATAATGCTAAAAGTTCCAGCGTTTATTTATCGCCAAGTTACTTAATGAGTTACATGGCTAAAGATACCGGATTTAGAATATGTTTGAATATTTAATTGATTGATTATGAGAAATATATTGTTGTTTTTTGCATTGCTTTTGTTTAATTTAAATCTTTTCTCTCAAGATGTTTTAATTGGTTTTGGCGGTGGATTTAATTTTAATAAAATGCCTGCTTCGAGTTTTATTCATTCTTCAGGGGAGGTGTTTGAACCTGTTAATCTGAAATTTAATAATTCTGATTTTAATCTTTTTTATAAAAAACATATTTATAGAAATTTTTTTGTTGCCTTAAATTTAGATAGTCGAATTTCTCAAATTAATTTTAAGACTTTAAGTCATGGCGATACCATATTTTTTTCCAAAAGTTCTTTTTTAAATCCGGGAATTTCGTTAGAATATGTTTTTTTTGCAGTTCCTAATAATAAATTTTTTATAGCCTCTACAGTTTTTTATCAAAATTTATTTAACCAAAAAGATTGGCAGCAAATTACTTACGGATTAGGCACATATACAACTGATTATGATGGTAATTCTATAGAGGAAACAGCTACCGACAAGTATGAATTGGATAATTATTTTAACAATGAACTGTATAGCTTACCAAAATCGCCTTATTTTTTAAAATTTGAAACCGGTTACAGACTTCAATCGTTTTTATTTTTTGAATTAACTTTAAATTATGTTTATAATTTTTATGATTTTTGGTTAATTGATAACAATTATTTTAATCTTGGGTTTGAATTTAAAGTAGGCAAAGTTTTTTAGGTGTAATATTTTCGGTTTTTTTGTAATAGATCTAAAATTTATATGTAGAACGATGAAT
>JAFGXO010000161.1 GCA_016936595.1 Bacteroidales bacterium | reverse complement strand
ATAAAAAAATAACGAAAATAAATAAAAAAAATATGAAAAAGATATTGTTTTTCGTTTCGGTTATTTTAGTTTTTTTAATTTCTTGTCAGGAAATTACTTATAATATAATTAATGGCGAAACACAAGGTACTACTTATCATATTATCTATAACAAAGATAAAATGATGAAACAAGAGGTTGATTCTGTACTTAATATTATAGACTTGTCGGTTTCAAATTATAATCCTATGGCTATTTTGTACAAAGTAAACGAAAATGTAGATGTTGATATAGATAAACACTTTATCACAGTTTTTAAAAAGGCAATCGAAATATCAAAGGCTTCAGATGGTTTGTTTGACATAACTGTTGGTCCGTTAGTAAATTTGTATGGCTTTGGAAATCAGCAAAAATCTGATGTTAATGATACAATAATAGATAGTTTATTGCAATATGTTGGCTACGATAAAGTTAAAATTCAGGGATTAAAAGTTATCAAAGATAATCCGAATATTATTATTGATATGAATGCATTGGCACAAGGATATACCGTCGATTATGTTGCCGATTTTTTTGAACGTCAGGGAGTTAAAAATTACTTTGTTGAAATTGGCGGCGAAGTTATTGTTAATGGTCAAAATGAATTTGGCGATGGTTGGCGTATTGGAATAGAAAAACCTATTGAAAATACAGATAATGTTGACAGACAAATTCAGCTTATTATACAAATAAAAAATGAGAAAAAAGCAATAGCTACTTCCGGAAATTACAGGAAATTTTACATTGAAAAAGGGGTTAAATTTACTCACACTATTAACCCCGGAACAGGTTATCCAACGCGCGACAGTTTAGTTAGTGTTAGTATTTTGGCCGATGACTGCATGACTGCCGACGGTTACGCAACTGCTTGTTTAGTATCAGGTTTTGAAAAGGCAAAAAAAATAGTTAATGCAAACGATGGGCTCGAAGCATTTTTTATTTATTTTGATTGGAAAGGAAATTATCAATTTTATTATACACAGGGGTTTAAAAAATACATAGTAGAATAATTATTTTTTTGGCTGTTTTAGTTAAAGATTTTAATTTTTTTTAAAATAATATATATGGCAATTAGTTATAACCGAAAGGATATTGACAAAATAATAATGGTGGGCGACAGGGTTTTAATAAAGCCTAAAACCCCGCAAGAAAGAACAAAAGCCGGCTTATATTTGCCTCCATCTATCGAAAAAAAAGCAAATTTATATGATGGTTATGTTATTAAAGTTGGTCCCGGTTTTCCAATTCCAACGGTAAATGAAGTAGATGAACCATGGAAAGAAGCTAAAGATGAAGCTAAATTTGTGCCAATTCAACCCAAAATAGGAGATTTGGCTGTATATTTGCAAAATAACTCGTATGAAATTTCTTTTAATGACGAAAAATATTACATTGTGCCCAGTTCTGCAATTTTAATGTTGCTCAGAGACGCTGGCTTAATGGAAAATTAAAATTAAAAAAATTATGGATAAAATAGCTGGTTGGTTAATTGTACATACTGAAAATAAAGAACATCTTACTTTTGAATTAAAATTAGGCAAAAATATTATTGGACGTTCAACTCCTAAACATAAACCCGATATTCCATTAAGCGATGTTTTTTCAAGCAGAAGGCACGCCGCCTTGATTGTGAAAATTAATGACATCAATATTTATGAATATTATATTGCCGATAATGCAGATGTTAATGATGGACAGGCTAGCAAAAACGGTACTTATATAAACGGCAACATCGAAAGATTAGCAAATAGAGCTCAAAAAATTATTGATGGCGATACTATGCAAATAGGCTTAACCAAGCTTGTGCTTAAAACCGCCGATATAACTGTTGATGTTGAAGAAGCTATAAAATTAGTTAAACGTCAGGAGTATCAAACAACTGTTGATTTTCAGAAGCAAGATATTTTAAAGAAAAAATTATAGGTTTTATTGTTATATATCGATAAATAAAAAAAGCTATTTTTATGCAAAACAAATGTTTTATGCAATATAAATAGCTTTTTTTAATGATATTTGAAAATTTTTCAGCTTTTTATTTTTTTTTGGGAGCTTTGATTCCAAAGTTTTCGCCCAAGCTTGTTATTTTTTCAATAAAAGTTGATAAAGAGTTCATTAAAGGGTCGTTACCGTTTGACTGAATAACTTTTAAACTTTCAACATTAGGCATTTCGGCTGCAATATTTGGCATTTGTTGAATTAACTCGCTAAACAAAGTTTTTTCATTGCGTAAATTTTGAATTTCCATACGTAATTTTTCAATTTCTACTTTTTGGGTTTCAAATTTTGTTTCAAGTTCGCGTTTATCATTATCTAATTTCAGCTTAATGTTGTGTTCATATTTTTCTTTTTCTAAACGATTAATATATTTTAATTTTTCAAAATCTGCTTTTTGATGTTCGTCAAGTAAATTTAGTTCCGCTTGCTTGCTCATAATTATTGTCTGCTTTTCAATTTGAGCGGTTTTAAATATCAAATTAGCGTCTTCAATTTTCTTTTCAATTTCTAAATCTTCAATTTCTCTTAAATATCTTATTTCGTTTTCTTTTGCAATTAATCTATCAAAAGATTCTTTTTCTTTAAGTTTAGTTGTTTCTTCAAGTGAAGTTAAATTTTGTTTGCTTTCTTGTTCTTTAGCAAAACGAGTTTCTTCTTCTTTTAATCTCACCTGATTTGCTTCAGTCATTTTTTTCTGTTGAATTTGCTCAATCTCTAAATCAGTAGTAGCTTGTCCGGTTTCAATTAGTAATTTTGTGTCTAATTCTTTTTGTTTTATTTCATTTTCGGTTTCGAGGAAGCTAATTCTTGATTTTTTTCTTTGTTCGTTTCTAAAGGGGCTTTGCAAATCGGTCCATAATGTTTCAGAACTAACAATAGCTTCTCTAATTTGCACGGTTGAGATTTTTATGCCTAAACCTTCTTTATTTTCTAAGCCCTCTACCTGCTGACCTTCTGTTACTTTTTTAAGTCGTTCGGTTAATTCGTTAATAATAGGAGCTTTGTCGGTTAAAACATCTTCTACGCTCATAGTAGCAATTTTATCTTTTATTGCAGCTTCGGCTTGTTCGCGTAATTGAGCGTTAACAATTCCTAAAGGATCACGTACTTCTGTAAAATCCAGTTTTTTATAAGCAACAGCAAAATCATTTATTTGCCACTGTAAATAAGCCAAAATATTAATTCCCTGTTTTTCTTTAGAGATACAATTAGCAATAATACCAATGGTTTGCATTGCTGCCGGAATAACCATAAAAGCATCTTTATTAGGATTATATCTAAATGAAATACCCAATCCTAAAGTTATCGGTTTAATTTTTCCAATGCGAGTATGAATAACATAAGCGTTAGGCGGAACAATGACTCTTTTCCACAAACCAAAACCTGTAATTCTAACTTTAATTGGTTCTTTTTCAAGTTGTAACTCTTCAGATGATTTTAAATCAACTAAGTTTAAATTTCGGGATTTCTTTTTTGCAGGTGGTCTAATTCTCTGATCTACATCTAAATTGAGACCACTTTCAGTTCTTTGACGCATAGATTCACCTTCTTCTTCCTCAGAAGAAATAGCTTGTTGCTCCATAAAAAAATCGGTAGCAGATTTACGTTTTTCCATGACATTGAGTTTTTTAGAGTCTGTTTACAAATTTAATCTTTTATTTGAACATTTCCATTTTTTTACTTTACTTTTAACTTTTGAACTCTTAAACTCATAGAATAATTTTAGTATTAAATCACCATTTGTATTTTAAGCTAAAAAGTAAAAATCTACCAATGCTTAACTGATCGTAAAAAATCAGATATTGATGATTTAAAATATTTTGAGCGGAAAAATCCAAAAATAAATTTTTTAATATTTCAGCATTTACATTAAAATCGATTGTATAATAAGCGTCTAAAAATTCTGTGTTATAATTATCTATGTATTGTTTAGAATAATAATTTCCGATTAAACTTAAATTTAATTGATTAAATTTCACCATTATTCCGGAATGAACAGAATGTTCCGGTGAATAAGTTAATATTTTTCCCACAAGATCAGGAATAGAATCAAATTTTTTAATAGAAGAATAATTATAACTGTAATTAGCAAAAAGTTTTATTTTATCAAAATCAATATTTGTGTAAGTATTTAACCCATAGATATTTATGTTTGTAATGTTTTGCTTTTGGATTACTTTTTTTCTTCCTCCAAAAATTGCATCTCCTGTTTCAACATAGTAGATGAAATTATCTCCGGATTTAAAATATCCTTCGGTTTTAAAAGAAACATTATTATTATAAAATCCAAAACCAATATTATTACTAAATATATTTTCGGAAGTTAAATTAGCATTAGCTAATTTAAAACCGTAGCGATTAAGACCACTGCGAGTTAAATCTTCAAGTGAAGGTGCGTTATAACCGGAATTTATTGAACCATATAAATAAAGGTTTTTGGTTATTTTATAATTAATAAAAGCACTAAATGAAGAGTCAATAAAAGTATTATTTTGGTTTGTTGAAGTATAAGGCAACATAAAATCAGTTGCAGATGTAGGATTTTGGATTGTGAATGTCGGTGATTTTACAATGTTAAATCCAAAATCGAGCCCAAAACCAATATTTAGATTTTTTTGAGCAAGTAATTTAAATGAAATTTGAGCAAAAGCATCAGTTGTTAACATATTGCCACTATTAATAACCAAATCTGAAGAAGTTTGATATTCATCTTTACCGTACACTTCGCCTATGTCTGAATTTGCTCCGGCAAGAACGGATATTTTATTGTCGAAAAAATTAAATTTAGAGTATAAATTTGCTGTAAAATCTCGTCGTAGAGAATTTACATAGATAAGTGAATAATCACCATTTTTTATGCTTTCAATAATTTTAAAATAGTTTTCGTTTTGGAAAGAAAAACTTGCTCCATAAGTTGATTTTTTCCCACTTCCGGAATATTTTAGGGCTGCTAATTCAGACGTATGTTTAGTATAACTTCCGGTTTCGGCTTGAATTTTTTCACCTAATCCTCTAAAATCATCAAAAAGATTAACAAATAATTTTATGTTTTGAGAACCGTTAAAATCATATCCAACTACAAAATTTGATTTTATTTCTTTAAGTTCGGTTGGAATATACTCAATATCTGAAGCTTGAAGCGAATCGGGAACCGAAATATATCCATCGCTTATCTGCCCAAAAACATTCAAATTTAAGTAAAATCCTCTTGTTCCTTTATGGTATTGAGATAGTTTAAGTTCGGTACCATAAGTATTATAATATCCGGTGTGGGCTTTAATAAAACCGTGAAATCCGTGTTTGTTTGATCTTTCGGGGATAAAATTTATTGCTCCACCCATTGCATTATTACCTAATACCGAAGAGTTTGCAGTGTTTGATATTTGTATTTGTTTTACAACAGACGGAGGTAACATGTTCCAGTTAACGTTTCCATCATCTGACTTGTTTAATTTTATTCCATCGTACAATACAAGCGTTCTGCCGGGCACATCAGACATCCCCTGATTAGTAATTATTGGCGAATTTGTAAAAATACCGGCAGGTTTTATTATGTTTATATCCGACGAATATTTTAAAAAA
The DNA here is from genome assembly GCA_016936595.1 of Bacteroidales bacterium. GTDB lineage: Bacteria > Bacteroidota > Bacteroidia > Bacteroidales > JAFGUD01 > JAFGUD01. The sequence continues at coordinate 720 of JAFGXO010000161.1, read as the reverse complement.
TCATCTATCGAAGAATTTGAGTTTGAAAAACTGCCAATATTTTGTTGCCCAATAAGCCAAAAATCAGTGGATTGCCTGTTTATTACATTACTGGAAATTACTACCGGATTAAGATTGATCGTTTCAGGTATTATATAAATTAGAACTTCAGTCTGACCAAAATCAAAAGACAAAGTTTGTGTTTGAAATCCAATATGCTCTATTTGAAGAACAATTTTCCGCTTATTATTAAAGGGAATATCAAAAGCTCCATTATATCCGGTAAAATATGTAATGTTATTTGTTATATCTGTTACTTTTACGTTATAAACTGCTTTTTGAGAATTACTATCGTAAATTAAACCTGTTAAATTTTGTGCAATTAGTGGGTTTGAAAAAGCGAGAAGCAATACAAAAATATAATTTATTAGTTTATTCATTATGTGAGATTTTAAATAGACAAAATTATTTATTTTTGTCAAACATTTGTGATTTTAAAAGATGTTTTCAGGTTTTTTTAGAATGAAACTTTTACAATTTCAAAGGCGAAAAAAATTACACAATTATTTATGACAACTATATTCCTGTAAAACTCAAAACTTGAATAATATTAGTATTTTTGCAAAAAATATTTGAGAAAAGAAGTCATAAAATTCAAATTTATTTGGCACATTTAGTCGTAAATAAACGAATATTGTTTAGAATATTCTTTTTTATTAATTAGTATTTTAGTATAATTTT
>JAFGXO010000160.1 GCA_016936595.1 Bacteroidales bacterium | reverse complement strand
TTGTTTTTGGAAAATTATCTAAGAGGTTTTGTTCCATATTGTTAAATTTTATCCAAAGTTACTTGATTTGTCTTAATATGCAAAATAAAATAATATAAAAAAAACTCAAAGAGCATCTGAGCAAAAAACAGCCGTAGGTTACGGCAGAAATTATAGCAACATAAGTGCAAGTTTTAAGTTAAAAAAATAATTCATAAGTTATTAAAATACAGAACATTACTTAGTCTGCAAGTAAATTCACTTTTATAAAAGTGAATTCAACACAAAAAATCACGAACAAATAAGTGATTTTTTGTATATTTGTAAAAAAAGTTATGGACAACAGATTATCACAAATATCGAATAATGCTCGTGCTAATGTGCCGGATAGTTTCAGGCGATTTCTTTTTAAAATTTAAAAACTATGCTCATAAATCTCTCAAATCACCCTTCTGACAGATGGGACGAAAAACAAAAACAAACGGCAATAGAAGAATATGGCTGGATTGAAGATATACCATTTCCGGCAATAAATCCGGCAGCAACTGAAGAAGAAATTGCTGAATTAGCTCAAAAATACTTGCAAGAATGTCTCTTAAAATTTGAGATAGCAAATATTCCGGTTGCTCAACAAGCTTATAATGAAGCTGTGCATATACAGGGTGAATTTACTTTTGTTTACCGGCTTGTAAATCTGCTTCGTATGGAAAACATAAAATGTGTAGCCTCAACATCAGAAAGAAATGTGATAAAAGAAAAAGACGGAAGTAAAACCTTGATATTCAATTTTGTAAGATTCAGAGAATATTTATAAAAAAGTAGTATTACAAAAATAGAAAAATTGAAAAAATAAAATTTATCTTTTGTGGTCGGTAATAGGTGTTTAAAAACATCAATAATATTGTTAATTTTTTAAACAAAAAATAAAATTAGAGTTAAATACAAAGGAAAACCATTAACTTTGAATAAGTTTAGGAACTAATTTTCAATTTAAAACAATACTAAAAACAACTGCATTTTCTATACTTGTTTTTAGTAAAATATCTTCTCCCATTGATATACTAGTTTGCTTTAATAATTCCGAAATTTAATGTTAATAATTTTTTTAATTCTGCATTATATGTATCAAAATCTTCAAAAAAGTTAGTTACCTTTTTTTCAAATTCTTTAAAGTCTTTGTAATATTTATTTTTCATAACTTTCTTTTTGAAAAATCTCCAAAATCTTTCAATTAAGTTAAGATTTGGAGAATAAGGTGGTAAATAGAATAATTCTATTTGATTTTCGGCTGTTGCATATTCCGGTAATATTGCCCCCACTCCGGATGATACTGATTTTTATAAAAGCTCGGGTCTGTATTCAAAATGCATGGTATCGTAATGGTACCATTTTCCGCCCCAAATAAACCCATGTTTCTCAAAAATTGAAACAATTTCAAGAGGTATTTGGTTTTTATATTCAAAACGATTATTATTATTATCCCAGCACCAGTAGTTAGAGTATTTAATATTTATGTCAATTGCTATTCCAAAACTATGAGCACTTAATCTTTCTGTTTCAGCAATATATCTCCAATTATATGTTCCTCCAATATTATCAATGTATTTATGTAAATGGTATAAAGTGTCTAATTCATCTGATATTTTTTGCAAACTGTCACTAACACCGTTAATTTTAGTGACTAATATTTTTTTATTAATATTATTTGGCAGCCAATTAACAGTAACTAAATTTTTTTCAACTTCTGACTTATTTTGCCCATACATTTTTTTAAAAAATTCTTCATTTCTAATTCTACCCGGGTCAAAATTTAAAGCAGGTGTATCAAGAATAAAAGGCGTATATTTATATTTGAACATATCTTTAATTGAAGGATTTTTCAACATTTCTTCATACGATTTTTCAATTTTATCATCAAAAATCATCAAAGAACTGTCAGACCACACAATATAGTTGTCATGCGAACCAATAATAAAGTTCGGGTAAGTTTTCATCAATTTAAGCAAGTCTTTGTCAACCAAACTTTTGTTAATTTCAAGAATGCTTAACAAATTAGTGGCTTTATTTCTACTTGTTGAGCAATCAATCAGAAAAATCGAAAAAACAAGAAATAATAAACATTTATTCATTTTGGAAACGCCTCTTTTATAATTAGTTATAAATATTTTTACAAATTACTCAGTGCTATAAGCAAAATTACTCAAAATTAAGATTATTTTTTCTCAATTAAAAAAAATCATACATAAAACATTGAATAATAACTTAAATTCCGCTTTTATTTTAAAAGTTTAAATATTTTTTTTACATATTCAATTTGTAATCCTTTTTCCGGATTAGTTCTAATATCTTGTCCTGAAATAGCTTTACACATAAAATTGGACTACCATATTATTTTTACTGGCGACCATTCAACAGCGTATGTATTAGTTTGGTATTTTTACGTCCAGACCATAACAAAATATAGACGGATTTATAATTCCCCCCAAAAACTGGACAACAAATTAAAATAAAATAAAAACAATAATTTAACAATGTTTTATAATTTGTCAATTAAGACCTCAGGCGCATCTTTATAGGTGCTATTTTGCCTTTTTTCTCCAATAAATCTACACTTTAATTTTTAAGAAATCAAATAATAATTCTTACTTTTTTTGTATAAAATTAGCCTTTCGGCTAATATTAAATCAAACAGAGATTGTTTATATACCGAAATGCTTTAAAAAATCCGATTTCATTTTCTTAATACCGATTGCACATTGAAATTAGTCCAAACTTCGCAAAAACTCGTTTGAACTAAATCAATGTAGCATCGGCATTTACCAATGTA
>JAFGXO010000159.1 GCA_016936595.1 Bacteroidales bacterium | reverse complement strand
TTAAAATAAGAACAATGAAAAGAACTAAATTTCTGTTAATCTTTTTCTCATTATTTGTTTTAACAAATATGTATAGCCAACAGGCAGATAAATTTATCTTAGTTGACAGTAGTAAAAACAGAGGATACGAAATTGATAAAGGAACAAACATAAAAGTAAAAACCGACAGCATTGGTTATTACGGATCATTAGAAGATGTAACAGACGAAGGAATTGTTTTAAATAATATACACTTATCGTGGGAACAAATAAACTCTATAACTTTTGAAGACAAAACAATTTTTAAAAAATGGAAAAATGTGGCATTACTAACACTTATAACAAATATTATTTTAACAACAATCGGCATAATTACCGATAATGGCGATGGTTTTATTGGATTAATTTACATCATAATTACTCTTCCAATGCTGTTTTTATCAATATCTTTTTTACTTATTGGATTAGTTTTTTCAAAAAAAGGCACAACAATAAAATATAAAAAATAACATTTGTTATTTAAGAATATTTTCGTTAGTCAAAAAATAATTTTATTTTTAAATCAAAATTTTATATTTGTAAAAAAAAGTTTTACATATATGAAATTTACAACATTTTTTATTTTTATTGCATTTTTTAGCCTTGCTAATACCACTAATGCTCAATTTTTACACTACGGAATAAAATCATTCGCTTCGCCGTACTTAGAAATGGAATTTTACCAATACGATAACAACGAATATGTTTTTTATTTTGCCAACGAACAAAACGAAACTATTAGATTTGACGGGCTCGACACCTCAAGGATAAAATCCATGAAACCCTACCCTGCTCTTTTTGTTAGATACGATCATAACATTAGATGGTTTGCTCAAGCCGAAGTTTTTTATTTTTGGTTTAAAAATGAAGCATCTTATAAAAATTCAGTAGATTTAACCAATTATTCTCAAACTTTTAACTCCGAAAACAACCAACAAATACTTAACTACAACAGCTTGCAATTAAAATGGCGATTTTCGGGTTTTAGGGTTATGGGAGGATACAAGTTTATGAAAACAAAATCTATCAGACCATTTGTTTTTACAGGATTTAGTGTGATGTTTTTAATGAATTTAAGTATGGGGGACACCTATTACGAACGAGAGTATCGAAACCTCATAATATTCAATCATTTAGACACTTACGCTCTGGTTACAGTGTATAATACTTCCGGTTGGGGATTTGAATATCAAGGAATTAGAATTTCCGGTTACATACAACGTTCAACGGGAAATATAGATATTTTTGCCAACCAATACAAACAAAACAACAGTCTTTCAATAGACGAACCACACCCAAATTACAAATACTTATTCGGTAATTTTATCTCAATTTCCATAAATATTTTCTCTAAAAATTTAACAAAAACTCAACTTTAACATTCACATAAGCTTATATAAAAATATAAATATTATTTTACAATAAAATTATTATAAATGAAAAAGTTTTTCGTACCAATTTTAATTTTAACAATTATATTTTCAGGCTGCTACAAATACGTTGAAATAGACTACGATTACGCATTATACAATCGGCTTGTAGGACCCGACGGTGGAATAATAAAATTTTATGCAAATTATTCAAATGATACAGCAATGTATTTTTGGGACACAACAAGCCAAATACTTGTTCAACTTGATGTTCCTGCAGGAGCTCTAGATTCTGAAATGGTTTTTAATTTTTATCAATTCCAAGATTTTGACATAGCCTCCGAACTTTCAAAAGGACTTGCCGAGGTAGGCTCAAAATTTATTTATTTTGTGCCCGTTTACGCCTCAGACGGCTACCATGAGCACGATGACGCCGATTTAACATACCATCTTAGCATTGATTTTAACAAACCAATTGAAGTTACGTATTATTATAAAGCAGACCCCAAACTTGTAACAATCGACGAAAAAAAATTGCAATTTGAATTTTACGACTGGCTCAATCCTAACTACAAACTTTATAAAATTAAAATTCCCGAAATTAACGAATGGGGCGAAGAAAGAAATATTTTTGTTCAATGGAATCAACAAGGATACCCCATTGGATATTATAACAACGACTTAAAAGATATTCTTTTAGGATATTGGTACCCTTATAACCCAAACAACAATGCAAGCAGTTCAATTATTAACTGGCAAGAATGTTCCGATTATTTTATAAATCCAACCGATCAATCAGTTACTTTTAAAATAGAAAACACTGACTATATTTATATTTTAGCACGCGTTATTCAAATAAGTATTGATAAATTGCCAATTAAAATACGAACATACATACAAAATAACTTTTCAACAAACATTCAAAAAGCTTCAATTATCGACAAAACTTTCCAAGTAGTACTCGAAGACAGAACAATTGTGTATTTCGATATATCAAGTAATTTTTTGTATGCCGAAAAATTTAATATTCCTACACCTATTCTTCCTCAAGTAATTCAAAATTATCTGCAAAATAATTATCCAAATGAAATTATTCAGGGCAATGTAGTTGAATATTACGAAGATTACTCGATTTACAAAATTAATCTCGGCATTTCAAAAAGTTTACTTTTTTTAGAAGACCTTACAAATATTGAATTTTTAGGTTATCTTCAATTTGATTATGATTTTTATTCAATGCCACAATCTGTTATCGATTATATGAACACTAATTACCCCGATGCTACAATAAATTCGATAACAAATTTTAGTGCATCTGATCAGCAAGAAATAAATATTTACATCACTAACAACTCAAAAAATATAAGACTATTATTCGGAAATTCGGGTCAATTTTCAACTGCAATATATTATGGACTTAAAATTCAGGATATTACACCCGAAGTTATTACTTTTTTAAATGAAAATTTCCCTAATATCAACATCGTTAAAATAACAGAAACAGCAAATATAGACAGCAACATATACAATATTCAACTAATTAATCAAACAGACATCGAAATATATAAAACAGGAGAATTACTTAGCATGTCTTCATTTATGTTAAGTCAAGATTTACCGGAGCTTATAAAAACAACATTACAAAACACTTTTAACAGCTCTAATATTGTTTTTTGTTATTATTTATTTAACCACGGTCACGAAGATTATGGTATTGAGTTTTTAGAAGGACTTTATGTTGAAATATATCCATCAGGAATAATAGAATACGCAGGAGGAACTAATTTTAACGATTTGAAAACTAACACAAAAACATACATATTAGCAAATTATTCTTTAAATGACTTCAGTAATTTCGACTATTATTACAATGAATATATGCCAACACCGGGCTATTATTATTATGTTTATTTAACCAACGAAACAACTTTAATTTTTGATAATTCAGGAGAATACGTACCATACAAAAACTCAACAATTACAACAAAACATACTAAACTTTGGGAACAAAAACATAAAAACACAACAAGTGGACAAATCATCAATAAATAAAAATATAATTTCACTGATTTTAATTATAATAATTTCATTTTCAGATACTTACGCACAAGATTTAAGTATTCAAACAGGGCACTCGGCAACAATAACCGATTTAAAATTCACACCCGACGACAAATATTTAATTTCTTGCGGATTAGACAACAAAGTTATTATTTGGGATATGTCGTCTTTTATGCAAATGAAACTTCTTATTGGCCACAAAGCCCCAATTAATGCAATTGCAATGAACACTAATAACAACACTTTTGCAACTGCAAGCAACGATAAAACTGTTAAAATTTGGAACTACCCCAACGGCGACTTAATAAAGGAATACAAATTTACCGAAGCAGTTAAAAGTATAGACTACAGTCCCAACGGCGAAACCCTTGTTTGTGCTACCGATTCTATCATTTTCATTAATACAACAACAAATATTCGCACAAAATTAAACATAAAAGCCCGAAAAACTTTTTCAACCGTAAAATTTAGTTCAAATGGTGCTTATGTTGGATTTGGAGGTAAAAACGAATATTTTGTTTACATTTATGAACTTACTTACAAAAACTATGTTCAAAAATTCAGATCTCAATCAAACTCAGTAATTTTTGATATTGATAATATTTTTGTTTTTTCTGCCGGCGACAACGGTGTAATAAAACGACGAACAACTAATAATAGTTCAGGAAAAAAATTCACACTTTGGGCTAATAACAAATGGGATACTTTTTTTGACATTGAACAAACTAAAGACTATTTTATTGCAGCCAACAGAAATAATTTAATTTATGTATTTGAAAATAAAACAGGTAAACGAATACGCTTATTAAACGGACACACAAAAGAACCAACAACAATAACAGCAAGTTCAGGTGGCAAATATCTGGCAAGTGCCGGAAAAGACAGAAAAATAATAATTTGGAATCTCGAAAAATTCACAATTACAAAAGTAATTCAAGGTGGAGCTAACAGCATTACTTCAATGGCTTTTTCTGACGACGGCAACTTTATGTTTTTAACTTACAACGACGGAAGTAACCGAATTTGGAATCTGGCAAACAAAGGACAAATGCTTACAAACACTGCACCCGAACCAAATTTTATCCAAAAAAACTTTTTTAATGAATACAGCTCTATTTCAAGTTTTTATAACATCAACCACGAAAAAATTTTCATCTTAAATTCTCTTGATAAAATAAACAGAAAAACCGAAACCGTAGATAATTCTGTTCAAAAACCGTTTATTTGGGATATTCAAAATTCAGGAAAACAATTATTTATAAAAAACAACAAAAAAGACACTTACAAACAATATTTTATTGCCGACACAAATTCAATAATTGAAGTTGTTTTTAATGCAACACACACACAATCAAAATCTTTTTGGACACACGAAAAAATCATTGACCGTCAAACAGTTTTTTCTGCTGATGTTACAATTTTCGCATTTTCAAAAAAATCAAAAAAGAAAAAAATAAAAACTAAGAATCTGTTTCAAAAATCGGAATTTACTATTCAAGGAGACATTTACTACGTAAATATCAGCCCCGATGGCGAATTTATGCTCAATTTTAAAAACACTAGCAACGGCTTAATTTGCGACTTATGGGATTTAACTTTAACCCAAAAAATTTCAACAGTTTTACTTGATAAAAAATACGACTCCGGTGGATTTAGCCCTTCAGGAAATTACTTTTACATTGCATCTTCATCAGATTCAATAATTAAAATTTACGAAACTTCTTCTCAAAAATTAATCAACACATTATCAGGCATTACTCCTTTTGCTTTTGATAAAAACAACAAATTATGCACATACACAGACAACAACAAAAACTTATATCTTTTTAATTTTCAAGAAAATAAAATAATTTTCAAAGTAAAAACAGGACATCAAACCAAAATTTCGGATATAAAATTTAACCATCAACACAAGTACATTGCAACTTCGGGATTTGACGGACTAATAAATTTTTGGAACATACAAACCGGACAAGCAATAATCAGTTTAGCCGCCTTTGACCAAACAGACTTTATTTATGTTGACACAAACAACTATTATTATTCAACAAAAGGTGCAATGAAATACATTAGCTTTGTGCTTAAAAATCAGCTTTATACATTTGATCAATTCGATATTAAATTTAATCGCCCCGACACTGTTCTGGCAAGTTTGGACTACACTCCGGCTTCCGAAATTGAAATATACAAAAAAGCTTATTTAAAACGCCTTAAAAAAATGGGATTTACAAACTATATTTTTGACAAAAATTACAATATACCCGAAATTAACATAACAAATAGTTCTGATATTCCAATTTCAACCGATAATAAAACTATTACAATTAGTATAGCTGCAATAGATTCTATTTATGAACTTGACAGAGTAAATATTTGGGTTAACAGTGTTCCAATTTTTGGAAGTAATGGAAAAATAATTAAAAATTTGCACAAAAAAGAATACTCAAATTCATTTGAAATAACCCTTAGCAACGGTAAAAACAGGATAGACGTTACAACAACAAATTCTCAAGGGGCAGAATCGCTCAAAAAAAGTTTTTCGATAATTTGCGAAACAGAATCTCCTTCGGATTTATATATTATTTCAATAGGTGTTTCAAATTATAAAGACTCAACTTTAAATTTGGATTATGCAGCAAAAGATGCATCAGACGTTATTACTCTTCTGGGCTCAAAAAACAAACTCTTTAACGAAATTCACACCTATAAATTAGTAAACGAACAGGCAACAAGTGCCAATATTTTAAACATGAAGTCGATTTTAAAAAATACTAAAGTTGACGATCAAGTTGTTCTGTTTTTTGCAGGTCACGGAACTTTAGATCAACAGTATAACTACTATTTAACAACCTACGAATTTGATATTTTCGACTTTTATAATACTGTTTTAAAATACGAAGATTTTATTGACTTAGTTGACAGCATACCGGCAAGAAAAAAAGTTGTTTTTATTGATGCTTGCCATTCCGGCGAAATTGACAACGACAATGACGACAATACAACCGGAAACAATAATCAAACTAACACTTCAGACACAACTTTTGCCAACGGACGTAGTTTGTGGGCTCAACAATTCGGGAACATTCCTCAATTTGGAAAAACACAAAACAGTTTTGAACTAATGAAAGTTCTTTTTGCCGATTTACGAAGAGGCTCCGGCACAACAATTATTTCTTCTGCAGGAGGAAAAGAATATGCCTACGAAAGCAAAAAAATTCAAAACGGTGTATTTACATATTCACTTATTGCAGGATTAAAATCTAAAAAAGCCGATTTAAACAACGACGGAGTAATTATGCTCTCCGAAATTCAGGATTATGTAATGCAAAGCGTTAGCGAACTTACTAAAGGTATGCAAAACCCTACAAACCGACGCGAAAATCTGGACTACGATTTTGTTATTTGGAGGTAGTATTTTAAATTTTTTAATATATTTAGAATGATAGCCGATCATAAATTAAAACCATATATTTACACAAACATATAATTAAAAGCAAGACATACAACAAAAAACAATTAAATCCAAGTAGAAATGAAATTTGAATTAACAGATAATCAAAAAATAACCATTTTAGAGCATCTTAAACGAGGAAACAAAATTGAGGCAATAAAATTTTATAGAAGTATAACAGGTGAAGGACTTAAAGAATCAAAAGAATTTATTGATATTTTAGAAAAAAACAAAGCCAACTTTAACATTAAACAACAAAACAATACTACTCCGTTCAATCAACCTGAAGAAACCTCAACCTTATCAGAGGAAGATATTGAACATGTAAAAAAATTGTTGCAAAAAAGACAAAAATTATTAGCAGTTAAATTTTACAAAGAAAAAACTTCGTGCTCACTTCGAGAAGCAAAAGAACAAGTTGAGTATATAGAACAGACCTTAAACAAAAGAACCTTTACAACACAACCAGAGCAAAACAAACAACTTATACAAATTCAAAAAACAGATATTTTACAAAAAAAACATCAACCTGAATCATTAGAGAAAAGATTTAAAGCATCGAAAAAGAATATTGGAAAAAGCGGTTGCCTTGTTAGTCTTACTTTTTTACTTTTGTTAGGAAGCATATTAGTATTTGCAACTACATATTTATTATCCTAAATTGATTATTTAATTTCAAATCAAAGACCATATTACGCTTAATATCAGAAAATTAACAACTACAAAAAACTAAATAATCGCTGTAAAAACTATATAATGATTTTGTAATCTGGAAATAAATTGCGTTTTTCAAATAAAATACCACTTTCGAGGTATTGTATATTAGATGTAATTAACCGACTTTTGCATTAACATTTTTCTTTAAGCAAGCTTATGAACTTTTTAGGAACTATTTAATTCAATTGTTTTTTAAGTGAAAGAGTTTTTTTATGGTTGCAGTAGCATATTCCAGCTATGATAAAATAGTTCCTTTTTTATTTATAAACTTTCTACAAAATCAATAAGTAAATTATTGAAATATTCAGGATTTTCAAAATGAGTTAAATATCAAGCATCTAGTATTATTTTTACTTCATTTTTCCATAATAATGAAAAACTTATTATTTTGTAATACTCACCATTAATAATTTGCTCTTAATTTCCATGAAAAACAATAATTGATATTTTTGTGTATTCAACAAAACGACGGAGTAATTATGCTCTCCGAAATTCAAAATTATGTAATGCAAAGCATAAGTGAACTTACTAAAGGTATGCAAAACCCTACAAACCGACGCGAAAATTTAGACTACGATTTTGTTATTTGGAAATAAAACTAAGATATAAACAACTTTTAAAACAAAATCATATTTTTACATAAACAAAATCCAAAAAACATAGCATCTAACTATACAAAAAACCAGTAAAAGAGCAAACTTAAATAAAAAAAAAGATGTTAAAACTTTGCACATTTTATAATTTATGAGATGACAACACCATTACTCAAACTTTTATTATCAACCAATTATCTGATAATCAATTAGTTTTAAAATTAGAACATTCCGATAATTATATTAATATAGTTGATGAAACAGAATCAACTTACACGTACTCAATGATTTATATTTATCATAAGAAAAAATAATTGCATTGTAATAATTATAAAAAATCCGACAAAATTTGCCGGATTTTTTTGTTCTATTTCAACAAAATTATGTACTTTTACAAAAAAAGAAATGAAACTATTCAAGCTGTTTTTATTATCATTTTTTTTATTGATAATAAATTTATCATTAAATGCTCAAGACGATTCAACACTTGTAAATAAGCAATATTCTATTACAAAAAATGACGGCTCTATATATGTTGGCGAAATAATATCTCAAGATGCTCGCGAAGTTTTAATAAGAACCGGCAATTTGGGCGATATTATTATCCCTAAACACGTGATTTACAAAATTGAAGAAGTAAAAGCCGGACAATTTGATACTTACGGGAATTTTATAGGCGAAACAATTTTTTCAACAAGATATTTTATTACAACAAACGGGCTACCACTTAAAAAAGACGAAAGTTATATTTTATGGAACTTATACGGACCTGATTTTCAATTTGGAGTAGGCAAAAAAACAAGCATAGGAATTATGACAAGTTGGGTTGGCACTCCAATTATTGGCACAATAAAATATTCTTTACTTTCAAATGATAACGCAAGCCTTGGATTAGGGGCACTTCTTGGCACCGGCTCATGGATTTTACCCGATTATGCCTTAGCTTTACCTTATGCTGCTTTCTCATTAGGAAATTACACAAGTAATTTTAATATTTCGGCAGGTTATGGAGCTTTAATTTTAGAAGGCGATACCGAAGGACGATTACTTTTTTCAGTTGCCGGAATTTCAAAAATCAGTACTAAAATTAGTCTCGTTTTTGATTCTTTTATTGCCCCAGCCGTAAATAATCAACAAAATGGAGTTGCAATATTTATTCCGGGCTTAAGATGGCAAAGTACACCTAAAAGTGCATTCCAATTTGGGTTTACAGGCATATATGCCGACAATGAATTTTTACCATTACCTATTCCGATGGTACAATGATTCAGAAAAATTGATTAAACAATTTATCCGGCAACATCACAAACTTAAACAACAATTATTAAAAATTAAAACATAAATTTATTATGCAAAAACAACTTATTGAATGCGTTCCAAATTTTAGCGAAGGACGCGATATGAGTATCATTAAACAAATAACTGATGTTATTGAAACTGTTGACGGCGTAAAATTATTAGACGTTGACCCGGGAAAAGCAACTAACCGAACAGTTGTAACTTTTGTTGGTGAACCACAACCTGTAATTGAAGCTGCTTTTCTTGCTATAAAAAAAGCATCGGAAGTAATTGACATGAGCAAACATCATGGCGAACACCCCAGATTTGGTGCAACCGACGTCTGTCCGCTTGTTCCAGTTGCAAATATTGAAATGGACGAAGTTGTAAAATATGCTCATAAACTTGGTCAAAAAGTTGGCAATGAATTAAATATACCTGTTTATTTTTATGAATTTGCTGCCACCGAAGAAAAAAGACGCAATTTAGCAACCGTGCGTTCGGGCGAATATGAAGGGTTGCAAAAAAAATTAAAAAATCCGGAATGGAAACCTGATTTTGGACCCACTGATTTTAACGCTAAAGCCGGAGCAACTGCAATTAGTGCTCGTAATTTCCTTGTTGCTTATAACTTCAACCTTAACACAACTTCTACTCGCAGGGCTAATGCCATTGCTTTTGATGTTCGCGAAGCAGGTAGAGTAAAAACTGATCCTAAAACAGGAAAAAACCTTTTAGACCAAAACGGAAATCCTATTCGTCAGCCCGGAACTTTACCTAAAACTAAAGCTATTGGTTGGTATATCGAAGAATATGGAATTGCTCAAATTTCGATGAATTTAACAGATATTTCGATTACTTCAATACATAAAGCATTTGACGAAGTGGTAAAAAGTGCAACAAGCAGAGGAATTAGAGTTACAGGATCCGAACTTGTTGGCTTAGTTCCAAAACAAGCTATGATTGATGCCGGAAAACATTATTTGGAAAAACAACAACGTTCAACCGGAATTTCGGAAGAAGATATAATAAAAATTGCTGTTAAATCACTTGGTTTAGACGACTTAAAACCTTTTAACCCTAAAGAAAAAATAATTGAATATTTATTAGAAGATATTAGTAATCAACCTCTTATAAACATGACAGTTAAAGATTTTGCCAACGAAACAGCATCAGAATCTCCGGCTCCCGGGGGAGGCTCAATAGCAGCATATATGGGCGTTCTGGGTGCATCTTTGGGTACAATGGTTGCTAATCTTTCTTCGCATAAAAGAGGTTGGGACGACAATTGGAAACTTTATTCCAACTGGGCTGAAAAAGGTCAACTTTACAAAGAAACACTTTTACATTTAGTTGATGAAGACACCAATGCTTTTAACAAAATAATGGACGCTTTTAAACTACCTAAAAATTCCGAAGAAGAAAAAGCAGCTCGCTCAGAAGCTATTCAAAAAGCTACAAAATATGCAATTGAAATTCCATTTAAGGTTATGAAAACAGCCTACGAATCTATGGAGGTAATGGAAGCAATGGCGGAAATAGGTCTAAAAGCATCTATCTCAGACGCCGGAGTTGGAGCTCTTGCTGCACGCTCGGCAGTAATGGGAGCCTTTTTGAACGTAAAAATTAACGCCGAAGGTTTAAACGACAAAGAATTCTTGCAAAAATTATTAACCGAAGCCGAAAATATTCAATCTAAAACAATAGAAAAAGAAACAAAAATACTGGAAATAGTAAACAAAAAAATTGCAGATTAATAGGCAGTTCACTGTAGGCATTAAGCAGGAAGCAAACTGAAGACTAAGAATCTGAAAAACGAAAATGAATATTTTAATATCACCCTTAAATTGGGGGATTGGGCACGCAACCCGACTTGTTCCAATTATTAATACACTTAAATTAAAACACAATATAACAATTGCGGCAGACGGAAAATCATCTGATTTTTTAAAAGATGAATTTCCGTCTCTCGTGATTTTATCAGCACCTAAGCTTAATATTACATATACAAAAAACGCTACTCTCCTACCATTCAAAATTTTACTTTCTTTTCCTAAACTCATATTTTTCTTTTATCAAAACAAAAAATTTGTAAAAAAAATTAGTTCAACTCAAAAAATAGATTTAATTGTATCCGATAATAGATTTGGGTT